>VCCI02000004.1 GCA_005938025.2 Inquilinus sp. KBS0705 | reverse complement strand
GGGGCTTGTGCGATTCCCTCCCAACGGGAGGGTGCAGGGAGGGGTTAATAAAGGAATCTAAATTTGAAAGTAGAATTATTTATGTCTAAACTAATTCAATACAATCCCGCGTTAAAACCATTGGCCAGGAAACTTCGAAAGGAAATGACCTTTGGCGAAATACTTCTTTGGAATGAATTGAAAGGAGATAAATTATGGGGGTTAGATTTTGATAGACAAAGATGTGTTGATATTTATATAGTTGACTTTTATTGCAAGGAGTTAATGTTAGCCATTGAGATTGATGGCATGTCGCATAATCACAGGAGGCATTTAACAGAGATGAAATACGGCAGAAGAAGTTAGAGAGCTTTGGCATTAAAGTAATAAGATTTGATGAATCTGTAGTAAAGTACGATTTGATAAATGTGATACGGGCATTAGAGGGCGAAATCATCTCCATTATTAAAAGCGATAAATCTATTAAACTTCCGAAAAATTTTCCTTTCGAAGTTTTGGATAGCTGATTAACCCCTTCCTCCTCCTTCCCGAGGGAAGGAATCGCACAGCCCTACGCTGTGATCGGTAAATTGAATAGTCTGCTGCTTATAAATTAATTTAAATTCGTGTAATTAAAATTAATTCAGGTAATTAGTATTCATGGCTAAACTTAACCTTGACAGGCAGGAAAGCGACTTTTTAAACCAAACCATCAGTCACTGGCAAAAGCACCATGTTATTGATGATGCACAGGCCGATAAGTTACGCAACTCGTACGAAGTAAAGGGGTTCGACTGGATGCGTTTGGCTAAGTATTCAATGTGGGTGGCACTTATTTGCGGGGCTATCGCCATAGGCTCGCTTATTGTGGATGACGCAGTTATAAATTGGATAAAAAAGCTGTACGATACGCCCGATATCATTATCAGTATATTATCAGGCGCCATGGCTGCCGGGCTATTTTATCTTGGCCGCAAACGCGAGCGCCAGTTCCCCGAAAAAGTGTTTAGTAACGAGGCTGTGTTATTTACCGGCGTGCTGTTTACCGCCTGTTGCATAGCCTACCTGGGCAAGACGTTCGATAATGGCTCAGGGCATTATTCGTTGCTTTTCCTGGTATCGGTTTTTGTATATGGTTTTTTGGCCTGGCGCATGCCATCAAGGTTGATATGGCTTTTCGCGCTGGTATCGCTGGGTAGCTGGTTTGGCACCGAAACCGGTTATCAAACCAACTGGGCGCTATACTTTTTAGGGATGAATTACCCGTTGCGCTTTGTAGTGTTTGGCTTGTTGCTGGTAAGCGCATGCCATGTATTAAAAAATCGTAAATGGTTTGCCTGGTTTTGGGAGCTTACCTATGTGGTGGGCATGCTTTACCTTTTTATGTCGTTATGGTTGTTAAGTATTTTTGGCAACTATGGCAGTTTAGATGTGTGGTGGAGCATTAAGCAGATCACTTTATTTTATTGGGGCATCATATCTGCCGTGGTAGCGGGCCTGTTTTTGTTATACGGCTTAAAGTTTAAAGATGCCATAGCCCGCGAGTTTGGCATTACCTTTTTGATCATATTCCTGTACACTAAATACTTCGAATACTTTTGGGATCATACCAATAAAACGGTTTTCTTTTCCGTCCTGGCTTTATCCTTTTGGCTGGTTGGCCGCAAGGCAGAGAAGATATGGAATATCAATACCAAAGCATCGCAAACAGCCGATGAGGCTAATGTTTAATGGTGCTTAAAATAAATTAAATAAAGCTGCTTAAATATATGGTAAGCCGCAAAGGCGAAGAACAGTATCGCTATGGATATATCTATTACACGTGTGCTCAGTTCAAACTTCTTTTGCACAAAACCGGCAAACTTGGCGTATAAAAACAAGGCTAAAAACGCACCCCCTGCCGAACCTATGCTAAATATCACCAGGGCTAAGCGGCCATCCTCAATCCATTGGTGGGTAATAAGGTAAGTGCCTGTAACCATCCAAAAAGGTATTTGCATAGGATTTAGAAAACCTAATAATATGCCGTATTTGATACTGGCATGGTTAGAGTAGGTTGTTTTTGGTGGTTTATTGCGATTGCGCCAGGTAATTAAGCCCAGAGTACCAAATAATACCACCATCACCCAGTCTATAATGGTATCTAATCTCACCTCTTCCGATAGCCATTTAGCGCCTTGCATTACAAAATAGGTAAAGAAAAACTCTACACACGAAAATGCGATAATAAACTGAAGGGCCTGTTTTAAACCCCTGTTTATAGTTATCTGTATAAGCGTAAGATTGATGTTACCGGGTGGTATATAACCTATAAAATTAGCTATAACCCCGATAAAAAAGGTCAGGAATATCATTGCTTCAAATATAATAAAATAATGGCTGCGTAAATTCTGCCTATTTATGCGGATTGTAAAACAGGTAAATTCGCATATTTGCAAAATGTCTGCACCATCGCAATTTTCTGTATTGTTTGCCCAACTGCCCGAAGAGTTGCAGGAGCGGGTTGATATTATTCGCCATAAGCTTAAATTTATGGAGAACAAGCCTACTGTGTTTTGTGCAGGGCAAATAGATCCCCTTACTACAGTAAACAACCTGGCCGATATGCTAAACATTGCAGGTGGCACAACTGCTGATAGCCTTGCGACCGACCCTGACATTATTATATTAATGCCCGAAGGTGCATCCGTAGCGCATACTATGGGCGGCATCAACACGCTATTAGCATATCCCGGCTTTGCCGAGTTAAAGGCTGTAAAAAATAACCGCGTTTATATAGCTGACGGCGAAAGATATTTCCACCAGAATGGCGAGGTTATGGTCGAGTCTCTTGAGATTTTGGCCGAGATCATCAATCCAAAACAATTCAATTTTGGCTACGAGGGTGATGCCTGGATAAAGTTTTCACTTTAATAAATATTTTAAAAAGTATTTACACATCTTAAATATTATATTTACGTTTCAAAAAACCTAAATATAATTCTAATGCGTTATTTACTTACCCTTGCGCTTGTAGCGATTGTTACTTTTAATACAATGGCCAATGCACCCAAACCAAATGCACACGATCTGTACATCAGTTGGGAAGTAGTTGATAATAATTACCAAAACAAGGGCCAGGCACTAACCGCGTTGGTGATAACCAATAAGGGTAAAGAAACGCTGCCATCTACCGGCTGGAAGATATATTTTAACTCATCGCGCAATTTTGTGGTTGATGCTGTTAGCGGTAACGCCAAAGTAGAGCAAATAAACGGCGACTTATACAGTATAACACCCAATACCAAATTTACTGCCGTAAAGCCCGGCGAAAGCGGGCGTATTGATTACCTGTGCGAATCTACCGTAGTGAATTTTACCGATGCCATTGAAGGCCCCTACATTGTATGGGATGCCGAACCTAACAAAGGCTACCTGCCGGGCGATTTTACCATTAAACCATACAAACCTACTTATCAGGGCTTGGTTACGCCCGAGGTAATATATAATCAAAATAAAACCATACAGGATATCCCTGCCGCCACTTTGCAAAAGGTATTCCCTACACCGGCCGCTTATACCGAGAGTACAGGATTTTTTAATTTAACCACCGCCATACGCATAACCTATGAGCCGGAATTTAATAAAGAAACCAATGGCTTAATTAAGGACCTGGAAAGCATATTTGGTAAAAAGATAAGCGGCGCGGGCAATGCATCAGGCAAAATGATACTATTGGCTAAAGATGCGAGTTTAGGTGCCGAGGCATACACCTTAACCGTAACCCCTTCGCAAATTAAAATAACAGCGGCCACAACCGCCGGTATATTTTATGGCATCCAATCATTAAAAACACTGATACCTGCAATTGCGCTGGCCAAAACGCCGTCGGCGATAGAGATACCTTGTGTAACCGTTAAAGACGAGCCCCGCTTTGCGCACCGCGCCGTAATGCTGGATGTAGCCCGCAACTTTCAGCAAAAAAGCGAAGTGCTTAAACTGATCACCGGGATGGCTCTGTACAAATTAAACGTACTGCACCTGCATTTAACGGATGATGAAGGCTGGAGGATAGAAATACCATCCCTGCCGGAGTTAACTGGCGTAGGCTCTAAACGCGGCCACACATTGGATAGTAAGGGCTTTTTACCTGCCTCACATGGTTCGGGCCCCGATTTTACCAATACAGCGGGTAGCGGCTATTACACCAAGGCCGATTACATCGAGATTTTAAAATACGCCACCGAGCGCCACATCACCGTTATTCCCGAGATAGAATCTCCCGGCCATGCGCGTGCCTCTATCAAGGCTATGGATGCCCGTTACGAGCGTTTAATGGCTGCAGGCGACAAAGCTGGTGCCGAACGCAATTTGCTGCGCGATATGAATGACAAATCGGATTACCGCTCGGTACAGTATTGGAACGATAATGTGATAGATGTAGCGCTGCCATCAACCTATAACTATGTAGAGACTGTAGTTGACGATTTGGTTGCCATGTATAAAGAAGCAAATGCACCCCTGCAAACCATACATTTTGGTGGCGATGAAGTCCCCGCGCATGTTTGGGAGAAATCACCTGCATTTTTGGCCCTGCAGGTAAGCCACCCCGAAATAAAAAGTACAAACGACCTGTGGTATTATTTTTATGGCAGGGTAAACGATATTTTAAAAAAGAAGAACCTGGTATTATCGGGCTGGGAAGAGATGGCCCTGCGCAAAACTAATTTAGACGGTAAACCGACCTACGTGGTAAATCCGCAGTTTTTAAATGACGATATGCGCGTTGATGTTTGGAACAATGTATTGGGCGATGGGCAGGAAGACCTGGCCTACAAGCTGGCAAATGGCGGCTATAAAGTAGTGCTTACCTGTGTAACCAACCTGTATTTTGATATGGCCAACGATAAATCGTACGACGAGCCGGGCTATTACTGGGGCACTTACCTGGGTATAGATAAATTCTTCTCTTTTATCCCTTACGATTATTTTAAAAACGCCGATGTAGATAAAAATGGGCAGCCTGTAAACCGCAACCTGTTTATAGGCAAGCAGCGTTTAACCGACTATGGTAAAAGCAATATACTTGGCCTGCAAGGTGCCCTTTGGGCCGAAACGGTTAAGGGCGGCGAGCGCATGGAGTATATGATATTCCCTAAACTGCTGGCATTAGCCGAGCGGGCGTGGTCGCCGGACCCGGCATGGGCTACCGAAAAGGATGCCGCTAAAAGTCAGCTATTATACGATGCGGATTGGAGCAAGTTCCTGAATATTTTAGGTAAGCGCGAACTGCCGCGTTTGGCGTATTACACCGGCGGTTTCCATTACCGTATACCCAAACCGGGCGTTATTTACCAGGATGGCAAATACTTTAGCAATATTCAATATCCCGGTTTAACTGTACGCTACACTACTGATGGCAGCGAGCCTACAGCAAGCAGCCCTGTTTACCGTGCACCGGTTGAAGCCACAGGGCCAGTAAAATTCAGGGCGTTTGATGTAAAGGGCCGCGGCGGTAACGTTGCCGATAGCGAAGCGAAAGCGACCATAGCGCAGTAATAGGATATTATTGCCGCATCGCGCCGGCGCTCCTCAATGACAAATTGGTTTGATAAGTAATATTTACAAGCCCAAATTCACGCCAAAAAAGTAGCTGCGTAATGGCGCTGCGTTAAAATAGCGGTTGCCTATAGCGTTCAGATCGTTGCCGAGGCTGTATTTTTGATTAAGCAGGTTGTCTGATCCTGCATAAAGCTCCAGCCTTGTTTTAAGGCCCAGTTTGTGCCCCCAGCTGGCTTTAGCCTGCATTAAATGATACTTAGCCGCGTAAACGGTGTTGGCATCGTTAAGCGGAATGTTGGAGGTATAGTTATGCTGCACAAATACCGAAAAATACTTTGGTAATGCCACTATCAACGATGACACCATCACTTCGCGCGGTACGCCGGTTAGTTTATTGCCCGAGTAGCTGGTGCCCGCCACATTGTAATCCCTAAAGTTAAAACGACTTAGCGTTAGCGACGTGTTAAACTGCAACCCGCGTATAAAATGTTCGGTATTTTGGCGGATGAGCCAGTCGGTAAAGGCCAATTCCAGTCCTTTTTGGTTGGTACCGCCCGAGTTGATGTAATATTCTGTTTCATCGGGGTTTAATCGGCGAACGATGGAATTATCCAGGCGGTAATAAAATACCGACGCATCCAAAAGCATGGTTTCGTCGCTGTTACGCAAACGCAGGCCGGTTTCATAGTTCCAGCCAAACTGTGCCTGTAAAGCAGTATTTACAATATTGCTGGTTGGCCTCACCTCGGCAGTAGTAGGGGTAGAGTAGCCACGACTAACCGATGCGCGCCATATAAAATCATTCAGAATTTGGTACGACAAAGCTAAACGCGGCATTAGCTCGGCACTAAAATCGCGGTTAGTGGCGGTAGCCTCGTTAAGTGGGTACACATTACGAAACTTGTAACCATAATAATTTAAGCTTACGGCAGCCTCGGCATGCAGGCGTTTATAAATATCGGCCGCATAGCGTACAAAAAAGAAATGCTGGTTGCTGTTTATGCGGTCTATTTTTTGGGTGGTATCCCTAACACCTTTGTTGTTGCCATAGTTGCTGATGAGCGAATTGGTTTGTTCCCATTCCAGCCCTAAATTAAGTTTCCAGTTGAGGTTTTCCTGCGGGATGCCGGCGAGTTCAAAATAAGTGCGCGCGCCAAATGTAGTTTCGTTGCGCTGCTCATAATTAGTAATGAAGGGGTTTTCAAAATCAACATGGTTGCCAAATACAGCCAGTACACTGCGTATACGGTCGGTTAGGTGGGCCTCGTTTACCAGCCCGCCCAACAGCATTTTAGTGTTGATGCGTATTTTTTGATCGATAGCCCCTGGTACAAATTTAGTTGCGGGGCGGGCCTGAGTTGGGTCGGCGTTGTATTGGTCGATAGTTAGGCCGCCGGGTGTTTGGTAATCCAGGTCGGAATAAAGTGCAAGCGCTTTCAGCTCGTTATGTTTACCGTAAAACCAGCTATTATTGGCATTTAGGTAAATGCGGTGCATGCGGCTGTTTTGACGGTAGCCATCGTAGTTTTGGTACGACTGATCGAGGTTGAAGCGGTAGTTGCTGCCGCTTTGCTGTAGCGATGCCTTTTGATGAAACAACCCATACGAGCCTCCATTTACACCCAGCGAAAGGTAATTACTATCTGTACGCCCACCCACTACAGGGCTTATTAATACCACCCCGCCAGAATTGGCACCAAACAGGCTACCATCGGGGCCTTTTAATATCTCGATATTGCGGATGTTGCCAATGTCGATAGCGTTTAGATAAGTATTGCCGCCTGCATCGGTTAGCGGTATCTCGTCAAAATATATCTTTACATCCCTTACCCCAAATGGCGAGCGCAGTAAACTACCCCTAATAGACAAGCGGTAACTGCCCGGCGAACGCTCTTCGGCCCTGACGCCCGGTACGGTATTTAACGCGGTAACAAAAGAAATATCGGGTTGTATTTTTAATTGTGCTGCGCCTAATACACTTACCGATGCAGGCACACTAAGCACAGGCTGTGTAGATAAATAGGCTTTAACGGTAACGGGCTGTAATTGCTTTGTGGTATCGGGCTGGCTTGCCGGCTTGTTTTGTGCCGATAGGCTGGCGCTAAACAAAGCTAATAACAGGGTGGGCAGTGTGCGGGTCATCATACAAAGCTAAGCTAACAAAATAGCCCTTGCAAAACAGCTGCTGCAAAAAGTAATATTTGTTTAGCTACTTTGCCCTAACCCGCCATATTTTATTACCCGAATCATCTGCCACTAATAATGAGCCGTCTTTGGCAACTGCAACACCAACCGGGCGGCCATAAACCTCTTGCTTGGCGCTATCAGCAATAAAGCCGGTTAAAAAATCGACCATCTTATTGGCCGGTTTATTATTACTGAAAGGCAGGAAAGTTACCTTATAACCCGACAATACCGACCGGTTCCACGAGCCGTGCTGGCCAATAAAAGCACCATTAATATATTGCTGCGGGAAGTTTTTGCCGGTATAAAATGCTAATCCTAATGATGCCGTATGCGCGCCTAATGCAAAATCAGGCGTAATGGTTTTGGCTACCATATCCGGGCGTTTTACCTTTAGGCGCGGGTCTTCGTGCTTGCCAAAATAGGCCCAGGGCCAGCCGTAAAAACCATTTTCTTTAACGCTGGTCAGGTAATCGGGCACCAGTTCGTCGCCAAGGTCATCGCGTTCGTTTACAACGGTGTATAAAACGCCTGTGCCGGGCTGCACATCTATACCGGCAGGGTTGCGCAAGCCGCTTGCATATACGCGCTCGCCGGTGCCATCGGGGTTAATTTCTAAAATATCAGCACGGCGTACCTCGTTTTCCATTCCATGATCTGCCACGTTTGTACCCGAGCCTACCGATACAAATATTTTTGTGCCGGTGGCGTTTACACGTAAGTTGCGTGTCCAGTGGTTATTGTAGCCACCCGCAGGTAGTGCCAGTATCATTTTACCGGGTGTGGTAATGCGGGTTTGGCCTGGTAAATAATCATATTTCCATAAGCCATCGGTATTGGCTACATAAAAGGCATTGCCTAATATCAGCATACCATACGGCTGGTTCAGGTTACTTAAAAAGGTTTGTTTCTTTTCAGGTACGCCATCGCCGTCGGCATCCCTAAAAAGGGTAATACGGTTGGCGCTTTTACCTAAATTTTGCGAAGCAGCCGCGCCTATAATAGTAGCACCTATTTTTTTAATACCCTTTAATTCGGTGTTAGCTTCGGCTACTAATATGTCGCCGTTAGGCGCTATATAAATATTGCGCGGATTATTTAAACCGTCGCCAAATAGGCTTACAGTAAAGCCTTGTGGTGCAACGGGGGTTTTACCCTTGGGCCAGCCAATTACCTTGCAATAGTTACGTGCAGATTTTGTTTGATACGGCGCCGGCAGGTTTACCTGTTGTTGTACATCGGTATTTAACCTGTAGGCTTTAGTCAGATCGGCTTTCTTTTGCTTGCAGGCTGTAATAATAAATAAACAAGCGGCTAAGTACAATAACTGGTATTTCATAGGCGGTATTAAATATAGCAACCTGGCGCGGTTTATTTTTGTTTTATTGGCGTAGGTAATTACTTATATATCACCTGCAAAGCGATGCAACATCGCTAAAAAAGTATATTTTTGAAATTAAAGTTACACAGCTATAATGCCATTTACCCGGTCGGTCAGTTTTAAAATTCTATTATCGGCAATTATACTGTTGGTTACGCTGCAAACCAGGGCGCAAACCTGTAACGGCAGCCTGGGCGACCCGGTAATAAATGAAACCTTTGGGGCCGGATCAACCTTTGGCACCGGGCCCGCTTTACCCGGCACGGTAACCAATTATACCTATACATCGCAATCGTGCCCGGGGGACGGCTTTTACACTATTGAAACCGGCATAGGCACCTGTTTTAACGCCTGGGATATAGTACCACACGACCATACAGGTGATAAAAATGGCTACATGATGGTGGTTAATTCATCGTATGCCCCCGGAGTGTTTTATACACAAAAAGCCAGCGGCCAGGTATTGTGCCCTAATACCACCTATGAGTTTGCAGCCTGGATATTAAACCTGATACGCGGGGTAAACAGGCCCGAAATTAAGCCTAATATCACTTTTAGTATTGAAACAGTAAGCGGGAGAGTGCTTAAAACTTATCCAACAGGCGATATACCGTCTGAGGAGGTGGCTACATTTCATCAATATGGCACATTATTTACCACGCCTGCTACCGGCGAGGATATTATCGTAAAAATGATAAATAACGCGCCCGGCGGTAACGGAAACGACCTGGTGTTAGATGATATTACCTTTAGGCCATGCGGGCCAATTATTACCACCGGTTTTGGCGTACTGGGCGGTACCAAAACAAAAGACCAATGCGAGCACGAGAATGGCAATTACACTTTAAAAGGTTCGCAGGTGGGGTACATCAACCCG
The DNA here is from genome assembly GCA_005938025.2 of Inquilinus sp. KBS0705. NCBI lineage: Bacteria > Pseudomonadati > Pseudomonadota > Alphaproteobacteria > Rhodospirillales > Rhodospirillaceae > Inquilinus > Inquilinus sp. KBS0705. Next base: position 323,644 of record VCCI02000004.1, on the reverse strand, counting down.
GTTTACCAGTGGCAATATTATGATGATGTAGCAAAGCTTTGGAAAGATGCCGCCAACGGTACCACCACATCGCTAAATGTAGCATTGCCCAATGCAACAGCGGGTATATACCAATACCGCCTGGGCGTTTTAGAGGCCGGTGCATCTATCAATTGCCGCATATACTCGGCACCGCTTACTATAAATGTGAACAAGCTGCCGGTTGCCAACGTGGCGGCTACAACTACTGTTTGTTTTGGGCAGGAGCTGAGGCTAAGTGCTACAGGTGGGGCTACTTACAGATGGACTGGCCCCAACGGATATACCTCAACAGATAATTCGCCGCTTGTAAGCCCAAGTGCCAATACCAGTTTTAATGGGGTATATACAGTAACCGTAACGTCCGACAAAGGCTGCTCTACGGTAGCATCAACAACAGTTACGGTATTGCCAAAGGTGCAAGCTACGGTTAGTGGGGGCGGTGTTATATGCGAAGGCGACGAGACCCCCTTAACAGCTACCGGAGGTGCCAATTATACATATAAATGGACACCCGCTACCGGCCTTGACCACGACGATATACCCAACCCTATAGCCAAGCCCGCCGAAACCACCACCTACCATTTGAAGATAGATAACGGCGCCTGCACCGACGAAAGCTACACGGTAACGGTAGTGGTGATAAAAAGGCCCCATGCCGATGCCGGGGCCGATGTGAGCATACAAGAGGGCGAAAGCATACAACTCAACGGCACCGTTTCGGGTGATAATGTTAAATTTTACTGGACACCTGATGGCCACATCGCCAACGCGCTTACACCTACACCAACGGTAAGCCCGGTAGAGAACACCACGTATACGCTGCATGTAGAGTCGCAGGATAATTGCGGTGTGGTAACGGATGATGTTTTTGTGCGGGTGTTTAAAAAAATAACCATTCCTAACACCTTCTCGCCAAATAACGATGGTATTAACGACCTGTGGAATATTGATCAGCTAAGCACCTATCCCGAAAGTGTACTTACTGTGTACACCCGCAGCGGCAGCGAAGTTTACCACACCACGGGATATGCAAAACCCTGGAATGGTATATTCCAGGGCAGGCAGTTACCCGTAGGGGTATATTATTACGTTATCGACCTGAAGAACGACACCCCAAAAAGATCGGGTTGGGTAATGCTGGTGAGGTAGTTACTTTTGCTTGCCTAAAATATAATTTAAACCTATTTGGTAAGTGCTTTGCTTTTGATCAAATGAGCTATCATAATTTATATAGCCCCCTTGAACATGATAGGCATATACCTGTACACGTTTATTAACCAAAACGCCAAGCTTATAAGCCGGTGAGTTTATAAATTGATAAAACTGAAATGGGTTGCGCCCATAGTTGGCTTCCGAACCATCTTGCTCCTCGTATATGTGGTTTGTATAGCTGTAATGACTTATATCGAAACCAAAGGTTGCAAAAACTTTAAAGTTATCGGCATTGTAAAAGTTATATGAAACCTGCGGCGTTGCCGATACTATTACCTGATTGTAGCCATAATGTATGCCTTTGTAAGGATATATCTTATTGTCATATATCGATTCGTATTTACCCAGTGTTACACTAAGTTCTAATGTAACCACAACGCGGCGGGTGTTAGGGTTAGCATAAACATTAAAGCCTACCAACGCTTTTGGTAAAACAGATGAATAGGGTTTACCGCCATTAGCCAGGTACAAGTCAACGGGTGTTATTTTTGATATACTTGCAGCAACACCAGCATAAACGTCAAAGTTGGATGCATCATCGCTATTTATTTTTTTTCGCAGGTCTGCATTGCTTAATCCGTTCATTTTGCTCGCTATTTTAAGCAACACAATTTTATTGTAATTAGCATCTTCCATCATGCTTTGCAACTTATCGTCCATTACGCCGGCCTTTAATGCAATTGAGGTTAATTGTTGCAGATAAGTGTTTTCGTTAACGGTGCGGCCTTTAAAGCGGTCTACCACATCGGGGTTATAGTATACGCGGTATACTAATTCGTGGTAGGTATTATCACTATGGTCGTTATAAAAAAAGCGTGACTTTATAGCGTCGGTATATTCATAAAAATTTATGGTTTTACCTTTTTGTAAAACCTTTAAAAAAACATCGCCCACAAAAAAACTGGTATCCCTGCCTGCAAGCACACGATTCTCATACGTCTCATCGCGACTAATAGGGCCGGTATATTTTTGATACTCTTCGCGGTTATCAATACTAAAATAGCTGATAGTAGCCGGTGTATACTTGTTGATTTTTGCATCGGCTGTCTTAAAGTTAATTGCACCGGGGTTGTTATCCCATTCCTGGTAGTCAACCATCCCACGAATGGTATCGCCCTTTAAAGTTACTATATAACCAGGTTTAAAATTACTTTGCGCAAAGGCAATGGCAGGGAGCAGCAATACTGCTAATAACAGTTTGTAAAGTTTTTTCATAAATTGGGTTTAGGCTGGTATAAATAAAAGTTTTGCGGGTTATTTTTTCTTTTTACCCAGGCCGTTTATGCGGCTTACTATGTCAAATATAGCGCTTTTCATACCCCGATTCTTCAATCATCTTTTGAAGCCTGTCGGTTAGTACATTGTATTTAAAAGCAAGGTCATACAACTGTTTCATGTAGGTATTTTCGTTAACCGTACGGCCCCTAAACATGTTTACCTTATTGCTATCGTAATAAACGCGATAACCTAATTCTTTTGGGGTTTCGCTGTTTTTTTCCGTGTAGTAAAAACGATCTTTTATATGGTCCGAGTAGGAGTAAAGGGTCATTTTTTCGCCTCTTTGCAATACCCTTACAAATACGGTGTCCATCCTAAAGGTGCTGTCCCTTTCGTTGCCTACCCTGTTTTCGGCATCCAATCAAGTGTTATAGGGCCTTCATAATGCTGATAAGCCTCCAGTCCGTTTATATCAAAATACAAGGTATTGGCAGGGGTTAATTCCTGTACAGCAGCATTAAGGTCGGTTTTAAATTTTACTTTCCGGGGGTTACTATCCCATCCCCTGTAGTCAAAAAAGCCTTGTATGGTATCGCCTTTTAGGGTAACCACGTAGCCGGGTTTAAAGTTGCTTTGTGCTATCGACAGCAATGGCAACAGCAACATTGCCGCCAATAAGCGTAAAGGTTTCATCAAATAGTATTAAATAGTATGGGTGAAGATAAATAAATATTATTGAATAGGGGATAACCTAAAACTTTATGAACTTATCTATCTGTTCATCAGTGTATCGCAGGGTATCTTCGGCGGTTAGGGCACCGGCTACATCTACCTCTTTACGTATGTTGGGGATGTGTATTTTTAGCGCCATTACATTAAGGTGTAAGTAGTGGCAAACCCCGGTAAAGTGGTCTATGCCGCGGATGTTGCCGTATTTGCCCGATGATATACCCACCAGCGCGGCTTTTTTATCGTAAAAGCTTTCGGGGAAGCTGCAAGCGTCAATAAAAACCTTCAGCACCCCCGGGAAACTGCCATTGTACTCGGGTATTATAAATATAAACTTTTGGGTAGCGGTTATCAGCTCCTGTATCTTTTCAAATTCGGGGCTGCGTTTGCCGTACAGGTCGGTTTGTATCAGGTTGGGAGGGAGCCCGGCTAAAGATAGCAGCGTACTTTGCTGGCCTTTTTGCGCCATCCGGTTTTGATAATACTGGGCCACTTTTAAGGTGGAACTGCCGGGGCGGTTAGTAGATGCTATGATAGTGACCATGTTAATTATTGAATTATTGAATGATGGAGTTATTGAATTAATTATAGAAGGATTGAATTATTGAGTTTTTTATTAAACTAAACTTTTGAAATGTATATCAAAACAAATCAATAATTCATTAAATCAATAATTCGCTAATTCAATCCCTCAATCCTTCAATATTTTGTTTGTAAGTTGCCGTTTACTGTGGATTTCGGAATTATTAAAATCCGTATCTTTAGCGGCGGACAGAAAAACACTACAAACATAAAAATTAATGCTTTGGTTTTTCGTTACAATAAACCGCAGATAAAAATTTTTGGAGATATAGAATGAGTAAAATTATTGCTTTAGCCAATCAAAAGGGTGGCGTCGGAAAAACTACATCATCAATTAACCTGGCTGCAAGCTTAGCCGTATTGGAATACAGAACTTTACTGGTAGATGCCGACCCGCAGGCCAACTCAACTTCGGGCATTGGTTTCGACCCGCGCAACATAAAAAATAGCATATACGAGTGTATCATCAACGATATTAACCCCCATGATGCTATCCAGAAAACAGATACCCCAAACCTTGACCTGCTACCCGCGCATATTGACCTGGTAGGGGCCGAGATAGAAATGATAAACCTGCCCAACCGCGAGTATAAAATGAAAGCCGTTTTAGAAAGCATACGCGATGAGTACGATTTTATTATAATAGATTGCTCGCCATCGTTGGGTTTAATTACCATAAACGCCCTTACCGCTGCCGACTCGGTTATCATACCCGTACAATGCGAGTATTTTGCGTTAGAGGGATTGGGCAAATTGTTAAACACTATTAAAATTGTACAATCGCGTTTAAATACCGCCCTGCAAATTGAGGGGATATTGTTAACCATGTACGATGTAAGGCTAAGACTATCTAACCAGGTGGTTGACGAGGTGCGCACGCATTTTGAAGACATGGTGTTTGATACCATTATACAACGCAACACCCGCTTAAGCGAAGCGCCAAGCTTTGGCGTATCGGTAATTATGCACGATGCCAATTGCAAGGGCGCGGTAAATTACCTTAACCTGGCCCGCGAAATTGTACGCAAAAACGGCCTGGTTAAAGATGAAGCTTTGGCCACTACCGAAACAGTTTAACCTATTATGAGTACAGAAAAAAGAAACGCACTCGGCAAAGGGTTAAGCGCCTTGTTAAATGATTCGGCCAGCGTAAACCCTAATAAATACAGTAATACCAGTACTAAGGCCAGCCAGGTATCGGAGTTGGATAGCTTAGGATCGGTAAACGAGATACAGATAAGCGAGATAGAGGTAAACCCTTTTCAGCCGCGTACCGAATTTGATGAGCAGGCATTGGCCGATCTATCGGCCTCTATTAAACTGCAGGGCCTTATACAGCCTATTACAGTAAGGCGCGTAAACGCCCACTCGTACCAGTTAATATCGGGCGAACGCAGGCTGCGTGCCTCAAAACTGGCCGGACTTACGCAAATACCGGCTTATGTGCGCAGCGCCAACGACCAGCAAATGCTGGAAATGGCCCTTATAGAGAACATACAGCGCGAAGATCTGAACGCTATTGAGGTAGCCCTAAGCTTTCAGCGGATGATTGAGGAGCTAAGTCTTAAACAGGAAGAACTGGGCGATCGCGTAAGCAAAAACAGATCGACCGTTACCAACTACTTAAGGTTGTTAAAATTGCCGCCAACTATACAGGTATCCCTGCGCGATGGCGAAATTAGCATGGGCCATGCCAAGGCGCTATTGGCCGTTGACGACCCCGCTACGCAGCTATACATCCATCAGCAAATAGTTAAGCAGGGCCTGTCTGTACGTAAGGTAGAGGAACTGGTTAGAGATATACAGCGTGCCCCACAAAAAAAGGAAGGCAAACAGCCCGAAACGCTGTCTTTTCAGCTGCAAAAAATTCAGGACGACCTGCAATCAAAATTTAGCACCAGGGTAAAGCTTAAAGTTGGCGCGCAAGGCAATGGATCAATAGAAATTCCGTTCCTATCAGAAGATGATCTGGGCCGTATACTGGAAATGCTGGATTGGTAAACATGCTTAAAGCCTTTTTAACCGTATTTTTATTAAGTTTTGCTGCCATTACCCTGGCGCAAACACCCGATAGCTTAAAAAAAGATACGGTTATTACCAAAAAGGTTAACCCCGCGCCGGTTACCATGCCCAAAACATTTGCCCCGCCTGCAAAAAAGGAAAAGCAATACCACCCCGATAGTACGCATATACCCAGCCTTGCCGTAAAGCGGTCGTTAATGATACCCGGCTGGGGGCAGGTTTATAACCGCAAATATTGGAAAGTGCCGCTTGTTTATGCCGGCCTTGGCTCGTTGGCCTGGGTTATTGTGTATAACCAACAGTACTATAAAGAATTTTTGGCCCTGGCCCGCATTGTTAAAACAGGGAATGTGCCGGTAAAAGGTGGCTTGTATTATAACGATTATATAAAGTATAAGGCCGAATACGAAAAATATAACGGAGTGGGTTACCAGGCCCTTGCCGATGCATCAGACGGGTACCTGCGCAACCGCACTTTAGGTATGCTGGGTGTAATTGGCTTTTGGGGCATACAAGCCATTGATGCCTACATTGATGCCAAGTTTATTAATGCGTATACTGTTGATGATAACCTGTCGTTTAAAGTTACTCCCGGCCTTATAGGCCAGCCCATGTATGCTGCAAATTTTAGCAGTGCATTTATTCCGGCTATAAAAATTACCTTTACACTTTAATTAACCGCGTAGCTTATAATATTTTAATGAAGATCGCATTATTAGGGTACGGCAAAATGGGTAAGATCATCGAAAAGATAGCCCACGACCGCAAACACGAAATTGTTTTAAAGATAGATTACAGCAACCTGGAGGAGCTGACTACCGAAAACCTGCAAAAGGCCGATGTAGCCATTGAATTTAGCACCCCATCAACCGTTTTGGGTAACATTGAAAGCTGCTTTAAGGCAGGCGTACCTGTAGTGGTGGGCACTACCGGCTGGCACCACGAGCTGGCGCAGATAAAAGAACAATGCGAATACGGCAAAAGCTCGTTTATATACGCTACCAACTTTAGTGTTGGGGTAAACATATTTTTTCATGTAAACCGTATATTGGCCAAACTGATGAACAACTACCCTTATTACGATGTACAGGTAGAAGAAATTCATCATACCCAAAAGCTCGATTCGCCAAGCGGTACGGCTATTACCATTGCCGAGGGCATTATTGATAACCTGGATAGTAAAAAAGATTGGGTAAACGTTTTAAGCGGCGATGCCGTGGCAGATGACAACCTGGCCGCCAACCAGTTGTTGATAGAATCGCACCGTATTGATAGCGTGCCCGGCACCCATACCGTGATATACGACAGCGAGGTAGATACCATCGAGTTTAAGCACACTGCGCATAACCGTAATGGTTTTGCCTTGGGCGCGGTACTGGCTGCCGAATGGATAAAGGATAGAAAAGGCTTTTATTCTGTTGAAGATATGTTTGATTTTAATAAGTAATACATAATATTAAATAACTAATGAACTGGAAATTCTGGACCAAGAAGGATAAAGACAAAAGCAAAAAGAAAAGCGCGGGCCGCGAGTGGGCCGATGCCATTATTTTTGCTGTTATTGCCGCTACGCTTATACGCACCTTATTTATCGAAGCTTATACCATACCTACACCATCAATGGAACGCTCGCTTTTAGTAGGCGACTTTTTGTTTGTAAGCAAGGTAAACTACGGTGCCCGCACCCCCATGACACCTATTGCCTTCCCGTTTGCGCACCATACCATGCCGCTTATAAATACCAAGGCATATTGGGACGGATGGGAGCTGCCTTACTACCGCCTACCCGGTTTAAGCGAAGTTAAAAAGGGCGATGTAGTAGTGTTTAACTACCCAATGGAAGCCGATTCGCCTTTTTACCGCCCTGTTGATAAACGCGAAAATTATATAAAACGCTGCCAGGGTGCCCCCGGTGATACCCTGCGTTTAATAAACGCGCAAGTCTATATCAACGGTAAAGCCGCGCCAAACCCACCCGGCGAGCAAACCGATTACAGCATTGTTACCAATGGCATGGAAGTTAACCCCCAAATACTGCAGGACCTTGAAGTATCTAACTACGACAACGTAGCATCGCCAACGATGACCAAGGCTGCCGCGGCAGCTTTAAAAGGCTACTCTAACGTAAAATCTATCACCCCTAATACCAAAGCACCCGGTGTTGCCGATCCGTTTAACCCGGTTTTCCCGGCGGCTTACCCAAAATATAAGTTAGACCCCAAAAACAAGGATTTTGACTGGAACGTAGATAACTATGGTCCTATCATTATCCCTAAAAAAGGCTGGACGGTAAAACTGGATAGCCTAACCCTGCCTGTTTATGGCCGCGCCATTGAGGTTTACGAGGGCAACAAGCTACAGATAGTGAACGGCGAAGTGCTGATAAACGGCAAAAAAGCCGATAGCTACACCTTTAAAATGAACTATTACTGGATGATGGGCGATAACCGCCACGACTCGGCCGACTCGCGCTACTGGGGCTTTGTACCCGAAGACCACATAGTAGGCAAGGCCCTGTTCATCTGGATGAGCTGGGACGATAACGCATCCTTCCTTGGCAAAATACGCTGGAGCCGTATATTCAGGGGCATCCATTAAGGTATTTCGAATTTATGATATAATGTAGAGACGCGATACTTCGCGTCTCTTTTTGTTTTACCCGTACCTCCATTACAAATTTCGACATAAATATTAAAACATTTCGTGACACCGTTTTGTCACTAACTTTTTAGGCGGCCAATACCCTGGCAAATTCAAAAACCAAAATGATGGTTAGGATATATGGTTTTAAATTTTATATTAGTAAACCAGGGCACAACAAAAAAATGGAAAACCGCTAAGCAGCGTCTCAAAAATAAAGCAATAAAAAACAAAAAATCACACAGGGGAACGAATGAGGCTACTCGCCAATAAATTTCAGCCCTATTTGCCTGCGGGTCTCGTCTATCATCCCTATCATCTGCCGAGATAGTTGGTGCGTAATGATGGGGCTTTCCGTCTGCCCCGTTTTAATAAGATCGCAAAAATGGGCTATCTCGTAGTTGAGGCCCCCGGCGGTAAAGGGCTCATCTAACACTACGGTACGGCCATCTAAGTAGCTAATAGTGGCTTTGGCGGGGTTCCACCAGTTTTTGTGTATGGTAATATGTCCCAGTGTGCCGCATATTAAAGCATCGCCCTTGCCATGCAGGTCAAACCCGGCATAAAGCTGCGCATACCCACCCGTATGCAAGGTTTGAAACACCGCGAACATGTCAATAGGCATGCCGCTAAACCTGGCCATGGTTTGCACATCAAGGGTCTCGCCCAACCAGTCTATAGCTAAAAAGGCCTCGTATATGCCTATGCCCATCAGGCTGCCGCCGGCCAGTTCGTAGCTAAAGTTGGGGTGGTCGCGGCTTATATCCGCTACCGAGGATCCCGCCCTTACGTAACCCACAGGGCCAATAGGGTCGTGTTGTAGGTAGTCCTTCAGTTTGGTATACAAGGGGTAAAAGGGTGGTTTCATACCCTCCATAAAAAGCAGTCCGCTGGCTTTGGCTACGGCCAGTACCTCGTTTAACTGTAGCAGGTTAATAGTGGCGGGTTTCTCGCAAAGTACATGCTTGCCGGCGTTAAGGGCCTGTATGCTGTACGCGGCGTGGCTATCGGGTAGGGTGGCAATGTATACGGCGTCAATATCGCTGTTTAGCAGCTCGTTAACGCTGCTACAGGCCGCGCCGCCATATTGGGCAGTAAAAGCATCCACCGTCTCGGCCCTGCGCGACCACGAGGCTGTAAGCACGTTACCAGGCAAGGCTTGCAAACCCTGCATAAACCTATGCGCTATACGCCCGCAACCTATAATACCCCATTTGATCATTGTTATAATTGAATTAAAAAAGCCCCAAATCCCCAACTAATTGGCAGGGGACTTGAGACTTTAAACTTAAGGCTTTTACCTTAAAATTACTGGTATTGTATATAAATAGGGTAAGGCTTATAGCGTGATAAGACTTCTTCGGGTGTTAGCATGTGGTGTGGTGCCTTTTTGATATCGTTTTTATAAAACAGCTTAAAGCCTGTAAATTGTACCGGCTCCTGGTTTATAAAGTAGCGGTAGGTTCCGGTCTTCAGGTCGGGTTCGCCCCAGCCATCCATATCCATTACCACCTGTACTTCTGGGTGTAGTTTGATGTTTTTGTAGTTGGTTACCATCTTCTTGGTAAAGCGGTGAACCACTAATATCTTTGGCGGCAAACCATTCTTTTTAACAATACCAGCCAGGTAGTTACTTACAAAGTTAATATCGTCAGCATCGTAAGTGCCAATTTTTTTACCTGGTTTGGTACCATCCTTCATAGAAAACTCAGGGTCCATACCGAAGTGTACCTGTGGCATCTCTAAGTATTTCTCGAAAAGCGGCAATTCGGCACGTATGTTACTTAAGGCCACCTGTACATCTAAAAACACAATGGCATGGGCTTTTTTGGCTAATACCAATACGCTGTCTATCTGTTTAAACGGCATACGGTAACGATATTTGCCATCTTTACCACCATCGCCCTGGGCAACAACAGCAATGTAATGCAAGGCTGGTTGTACCGGGGTTTTAGGGTCGGCTTTTTCCCAATGCTTGACTTCGCTTTTTAGCTTGGCAAGCATTTCGTTTGGCGGCAATTCGCCCAGTATACCCATCTTTTTAGAGTATAGGTTACCATAAAATGCAACCACACGTTTGTAAGGCAATATAGCCCCGCCTAAAGGGTATGGGGTGTTTTTAACAGGCCATCTGCCGGTGGTATCCCCATGCGCATTAAATTTTAGTAACGAGTCGTACAGGGCTTTATCTGTTGGTGGGTAGTCTGATTTTTTTACGCTTAAGGTATCTGGCGCGTCCTCAGCTTTTGCTGTCGAAGTGGTGTCGCCGGGTTTTTTATCAGCGGTTTTATTACCGCTTTGGCTGCAACCGGTAAATACCGCTACTGCCATTAATATAACAAGGACCGGGAATAATGCTTTTTTAAATTTCATAGAAGTGCGTGGTGTGGCGTGGGTGTGATGTATTATCAGTTTATGTAAATTTTAATATATATGGTTAAATATAATGCTTGTAAAGATATAAACAGGGGGCAATAATCAGCTTTTATTTTTATAAAACTTTCCAAACACACCAAGGGGTAACTTAGGCCCTGCGGTAGCTTGCAGGTATAGTTCGCCTATCTCTAAATTCTCTACTTTTGGATAGGCCTGTTTGATCAAATTTTCGATAATAACCGATGAAAAGCCCAGTGAATAAGTGTTTAATATCAGAAAATGCTCCTCGGGGTCGAGTAGTTGCATTACATCGTTCATCATTTCGTTGATGTTATCTTCCAGCTTCCATTTTTCGCCATTGGGGCCGTTGCCATAGGCCGGCGGGTCTAAAATGATACCGTTATAGGTTTTGCCCCGTTTTACCTCGCGCTTTACAAATTTAAGGGCGTCCTCTACCATCCAGCGTATATCTTTTAGCCCCGATAACTCCTGATTTTCGTTGGCCCAGGTTACCACTTGTTTTATCGAGTCTACATGTGTGGTATCGGCACCGGCGGCCTTGGCAATTAACGATGCACCGCCTGTATAAGCAAACAGGTTAAGCACTTTAGGGGCAGGTGTTTTAAATCTTTTGATGTTATCAGATATGTAATCCCAGTTTACAGCTTGCTCCGGGAAGATGCCCAAATGCTTAAACGAGGTTAATCCTAACCTGAATTTGATAGCAACATCGTTGTTCTTGTATTCGATATGCCAGCGGTCGGGTGTTTTTTGGTCCTTTTTAACCCAATCGCCTGCGGTAGCGCTGCGGCCTTTAAATTTAATATGGTGCAGCTTTTGCCATTCAGCTTGTGGCAGGGCTTTGCTCCAAACGGCTTGTGGCTCGGGGCGTATAAGTATAATATTACCAAACCTCTCCAGTTTTTCAAAGTCGCCGCAATCAATCAGCTCGTAATCTTTCCAGTGGGTTGGGGTAAGCAGTTGGATCATGGGTGGAGGTAAGAGGTTAGCAATAAGAGATTAGTTATAAAGGCAACAAATATAGGAATTACGATTTTACTAATCTCTAATCACCAATCAACTAATCACTAAAGTTTACTCTTGGCTGCCTGCATAAACTTGCTGGCAAATACAAAGTCGTTAAGCTCTTTGTTATCGGTTTTAGCAATTTCTTTATTAGTGCCTTCCCACCATTTTTGCCCCTGGTGTAAAAATATGATATGGTCGCCTATACCCATTACCGAATTCATATCGTGGGTAACAACAACGGTTGTCATCTCATACTCGGTGGTTAGTTCATGTATTAGTTCATCTATCAGGATAGATGTTTTTGGATCGAGGCCCGAGTTGGGTTCATCAACAAACAAGTATTTTGGCTGCATGGATATAGCGCGGGCTATGCCTACACGTTTTTTCATACCACCCGATAGTTCGGCCGGGTAAAGCTTGTTTTTATCTTTAAGGTTCACCCTCTCCAGGCAAAAATTAGCGCGGTCTAGTTTTTCAGCTCGCGATTGCTGGGTGAAAAGATTAAGCGGGAACATGATATTTTCCTCTACGGTCATCGAATCGAATAGCGCCGAGTTTTGAAAAAGCATACCAATTTGTGTGCGTATGGGCACACGTTCGGTAAAGTCCATTTTTGTAAAGTTCTCATTCTCAAAAAACACTTCTCCTTTGGTTGGTTCGTGCAGGCCCACAATGCATTTAAGCAAGGTAGTTTTACCTGAGCCCGAGCCACCAATTATCAAGTTATTTTTACCTGTTTGGAAAGTAGCAGTGATGCCTTTTAACACATCATTATCACCAAAGGTTTTATAAATATCTTTAGCTTCGATCATAACATTAAACTGGTGATCATAAGGTCAGCAAATAATATCCATACGCAGCTAAAAACCACACCCGAAGTAGCCGACTGGCCAACCTCTAATGCACCGCCTGATGTATAAAAGCCCTGGTAAGAGCATATAGAAGCGATGATAAAGCCGAATACTGTAGCCTTAACTAAGGCCACACGTACGGTAAGTCCGTCAAAGCCATCGTTAACACCCATAATGTAGTCGGCAGGTGATATAGCACCGGTTACAAAGCAGGCAATATAACCACCTGTGATGCCTAACATGATAGATATAACCACCAGCATGGGCACCATTGTAACACTTGCTATTATCTTAGGCGATATCAGATACCCCGGCGCATTAACACCCATTATTTCCAGCGCGTCTATCTGCTCGGTAACACGCATGGTACCAATTTGCGATGCAAAGTTGGAGCCGATACGGCCGGCTAATACTAATGACGATATGGTGGGGCTAAATTCCAGGATGTTTGAATCGCGCGAGATACTGCCGGCAATACTGCGTGGTACCAATGGGCTTGATAACTGAAAAGCTACCTGTATAGTGGTTGCCGCGCCAATAAATAACGATATAATGCTGATAATACCCAACGAGCCAATACCAACGGATACCATTTCGCGCATTACTTCGGCCCAGTAAACACTGAATTTTTCGGGCTTTTTAAAACTTAAACGCAGTAAGAGTATATATTTTCCTAAGCTATCAAACATTACTTGTGTTAAATTCGGTTAAAAATACATTTTTAATTTTAAGCTTTACTGCCAGATACAATTGAATTACTTTTAATAACAACATAATATATGAAAAACGCCCTTATTACCGGCGCCACCAAAGGCATTGGCCGTGCTGTTTCAATCGCTTTTGCTAAACAAGGAATAAACCTGGCAATTTGTTCGCGCAATGAGAAAGAATTATTTGAATTTGAGCAAGAGCTGCGCGCCATTAACCCCAAAATTGAGGTTGCTGCCACCATTGCCGACTGTAGTAAGCGCGACGAAGTAATAAATTTTGCCGAATTCACCGAGAAAAAGCTGGGTTTCGTCGGTATTATTGTGAATAATGTGGGTATGTACAAGCATGTTTCTATACTTAACGATAGCGAAGATTCTTTCCAAAAACAGATAGATACTAACCTTATGCCGGCCTACGAACTGTACCGTTTCTTCGGTAAAAGTATGGTTTCTGTCGGTGAAGGGCATATATTCAATATATGCTCTGTTGCGGCTATAAACCCTATACCCGAGGCAGGTATGTATAGTGTAACTAAATATGCACTTTTAGGTCTTAATAAGGTAATGAGGCTCGAGATGCAGGGACACAATGTTAAGGTAACAGCAATAATCCCGGGGTCAACATTAACAGATTCGTGGAAGGGCATTGAGGTTGATAAAAACACAATGGTGCTCCCCGAAGATATCGCATCGGCAATTGTAAACATTTATAATATGAGCGCCGGTGCCAATGTTGACGAAATGATTATTAAACCTGCACCGGGCCAAGTATAAAAAAACACATTTAAACTATACTAAAATGGAAAAGAAACTTTACAGAGACGAACACCGCAAAATGATTGGTGGCGTTTGCGCAGGATTAGCCGATTACTTTGGCATTGATGTATCAATTGTACGGGTAATTTTTTTACTATCAATGATACTTAAAGGTGTTGGCTTTGTACCTTATATAGTTTTATGGATAGTATTACCAAAACGTAGTACTTTGCTGGGCAATGGCTTTAACAAACCCGGTTTTAATCCAAACTTTAATACCCCTGGTTATACCCCCGGTGTAGATTATACCATCCCGCCACCAAACGCACCCGGCCAGCCATTTATGTATACTGCGCCAAAAAAATCATCATCAAGTGCAGGTATTGTTTTCGGCGTGGTACTTATCGTATTAGGATCAATATTCCTGCTTGATCAGTTCGACTTTTTGCCCGACCTGGATTTTGATAAACTGTGGCCTGTAGTATTAGTTGCAGTAGGTGCAACGCTTATTTTTACCGGCCAAAAGAAAGAGCCATGGAAAGAACAAGACTGGAAAGCAACCACTACAACCGAACCTGTAGACGATAGCCTGAAAGCAGATAAAACACAAGAGCACAATAACGATAACCCTACAACTATATAGTCATGAAAAACGAAAAAATTGTACCAGGCCTTATCCTGGTTGGAATAGGCACCTTGTTTTTATTAGATAATTACAACGTGATTGATTTTCACTGGAGCAACCTATGGCATCTATGGCCGGTGTTTTTAATAATGGGTGGTGTAAACCTGGTATTGGCCAATAACAAAGCCGTATGGGCAACCATAGTAAAAATAAGCGTTGTAGTATTGTGTTTTGGCGTGTTGATATTTGCCCGTACAGAAAACCACTGGTCCTCGTGGGACAACTACAACTTTCATTACAACGATGACGACGACGATGATGACAGCGATACTACCCAACGCGGCAGCGGTATTGTTAAAATAGAAGGCAACAGCACCTTTACCGAGCCCTTTAATGCGGCGGTTACTTTTGCAAAGCTAAATGTAAGCGGCGGCGGTACCGTGTATAAATTGCAGGATACCACAAGCAATTTGTTTGATGCTACCACCAAGGAGTTTTATAACAAATATGAGTATACTAAAACTATGGACGGAACAACCCCGGTTTTAAACCTGCGCATGAAAAAGAACAACGGCGGCCATTTTGATTTTGGTGACAAAAAAGGCAATACAGCCAATATAAAACTAAATACCAGGCCGGAGTGGGAAGTAAACATTGATGCCGGCGCTACAGAGTTAGATTTTGACCTGTCGCCGTATAAGATCAGAAATTTGACCATCAATGGTGGTGCTGCATCCTTCCATGTTAAATTAGGGCAGCCAATAGCATCAACCGTTGTTGAAGTTAAAACAGGCGTATCTGAAGTGTTAATAAAGGTGCCTGCTAATGCAGCGTGCCGTATCACTTCCGATTCGGGTTTATCATCAAGTACTTTTGATGGTTTTGATAAAAAGGATGATAACAGCTACCAAACCCCTGGTTTTGATGCCGCAAAAAACAAGATCGAAATTCACATGAAGGGCGGCTTGTCTGACTTTAAAGTACAGAAATATTAATTTTTAGCCGGAAGGTTTAGCGTAATGTTTAGCTTTGATAATTATGCAACCTTCCGGTAATAGTATAACCCAACCCAATAGCCAATACATACTGGTAATAAACGGCAAGCCTGAAGGCCCGTTTACTATTGCTGAGTTAAAAGAAAGAAAGATAAAACCAGGGGATTTTGTTAAGACCCCCGAAATGGACGATTATAAAGAAGCCCATGAAGTTGCCGAACTACGGCAACTTTTTGGCTTTAGAAAGCAGCCCCAGCCACTGCAATATTTTGGCAGTTTTGACCAGCGCCTGCTGGCAACCGTTATAGATTGGCTGATAGTATCGGCAGGGTTTATAATTGTTGGGTTTACAGCCGTATATGTTATTGAGGATAAAACAATACGGCTCATCATCAGTGCAAGTATATTGGTGTTGATACCCATAGCCCGGCTCATTTACAACGTAGTAATGGAAAGCGGCCCGCAGCAAGGTACTTATGGCAAGCAATTGCTTAAAATAAAAGTATGCGATATATATGCCGAAAGGATAACCTGGGGTAATGCGCTTGGCCGCAATGTAGCCAAACTGCTATCGCTACTACCGCTTTTTATAGGTTATTTAATGGCCTTTTTCACCAAAAAGCAACAATGCCTGCACGATATGATGGCCAACACTGTGGTAATTAAAGATAGGCTGGACGGATATTAAGTTTGCAGCAGGCGGTTTGCAATAAGCAGTATTTGCAAACCGCCTGCTGCAAACCGTTAACTGATTATATCGCGTCAGATAACGAGCTAAAGGTAAAGTCCCTGATACGCATAGGCGGTATTAAGGCACTTTGGCCGCTTTCGCCGCTCACTGTGCGCTCGGTCTTACCTAAAGCATCCAGGTTGTTTAGCATGATTACAGGGCTCTCGTTAAACCTAAAGTTTTTTATCGGGAATTTGATCTGCCCGTTCTCAATATAAAAAGTACCATCGCGGGTTAGGCCGGTAAATAGTAGAGTTTGCGGGTCAACCGGTCGTATGTACCACAGGCGGGTAACTAATATGCCTTTTTCGGTGCCTTTTATCAGTTCCTCCAGGCTTTGTGTGCCGCCATCCATAATTATACCGCTCGGGTATGGAATTGGCTGTACGCCCTTCTTTTGAGCCCAAAAACGCGAGTAGTTTAAATTCTTCACCACACCTTTTTCTATCCAGCTCCTTTTTACCTGTGGCTGGCCATCGCCGCTCCAAACGCTGGTTGGCAACTCCGGGTGCGATGGGTCTGAATAGATGTTTATTCTTTCATCAACCATTTTTTCGCCCAGGCGGGTTTTACCGCCGGGTTTGCTTAAAAAGCTGCGACCCTCGTCGGCGCTGCGTGCGTCAAGACTGCCGTATAATTGTTCTAACAATACAATACCCGCCGCTGGTTCCAGTATAACGGTATACTTACCCGGCTCCAATGCTTTGGCATTGGTAGACCCTGCAGACTTTTTGGCTGCTATTTTGGTTAACGCAAGGGTATCTAACTTGCTTACATCATTATAATCTTTGGTAACATAGCCCGATCCCTGGCTATCGGCCGTGCGTAGTGTTGCCGAAAAATTAATATCAGTAGAGGTATTATAGGCAAATAACCCCTTACAGTTCATTAAGGCGCTAAAGCCCGAGCTGTTTTGTAAAAAGCCGGCAGCGGTAAGCTTATTTTCTTTTGATACGTTAAGGCTTTGCTCAACCATGCTGGTGCGTTGCGCCGGTGTTAAGGCAGCCGTTTCGGATACAAATGTTTTGGTTGGCGCGCTATAGGTTTGCGGGCCTAAAAATGGCATGTATTCCGGGTTTTCAGGTGCCAGTTTAGCTAATTCTTCCGAGCGCTTTACCGCGCTTGAAATTGCTTCGTCGGTATAATCGTTAAGCGTAACAATGCCCAGCTTTTTGCCAAATGCCGATGAAATGGCCATGCTGGTACTGCTTATAGCACCACTGGTTGATACGGCATTGCGTGCATAACGTATATTGGCCGAGTCGGACCCGCTAAGGTTTATTTCACACTCGTCGGCTTTTGAATAGCTGAGCGCTTTTTTCATTATTGCGCGGCATTCATCTTCAGTTAAAATAGCCATATCTTTAAATTTTTCTTGCTGTGTTAATTACGTTAACCCCGTTAAAACGGGCTGTTGATGAACCATGCGATACCGCGCTTGCCTGCATTGGCTGGCCCTTGCCGTCAAAGAACGATCCGCCCAGGCGGTAATCATTTTTATCGCAAACGGCCGTGCACGAGTTCCAGAATTCCTGGGTATTGGCCTGGTAAGCTACATCATTTAGCATGCCCACTATTTTACCATTCTTTATCTCGTAATACATTTGTCCGCTAAACTGGAAGTTGTAGCGTTGCTGATCGATCGAGAAAGAGCTATCGCCTATAATGTAAATGCCTTTTTCTACATTTTTAATCATATCAGCAGGGCTCATGGTTTCTTTACCCGGTTGCAGCGATATGTTTGGCATGCGCTGAAACTGGACATCCTGCCAGCTTTGCGAGTAGCAGCAGCCCTGCGACTCTTTAAGGCCGATAATATGCGCCTGATCGCGGATGGCCTGGTAGTTAACCAGTACACCCTCTTTAATAATATCCCATTGTTTGGTACCTACGCCTTCGTCATCGTAACCTACTGCCCCAAGCGAGCCTGGTTGCAGCTTATCGGCTACAATATTTACGTGGCTGCTGCCAAATTTAAAATTGCCCGATTTCCACTTATCCAGCGTTAAAAAACTGGTGCCGGCAAAGTTAGCCTCGTAACCCAGCACGCGGTCAAGTTCTGATGGGTGGCCTACCGATTCGTGAATGGTTAACCACAAGTGGCTTGGGTCGAGCACCAGGTCGTATTTGCCAGGTTCAACGCTTTTTGCTTTTAGTTTTTCGGCGGCCTGCAAAGCGGCTGCACCGGCATCTTCCAGCATATCGTACCGGTCGCGGTAAAGGGTGGTCTGGCTTTTAATTTTATCACTTTCGCGGGGCATCAGGTATTCGTAGCCCATGCCGCGCGGCGCGCTTAACGAGCTGCGGGTTTCAAACTTGCCGCTTTTCTCGTCTATTTTGGTAACGCCGAATACCGGCCAAATGCGATGAATATCCTGATCGATGTACGAGCCATCGGTTGAGGCAAAGTATTTTTGCTCGTTCACCAAAAACAGCACCGAGTTAACATAGTTGGCGCCGTTTTTAAAGGCAGCATCGTTAACAGACAGCAGCAGGTCGGTTTTGTCCTTCATCGGCACCTCAAAGGCATTCTTTTCGATGGGGGTTTTCCAGCTTACTTCGCCATAACCTTTTTGCGGGGCCAGTTGTACAGGCTCCAGTTGCAGGCGGGCGTTTTCTTTAGCTATGGCAACGGCGGTTTCGGCAGCGCGTGCAATGCTGTCGTTATCCAGCTTGTCGGTAGCGGCAAAGCCCCAACAGCCGTTGGCAATAACGCGTATACCCATCCCGTACGATTCGGTATCCACAATGTTCTCGATGTTTTTATCGCGTGTTACCACAAACTGGTTTAGGTAGCGGCCAAGGCGCGCATCAGTATAGGTGGCACCTTTTGAGCGTGCAGCGTTAAGGGCAACATCGGCCATGCGCTTTTTAATGGCTACATCAACATCGCGCAAGGCGGTGCCGTGCATAACCGGCGATCCTGCAGCAGTAAACCTGCTGAGCATGGAAGCGCTGATGCCCATGCCGGTTAGGTAAAGGAAATCTTTTCTTTTCAATGCAGTATGATTATTTGCCTAATATAACGATATACAGGCATGTTTAAAAACAATTTACCGGTTGCGAATAATAATGTAGGTTTTGGCCCATTGGTCGTGCCAGGCCTGTTTATGCGAGTCCCAAAGCACAGCCAGATAGCCAATTAGTAAAACCGAGCCCGATATAAATTTACCAATGTTGCGTAAAAACGCGCGGCCAATGCTTAGCCGTTGCCCGTCTGCATTTACAACTATTAATTTGAACAGTTTTTTACCCAGGCTTCCCTGCAATGCCGAAGCTTCGCAAACAGCATGGTAAATAGCCAGTATCACAAAGCTTATCAGGTTAAATTTTAGCAGTAGCAGCATATCGGCAGTGGTGGTTGTGCTGGTTAGCATACGGTCGTAAGCTTCTTTTACACCCGGGGGCCTTATAAACGATAGCGGGTAAGACAGCAATAAAGAATCGACTATGTAAGCCATAAAGCGCCACCAAAAACTAGCGAGGTTATCATCTGTAGGGAAGTATACACCATTGGCCTCAAAGTATTCGAATAGTTCGGGCAGGTCTGCTGCTTTTTGCCATCCGTCATACTCCGGCGACAATATCAGCGTATCAACCCGCAGGTCCATTTGTATCAGCTCGTGTAAGCTAAAGGGGCCTGTGTGTTCGCCGTTTTTTTGGATGTAGTATTCGTTTTCCATTTATATAAACTTACGCGGTAAATATAGCGCATACACCCATCACGAGTTCATGGCGTATACAATAATATTTACCCCGAATTTAGTATTGTCTTCAGCTAAAAAGCGCTTGTTCCTGAAATCGTAATCCCATTCGCAGCCGTAATCTTTACTGCTATACAACACGCCAATGCGGCCGTTTATTTCAATCGCCTTTAAATAATCGTGCACCAGGTCGTCGCCCCAGCCGTTAAGCTCAAAGGTAGTAGTAGGCGGGCCCTTATCAAATTTAAAAAACGAGTGATAGATAGCGTGGTTATTAGGTATCTTTTTTAAAGCGTTAGGCCCAAACAAGGCAGCCATTTGCGCCTCGAATGATTTGGCAAAAAGCCCGTCGATATCGTGGTTGCAATCGTCAACAAAAACAAAACCGCCGTTTTGCACATACTTTTTAAAGTTGGCTTTTTCCTTGGTATCAAATTGCACAAGCTTGTGGCCGCTTAAATAAAGGAATGGCGCTGTAAAAATATCATCACTGCTTAGCGGTATTACCTTTTCGTGCGGGTCGATGGGTATAGTGGTATATTCCAGCAACGAATTAAGGATGTTGGATGGCATCCGCTGATCGGTGTCCCAATCGCCGCTGTGGTAGCTTAACCTTGTAAAAGTAAATTTTGCACCGTATGCCATCTGCTTACAAAACTCTAAAATTAGGATAAAATTTTTGCCTGGCTGATGAATTAAACTGAACAAGTTGTAAAGTTTTAGATACTTTATTGAGTTTTTGATAAAAAAGCATGGTATTTAGTTAAAAGGGTAATATCTTGTGAGTGGATTTTACGCAGTGTATTACCGGCGGGTAGACTCACCCCGCCGACGCTTCGCTGGGCGACCCTCTCTCCGCTTTGCGGAAAGAGGGCAAGAAAAAGAACCTCCTCTTTGCGCGTAGCGAAGAGAGGGGGGCAGGGGGTGAGTAGATTAAAGCTGCAAATAAATAAACGAATATTACATTGGAACTTACCGAAGAGAACATAAAAGACCTGCTTGCCAAACTGCCCCGGCTAAAAACCGAGATACAAAAGGTAATTGTTGGGCAGGATGCTATACTTGACGAACTGCTGGTAGCCTTTTTAGCCGGAGGGCACTGCCTGCTGGAAGGGGTG
The DNA here is from genome assembly GCA_005938025.2 of Inquilinus sp. KBS0705. Classification (NCBI taxonomy): domain Bacteria; kingdom Pseudomonadati; phylum Pseudomonadota; class Alphaproteobacteria; order Rhodospirillales; family Rhodospirillaceae; genus Inquilinus; species Inquilinus sp. KBS0705. Next base: position 302,326 of record VCCI02000004.1, on the reverse strand, counting down.
CCGGGCTTGGCAAAAACACTCATTGTTAAAACCATGTCGCAGGCTTTGCACCTGGCGTTTCGTCGTATACAGTTTACACCCGACCTGATGCCAACGGATATTATTGGCACCGAGATATTGGAAGAAGACCATGCCACCGGCAAACGTTTCTTCAAATTCAACAAAGGCCCTTTGTTTGCCAATATTATACTGGCCGACGAGATAAACCGTACGCCTCCCAAAACGCAATCGGCATTACTGGAAGCCATGCAGGAGTTTGAGGTAACTTATGGCGGCCAAACTTATTCCTTGGATAAGCCGTTTTTTATATTAGCTACGCAAAACCCGATTGAGCAGGCCGGTACCTATCCCTTACCCGAGGCGCAGCTGGACAGGTTTTTACTGCTGATAAAAATTGGCTACCCCAGCGAGCAGGAAGAGTTTGCGATATTAAACCGAACCACAGGCTCGGCAAAAGCCGATGTACAGGCGGTTATAACAGCCGAAGAAATTATACAGGCCCAGGCATTGGTAAGGCAGGTAAGTATTAACGAGGACCTTACCCGCTACGTAAGCAGTATGATACGCGCTACCCGCCCGGATACGACAACTATTAACTATGTAAAAGAATGGGTGCGTTGGGGTGCCGGTCCACGCGCAGGGCAGGCATTAATTTTAACCGCCAAAGCAAGGGCTTTGCTTAAAGGCAGGTACACCGTTTTAATGGAAGATATACATGCTATGGCCCCTGCTGTATTAAGGCACCGCATACTAATGAATTTTAAAGCCGAAGCCGAGGGCATTGATGCTGATAAAGTAACCGCCGAACTGATAAAGGTAACAGCGCGCAAAGGCTCACTTTAAGCTGGCGGCAGGACAAATCTAAAATCGTACATCTAAAATCTAAGATCTATCGTGCTTGACCCCAAAGTATTAATGACCATTAAGGATTTGCCATTGCTGGCGAAAACGGTTATTGATGGCTTTATGAATGGCTTTAACAAAAGCACCGTAAAGGGCCCCGGCCTGGAATTTAGCCAGTACCGCAGCTACCAGCCCGGCGACGACCTGCGCTGGCTGGATTGGCGCATGTTTGCCCGCAGCGACAGGTATTATATCCGCGAGTCGGAGATAGAGACCAGCATATCCGTGCGGTTTTTGGTAGATGCCAGCGCATCTATGAACCACGATGATAATGGGGTAAAGAAGATAGATTATGCCCGCTTTTTGGCGGCATCGCTGGCCTACCTGGCCAATTTGCAGGGCGACTCGGTAGCATTGAACATATTTAAAGATGGCGAGCTTTTTACTACCCCATCCAAACCCGACCCACAGCATTTGCAGCGCCTGTTTTATCATCTGCAACAGGTAGACCCTGCCGGCGCGTTTACTAAACCGGTGCATTATAAAGAATTGTTTGCCGGTACGGGGCGTAAAGAGCTATTGGTTTTTATAACGGATATGTACCAGGCCGATGGAGAGATAAATGCCTTGCTCAATTCTTTGTCGGCTTTAAAACACGAGATCATCGTGTTTCATTTAATGGGGCAAAACGAACTGGATTTTGACTTTAAGGGCTTTACCACACTTGAAGACCTGGAGAGCGGTGAAACCATACAAGTAAATACCCAGCGTGCTAAAGATACCTATACCGAAAAGTTACAGGAGCATTTGGCAACTATTAAAAGTACATTGTTAGGCAAACGCATAGCTTATCGCATGATAAGTACTGCCGAACCGCTGGATGAAGCCCTTAGAAGCTTTTTAGTGCAAAGGAAGAAAGGGTTTAATTAGGCGTATGCAGTTTTTATTTCCCATATGGTTGTCAGCACTTGCCGCTTTAAGTATCCCGGTAATTATACACCTGTGGAATATAAGGCCGGGTAAAACCTTGAAGGTTGGCAGTATATCGCTAATTACCGAGGCATCTAAAATCAGCAGTCGCAGCTTTAAAATACAGGATATATTATTGTTAATGTTGCGTTGCCTTTTACTGGCTTTGTTGGCCCTGTTTTTGTCTGCACCGGTTTGGCAAAGCTACCTGTCGAATAAAAATATTAAGGGCTGGGTGCTTATACCAAAGGAAAACTTTAAACAGAGCTATCAAAAGTTTAAACCGACAATAGATTCGCTTACGGCGGCCGGGTATGAATTTCATTACTTTAACCAGGGCTTCACAAAGGCCGATATAAAAAAGCTGCTCACAGATACTTTAGCAGCCGATACCACCACAACAGCTAATTATTGGAGCCTAATCAGCAGGTTGAATACCAAATTATCACCGGCAAGGCGGGTGTATGTGTTTACGCCCAACAACCTTGGTCACTTTACAGGCAGCAAACCGGCGGTATCGTTAAACCTGCAATGGCGAACGTACACGCCTACAGATTCCACAAGTAAGTGGGTAGCTGCTATAGCCAATACCGGGACCAATACCCGCAAGGTTACCTATGGTAACAGCAACCCGCAGGCCGTTTATTTTACAGAACAAAGCTTGCCAAATGGACAGGAAATTAAGATAGACCAAAATGAAATTGTTGTACCCGATACCAGCACCTTAAAAATTGCCATTTATACCAATAAGTATGCTGTTGATGCGCATTACCTAATGGCTGCTTTAACAGCTGCGGTAAATTTTACGGGACAAAGGGCAATTATTAAACAATACACGCAAGCCGACCAGATACCCGCCGGGCAAAATTGGTTGTTTTGGCTATCGGAACAGGCGGTGAGCGAGCGGTTGAAAAGCGGGAATATCTTCACCTATGTTAATGGCAAGGCAAATACAGTTAACACAAGTATAAATACGCAAAACGCCCATGTTGCTTTATTTAAGAGAGTAGCAGCAACTGATAAAAACGGGTTTATTTTAACGGATGGTTTTGGCAACGCGGTGCTAAGTTTAAAACAGCAGCCTAAAGTAAATATCTACCACTTTTACACCCATTTTAACCCGCTGTGGACCGACCTGGTTTGGGGTGAGGATTTCCCCAAAATCATATTAAAGCTAATTGATAACCAGGTTTACAGCCAACCCATAAGATACGACCAACGAATATTAAGCACCCAACAAATACAGCCCAATATTTCGGGGAAGGGAGAATCGCCGGCATTGACAGCAAAAACAGAGCAAACAGATGTGTCTAAATATTTTTGGCTGGCATTAGTGCTGGTATTTATAGCCGAGCGTTTATTATCGCATAAAACTAAACCGATTACCAATGGCTAAGCAGGGCATACATATTATACAAGGCCTGCGCCGCCGCTATATGATATGGCAGGTAGTGGCCGATGTGCTGCTGGCCTTATCTGCTGCGCTAATAGCCGGAGCTTTGCTGTTTTATGTATTTGGGGTATCGCCATTTTGGGCTTTGGTGATAGGGGTTGCGATGCTTATTGTACTACTGGCTATCCATCAGCCCTGGCATATAAGCAATAAAAACATAGCCAGTTTTTTAAACAGCCAATACCCCGAATTGCAGGAAAGCAGCGACCTGATACTTTTACCGCCAACCGAATTAAACGTTTTACAGACCTTAGCACTTAACCAAGCCGAGCATACTTTAAGCGGAATAGATATTAGCCATAAGCCATTTACTAAACGCTTATGGCCCGCATTATTATTATTGGCAGTAGCTGTAATGGCGGTAATTGCATTGGTAAAATTTTACCCCAAAGCGCATGTTTACTATGGTAAAGATGGCAAGGTTATCCCATACACACCGCCCAATCAACCCGAAGTAGTTTTGCCGCAGGTTGATGGTGTGGAGCTATCTATTACTCCACCGGCCTACACCGGCAGGGCAAAGCACACCCAGGATAAGTTTAACATGGTGGCCGAAGAAGGTGCCGTGGCCAACTGGCAAATTAAAACCAACATTGCCATAAAAAGTGCATGGTTACTGTTTAACGATAACGAACGCATTGCTTTAACCCCGCGCGACGGGCACAAGCTTTGGGTAGCGCAAAAAATCATTGCCAGGCCCTGCTTTTACCAGGTGAGTATTGATGGCAAACTGTCCGACCTTTACCAGGTACAGGTAATAAAAGATGCGCCGCCTATACTGCACATTAAAACGCCTAAGCCCTATACCTATATTGATGCGGGCGAAACGCAGCAGGTTAATATCAGCACCTCGCTTAATGATGATTACGGCATTGCTGATGCCTTAATAGTAGCCACCGTGGCTAAAGGCAAAGGCGAAGGGGTGAAGTTTAAGGAGTATAAAATTAACTTCCCGGCGAGTTTTAGCGAACGTGGTACGCAATACAATGTACAAAAGTTGGTAAGTCTGCCTGCATTAAATATGGAACCCGGCGACGAACTGTATTTTTATGTACAGGCGCATGACACGCACCAACAGCTAAGTCGTACCGATGTATACACCGTGAGTATACAAGATACCGCCGCGCTGCTAAGTATGGATGGTATTTTAACAGGATCTAATTTAAAACCTGAGTTTTTTAGGAGCGAGCGGCAAATTATTATTGATGCCGAGCAATTGATAAAGGAGAAGGACACCATCAGTGTACAAAAGTTTAACAACCGCAGCAACGATCTGGGTATCGACCAAAAACTATTACGCCTGCGCTATGGCAAATTTTTAGGCGAAGAGGGCGAAGACAAAATAGGTTCGCCGGATGCAGGACCTGCCGACCCTGCCGATTTTAGCAATGCCACCAAGATATTAAAGGAATACACCGACGACCACGACAATGCTGCCGACGCAAGTTTTTTTGAACCTGCCATTAAGGCCCAGCTAAAAGCTACCCTTACCGAAATGTGGAAAGCCGAATTGCAATTGCGTTTGTACAAGCCGCAGGCGGCACTGCCATTTGCTTACAAGGCCCTGCGTTTGTTAAAAGACCTGCAGCAAAAGTCCCGCTCCTTTGTGGCCAAAACATCCTATAACCCGCCGCCGCTAAAAATGGAAAAACGCCTGAGCGGCGAACTGGATAAAATTATTGAACCCCTAAACCGGCAGGATATAAAACCCGGCGCTGATGAGCAGGATGCACTTAAAAAAGCGGTTAATGTTTTAGAAGGATTAAAGATAGACCCGGTTTTAAAAGCAACAGACAGCCGCGTTTTGCAATTGGCCAACCAGCAACTGGCTGCAAAGGCATCTGCCGAGCCGGGTATCTACCTAACATCGTTAAGCGCTATGCGCAGGATATTGGCAGCACAAAAAGCTAACGCTTACGCTAACGATATTGATATAGTGGAGCGTGCCATACAAAAGACGCTTAATCCCGCGAAGAATACCCCTTCCGCTGATGCAAGCGCGACGGATATGGGCCTGTCTGAACAATACTATAAAAACCTTAAACAGGCCAAACCATGATAGCGAACTTTACATACATAGTTTGCATCATCTGCCTGTTACTGGCAGGGTTTTTTACCTGGATGGAGTACAAGCGCGCTGTAAAGGCAAATCTACTTTGGCGCTTATTGTCGGTGCTTGTGGCAGCAGCATGTTTAGCTTGTATAGCTTTGCCGCTAAGCTATCATACCCAACAAAGCATTTCAGCTACACGTAAAACTATATTACTCACACCCGGCTTTGCTACAGATAGTTTAAAGGATATAGCCAAAGCCCTAACATTGGATAAAGAAATTAAAAAGGCGTACCCCAAAGTGCAGCTTATAAGCGGTGCCGACGAAATTGATACTACACGGGCTTTAGATGTATATGGTTATGGCTTAAAACCCGTCGAGTTAAAACAGTTGAACGCGTTGCCCCTTGCTTTTCATCCCTCGGCCATACCTGCAGGGGTAAGCCATATAAGCTGGAACAAAGCCATAAAAGCCGGCGAAGACTTAATTGTACAAGGAACCTATAATAATCCATCGACACAAAAGGTAAAGCTGCTATTGAAAGGATTAAATACCGTATTGGCAACTGCGGTTATTAACCCGGGCGGGCAATCGTCTTTTACATTAAGTACACAGCCTAAAACAACCGGTAAGGTGGTTTATACACTGCAAGCGGTTATGGGCAACGATACCATTACGCAGGGAGATGTGCCGGTACAAATAATACCGGTAAAGCCACTAAAAATACTAATGCTAACCGCATCACCCGATTTTGAGACCCGCTTTTTAAAGAACTGGCTAAGCGAAAATGGTTATGCGGTTGCTTTGCGGTCGGCTATAAGTAAGGGTAAGTTCAATACCGAATACATCAATACAGAGCAACTTAACTTAAACAGCCTGTCGCCCGCCACGCTTAATAAATTTGATGTGGTATTGGGCGATCTGTCGGTGATAACAGCCCTAAGCGTCGCCGAAAGCGCGGTACTCAAACAACAAATTGCCGATAAAGGCTTAGGCTTAATTGTTCGTGCGGATAGTATCGGCAAAGCATCATGGTTGCAAAAGGATTTCCCTGTAGATAGGCCATCGGGTAAAGAGCCTGTGCCATCGTATATTAAAATAGCAGGTAAAAAAAGCAATTCAGATAAATTAAATACAGGCCCGGCGCATATTATTTACCGAGATGGCACACAGCCTATAGCAGAGGGGACGCGTGGAGATATTTTAGCAAACAGTACAATTTTAGGTTCGGGCAAAATAGTGTTTACTACGCTTAACAACACTTTTAGCTGGATGCTGGCGGGCAATAAAATGGATTACTCGGCATTATGGTCGACCCTCATTAGCAAAGCAGCGCGTAAGGATGGAGATAAACCAAATAAATTGAGCTTCCAAACACTGCCGCTCGTTGATGAACCGGTAGATATATCCGTAACGCAAAGCGAATTTGCACCGGTTGTTATTAATGGCGAGAGCACCCCTATTGCACAAAACCCCAATATTCCCTTTGAGTGGACCGCCACTTACTGGCCATCTGCCAAAGGCTGGCAGGAATTAAAGCAGGGCGATAAAACCATTTGGTGGTATGCATATCATAAACAGGATTGGCCGGGCGTTCAGGCGGCAGAAAGACTATCGGCAACAACCAAATACGCGGCAGCCCATACGGCAAATACTATTGTAACAAAACAGATACAGCAAAAAGTACAGATTGCTGTGCCGAAAATATATTTTTATATCCTGCTGCTGGCAGCGTGTACTTTCTTATGGATAGAAACTAAGTTTTCATTATAAATTGGAGGATAAACTTTGAGAAGAAGAGATTTTATTTATTTATCAGGTATGGGCGCAGGGGCCATGATGCTCCCGTCGATACCAGGCTTTGGCAAAAACATCGATCAGCAGCAGGCGCTGGAGTATGTGGACGTCCGCATTAAAAAGGAACTGGCCGATGCCGGGTTAAACGCCGCAAAATCTGCCGGGGCCAGCTATGCCGATGTGCGCATAGGCCGCTACCTTAACCAGTTTGTAATCACCCGCGAAAACCGGGTAACCAACGTAGCCAACACCGAATCTTATGGGGTGGGTATACGTGTTATAGCCAATGGTTGCTGGGGCTTTGCCGCGTCAAACGATGTTACAAAGACGGGTATTGCCAAAACAGCGCAGCGAGCGGTTGCCGTTGCAAAGGCCAATGCTAAATTGGGCAGCGCGCCGGTACAACTGGCACCACAAAAGGGCTACGGCGAAGTAAGCTGGAAAACACCTATCGAAAAGAATGCCTTTGAAGTGCCTATTAAAGAAAAGGTTGACCTGCTGCTTGGCGCTAATGCGGTTGCCATGGGTGGGGGAGCAAACTTTGTAAATTCTACCATTTTTGCGGTAAATGAGCAAAAGTACTTTGCCTCAACCGATGGCTCCTACATCGACCAGGATATACACCGATTTTACCCGAGCTTTACGGTAACTAAAATAGACCCATCAAAAGGTTCGTTTGAAACGCGCCGTTCGTTAAGCTCGCCGGTGGGCATGAGCTACGAGTATTTGAACGCCTCGCCGGCCGAAACGGTTGGCGGTGTTACACCGCGCTATAAAAACCGGTACGATATGATGGAAGATATCAAGTTTGCTACCAAACAAGCCGGAGAAAAACTGACCGCAAAATCTGTAGACCCGGGTAAATACGATCTGGTGCTTGATCCAAGTCATCTTTGGCTAACCATCCACGAATCGGTGGGACACCCTACCGAGCTTGACCGTGTGTTGGGCTACGAGGCCAACTTTGCCGGTACCAGTTTTTTAACGCTGGATAAATGGAAATCGGGCAATTTTGAGTTTGGCAGCAAGCAGGTAAACATTGTGGGCGACAAAACCCAGGTAGGTTCGCTTGGTGCTGTTGGTTATGATGATGAAGGTGTGGGTACCAAAAAATGGGATATCATAAAAGATGGCATACTGGTAAATTACCAGGCCATTCGCGACCAGGCACATATTATCGGCCTTAAAGAATCGCAGGGCTGCTGCTATGCACAAAGCTGGCAGGATGTGCAATTTCAGCGCATGCCAAACGTATCGTTACAGCCGGGTAAAACCCCGCTGAGTGTTGATGATATGATCAAAAATGTAGAGAAAGGTATCTATATCATTGGCGACGGATCTTTCTCTATCGATCAGCAGCGTTATAACTTCCAGTTTGGCGGGCAGTTGTTTTACGAGATAAAAGACGGTAAAATAGTGGGTATGCTAAATGATGTAGCCTACCAGGCCAATACCCGCGAGTTTTGGAACTCGTGCACGCAGGTTTGCGATAAGAACGATTACCGCCTGGGCGGCGCGTTTAACGATGGTAAGGGCCAGCCAAGCCAAAGCAGCGCGGTATCGCATGGTGCATCAACAGCAAGATTTAACGGAGTTAATGTAATTAACACAAAAAGAAAGATCGGATAACAATATGCCTATATATACAAAAGAACAAGCACAGGCTTTATTAAAGAAAGTGCTTAGCTATTCAAAAGCCGACGAGTGTGAAGTAGGCCTTAGCGGCAGCGAGGGCGGCAACGTTCGCTATGCTTTAAACGCGGTTTCAACCGCGGGCGATATTAGTACGGTAGGTTTATCGGTAACATCGGTTTACGGCAAAAAGGCAGGCTCGGCCACTATTGATGAGTTTGACGATGCCGCTTTGGAGCGCGTGGTGCGCCGATCAGAAGAGCTGGCACAGCTGGCTCCCGAAAACTCGGAGTATATGCCTATGCTTGGCCAAAGCGAGTTTAAGGAATCTATCACCTACAATGCCAATACCGCTGGTATGACACCCGATAGCCGTGCCGAAATGGTGGGCAAAAGTTTAGCAGTAGCCAAAGAAGCCAAATTGAACGCAGCGGGCTTTTTAGAGAACTCGACAGGGTTTTACGCGGTAATGAACTCTAAAGGTTTGTTTGCCTATAACAAAAGCAGCGATGTTACCTTTTCGGTTACCTTGCGTAACGATGCCGGCACCGGCTCGGGCTATGCAGCGCGTGGTTTTACAGATGTAAGCAAATTAGATACCGCATCAGCCACCCGTGTGGCTGCCATGAAAGCAAATGGTTCGGTAGGTGCAAAGGCTATTGAGCCGGGTAAATACATGGTGATATTAGAGCCAGTTGCAGCTACCTACATGCTGGAGAATATGTTTCGCTTTGATGCCCGCAGCGCCGAAGAAGGCCGCAGCTTTTTAAGTAAAAAAGGCGGCGGCACCCGTTTGGGCGAGCAATTGGTAGACCCTAAAGTGAACATCTATTCTGATCCCTTTAACCCCGACCTGCCTGGCGCAACCTGGGGCGGCGATGGTTTGCCACGCGAAAAAACCATGTGGATTGATAAAGGGGTGGTAAAAAACTTATCGTACTCACGTTTTTGGGCGCAAAAAAAGGGTGTAGCACCGGTACCCGGCCCAAGCAATATTATTATGGATGGCGGCGATGCCACATTGGAAGAGTTAATAAAAAGCACCGAACGGGGCATACTGGTGTCGCGCCTGTGGTATATCCGTATGGTCGACCCGCAATCGCTGCTGCTAACAGGCCTCACCCGTGATGGTACGTTTTATATCGAGAACGGAAAGATCATGTTCCCTGTTAAAAACTTCAGGTTTAACGAGAGCCCGGTTATTATGCTGAACAACCTGGAAGCCCTAGGTAAGCAGGAGCGCAGCATCAGTGTAGAAAGCTACCGCAGCTACCTGATACCGCCTATGAAAATACGCGACTTTACCTTTAGTTCGTTATCAGACGCGGTTTAATCTGCGCTAATTATAATTAAACGCCGTTGATTATCAACGGCGTTTTTTGTTTCTTTGCGGCCCTCAAATAAAATCCGCCTTATGAAAACATTTCCGGTTACCAGTTCAATCCTCTCTGCGCATCATGTGGGTTCGTTTTTGCAGGCTCAATATGGTTTTTCGGTTAATGCTACCTGCAAATTGCTAAAAACCGGCATCAACCATAGCTATTTGGTAACCGATGAGGGAACCCGCTTTGTATTTAGGATATACAGCCTAAACTGGCGTACAGAGGTAGAGATAGCCGAAGAGGTAAAATTGCTGAATTTATTATATCGAAATGGCGTATCAGTATCGTACCCTATAAAAGACAAAGTCGGTAACTACTTACAACAGTTAGATGCACCAGAGGGGGCACGCACAGGCATGTTATTCTCATTCGCAGAAGGGGATAAGCTGCTCAACTTTTCGGCAGATGTGCATTACAAGGTTGGCCAAACCATGGCCCGCATACATACCTTAACACACAATTTAACATTACAGCGGGTTAGCTATGCGCCACAGGTAGTATTAAAAGATTCGTTTGAAAGCCTAAAACAATTTTTGCCGGCCGATACCGCCGAAATGCTATGGATGGCCGATACGCAAAAATACTTACTGGGCCTGTTAGCCGATGCTGATACTGCCCAATTAAGGCAGGGCGTTGTACACCTTGATATTTGGTTTGATAACTTTAATATTAGTCCGCAGGGAGATATCACGCTGTTTGATTTTGATTTTTGCGGTAACGGCTGGTTGTGTTATGATATAGCCTACTATATTTTACAGCTGCACAGTACCGAAAAGGAAGAAAATGAACGCGACCTAAAACTGAAAAGCTTTATGAGTGGTTATGAGTCTGTAACCAATATAAGCGTCGAAGAAAAGCGCCTGTTGCCTGCCTTGGGTGTAAGCCTTTATTTCTTTTACCTGGGTGTGCAATGCCGGCGGTTTGATAACTGGTCTAACGTGTTTTTAAATGAAACCTATCTAAAAAGGTTTATAAATTTATTAGTGAAAAAGTATTTTAACGATAACGTAATTGCATCATAAAATGTCTACTACTACAACTACAAAAATTGGATGGATAGGCTTGGGTTTAATGGGTACGCCCATGTCGCAGCAGCTTATCAAAGCGGGCTACCCTGTTACCGTTTACAACCGTAATAAAGCCAAAGAAGAAGGCCTTAAAGCGCAAGGTGCCGGCACTGCCGCAACACCGGCCCAATTACTGCAGCAAACAGATGTAGTAATATTAATGGTGACGGATGATAAAGCCATAAACGATATATTTAAAGGCAGCGATGGCTTACTCGCAGCCAATACTGGCGGCAAGATTATTATCAACATGAGCACCGTATCTCCTGCCATCAGTAGGGATATGGCCGAACTTTGCCAACAGCAGGGCAACCATTATTTAGATGCGCCGGTATCTGGCAGTGTTAAGCAGGCCGAAACCGCCCAGTTGGTAATAATGGCAGGTGGCAACGCCGACGCTTTTAACAAGGTAAAACCCATATTAGATGCTATGGGTAAAATGGCCCTTAACATAGGTGCGGTAGGCGCAGGCAATACCGCTAAGCTGGCCATTAATACTTTGCTTAGCTTTCATGCGCAGGGCCTGGCCGAGGCTCTTATATTGGCCAAACAAAATGGTATAGATGCCGAAGTTTTGCTAAATATGCTGGGCAATAGCGCGCTGGGCAACCCCTTTATGAAAATTAAGGGCGATGCCATTGTGAATAATAATTTTACAGCGGCATTCAGCTTAAACAATATAGTTAAAGACCTTAGGCTGGCAAAAGATATCGGCTTAAATACCCCAATGGGACTGGCTGCGCTAAAAACCTTTGAAGACGCCCGAGACGAATTTGGTGACGAAGACTTGATAGCCGTATTTAAACAGTTGGAATATTGGTAAATAGGGTATATCAGCACTTTGTTTATGAGCTGTAGTTTGTAAAAAGTAAGGCGTTGAACTAAGCGGGGGTTTGCAATGTGCTGAATTTATAATATACTTTTGGATTTATATGCTGGCTAAGGGTAGCACCTACGGCGCAAAATTAACCTTGCTTTTGTTTTCTACAAAGCGGTTATCCCTACGGGATATTATTGCATTATAATCAATTGTATTAAATATATACAATCCACATGTTCCGTAGCAACTACCACTTTGTAGCGCAATAACATAATATGTTGTGCCTCATTGGGCATTTAATTCAAACTTATCATGCTCCATAGGAGCTACCGCTTTGTAGAAAATAACAAATGCTATTGTGCCCCGTAGGTGGCTACCCTTAGCTAAATATCCAGATACCTTAATCTTTCTTAACAAGTTTAAAAGCTACCTTATCAAGCAGTAATTCAGATGAATCGGCATTTGCTTTGGTAGTATACAGGTCTAATTTGCGTTTGTTGATGATGAAAGCGTATGATTTTTGATTTTTCCCATTCAGCTCAAAAATTAGCTCATCAAGGTTACTCATAGGTCCGTTGCCTAAATCATTTTCCACATAGTAGGTGTTAAAGTCCGGGAAACCCGATACCTTTCCATTATCATAAAATACGGCATTAAACTTTTTTCCTGTATTGTCGGTAGCCTGGTATATGCCGGATATGATGCCTTTGTTAATCATATAACTCATACCGTAGCCTAAATTATTTGCGGGTTGGGTATTTAAGGCTTTAATATAATTGGTGGTTGATGTTTCTTTGGTTTTCTCGTCGTAATGGTATACAACAAGGGTAGTATCGCCATTTTTTATTTTATAGCTTAACTCATCGTCGCCCAATTCAATAGTGGTGGTGTTTTTACCCGGCTGAAATCTTAGGGTAAGATTGCTACCCTCGTGGTTATTCCATCCGGCAGCAACTATTATGCTATCGCCTTTAAGTTTAGCGGTATCAATAAGCATTGTGGTTAAGCCTGTAGCCCTGTCTGCGGCTGCTAATGGCGATTTACTTTTGATGAGTTTTTTGATGTAATTCTTCTTTACCCAAACGCCGCTAACAATAGGCTTAAACTGCGATATTAAAGCCTGCGATTGATCGAGCGGTTTGTTATTTGCCGCGTCCTGGTCAGATTCGTTGCCGCCGCATGAGGCAAATAGGCCTGCAATTATAAGGAGATAAAAAAGTCGCTTCATTTAAGTGTATTGGTGACACAATATAGTTTTATTAGTTTATATAATCATTCATATAGTACAACTTTAAACCATCCAACAAGTTTTTGTAGTTTTGTAACTTATTAATATAATATACGTGCATGAATGCTGATGCTGTAAAATTGCTGCAAGGCCGTTACTGTAATTCCTTAACCCAATATTCGCGGTTTGTTACCCGCGAGGTGGCTATTGGCGATGTGCCTATGGGCGGCAATAACCCTATACGCATACAAAGCATGACCACTACCGATACCATGGATACCATCGGTACGGTCGAACAGTCGATACGTATGGTTGATGCCGGTTGCGAATACATACGCATTACTGCGCCAAGCATAAAGGAGGCCAATAACCTGGCCGAGATAAAAAAGCAATTACGCATGCGCGGGTATAATGTACCGCTGGTTGCAGATATACACTTTACCCCCAATGCTGCCGAAGTGGCTGCCCGTATTGTAGAGAAAGTACGTGTGAACCCTGGCAACTATGCCGATAAAAAGAAATTTGACCAGTTAGATTATACCGACCTGGAATACCAGGGCGAACTGGAACGCATTTACCAAAAGTTTGCCCCGCTGGTTAAAATTTGCAAAGAATATGGTACCGCTATGCGTATTGGCACCAACCATGGCTCGCTTAGCGACCGCATTATGAGCCGCTATGGCGATACCCCGCAGGGAATGGTTGAGAGTGCTATGGAGTTTATACGCATGTGCGAAACATTGGGCTATTACAGCCTGGTGGTATCTATGAAAAGCAGCAATCCGCAGGTAATGGTGCAAGCCTACCGCTTGCTGGTACAAACCATGGTTGCCGAGGGCATGAACTACCCGCTGCACCTGGGCGTAACAGAAGCCGGCGACGGCGAGGACGGGCGCATTAAATCGGCCGTGGGCATTGGCACACTGCTGGAAGATGGCCTTGGCGATACCGTTCGTGTATCCTTAACCGAAGAACCCGAAGCCGAAGCACCGGTTGCTATTGCACTAGTGAAAAGATACGTTTTAAGGTCAAAGGCCGAAGGGCAAAAGGCAAAAGGCGATAACAACCTTTCACCCTTAACCTTTAACCTTTCACCTTCCTACAATCCTTACGAATACAAAAAACGCGAAACCTACGAGGCTAATGCCTTTATAGGCGGGCATATTGTGCCAAGGGTAGTGGTCGATCTGTCGCGGGCCAATTTGAAGGACCCTGCTGTAATGAACGATGCGGGTTACCTGTACTCGGCATTGCTGGATAAGTACAATATGGCCGAGCAATCGGTAGATTTTGTGTACCTGGGCGATAGCTTACCATCGTTTACCGTGCCCGGTAACCTAAAACAGCTTTATAACTATCCAACCTGGCAAAAACTGGCCAACAAAACGCTTTGTCACCCGGTATTTACTTTAGCTGAGTACATTGCGGCGGATAACCGTACATCGGCATTAAACCTGGTACGCATCACCAATGCCGACCTGGATAGCGAGGCATTCGGGCTGATACCTTTGGATAACACGCTGGTGTTTGTACTGGAGACCAACGAACTGCATGGCATGGCCGACCAGCGTGCCTTTTTCCTAAAGCTACAGGAAATGGAACTGGATGTCCCGGTGATCATTAAGCGTTCGTATGGTTTTGAAACTTCAGACTCAGGACTTCAGACTCAAGACTTACAACTACAAGCTGCTACCGATATGGGTGCTTTGCTGGTTGATGGTTTTGGTGATGGCGTATGGATAGATGCCCCGCAGGTAGCTACAAGCGTTATCACTTCTACCGCCTTTGGCATACTGCAGGCCACACGCTCGCGCATATCCAAAACCGAGTACATATCCTGCCCCAGCTGCGGTCGTACGCTGTTCGATCTGATGGTTACCACGCAGATGATCCGCAGCAGAACCAGTCACCTAAAGGGCCTTAAAGTTGGCATTATGGGTTGCATAGTAAACGGCCCCGGCGAAATGGCCGACGCCGACTACGGTTATGTAGGTTCGGGTACCGATAAGGTTACCCTTTACCGTGGCAAAGAGGCTGTCAAAAAAAATATCAACTCTGCCAATGCACTCGACGAACTCATCGGAATCATCAAAGGCGATGGCAACTGGATTGACCCATCCTGACGAAAAAGCTTGGATATATCAAAAATAATTTTATATTAGTTAAGCATCCGGAACGAAAAAAAACGAATTAAAACGAAAAATCCGCAAAAAAAACGAAAAAAATGGAATCGTTTAAGTATAGGTGTGGAATAGAAGATAATCCAACAAAAGCCCCGCTATTTAGCAGGGCTTTTGTTTTTGATCAGGTTCGCGGCAGCTTAAATACCAGGTTGCTGTCCTTGGTGCCGGTTTGGCTAAAGCCGGCCTTTATCAGTATCCGCTGCGATGGGCAATTATCAGGCGGGGTCTCGGCCCAGATGGTTTTAATAGCCGGATTGGTAAACCCCCACTCGCATAAGCATTTAAGGGCCTCGGTTGCATAACCTTTGTTATGCTGCTGTTTATCAATACAATACCCCGTAACCGATTCGCCATTTTCGTCGGGGTAGCCTATGCCAATACCGCCCGCGCTCACGTTTTCGGCCTTGATAATAACCTCCCAATTGGTATAATACTCATAATGATCGGGGTGCTGCTGTATCTTGGGCAGCCAAAAATTGTCGAGCGCGTCAAGCAATTCATGCTGATAAAGTGGCTCTATTACCATATTAGAGGGGTTTAAGCCCATTGATCGTTCGAGTGCTTCGCGACTTTCGCGCAGCAATAAAAGTTGCGTATAATTTAACGGTATTAGTTTTAACCGTTCAGTTTCAATAAAAAACATTGTTTTGATTTAAAGATTTGAATAACAATAAGATACCTGTCCGCAATATGCGGCTACGGGGCCAGTCATGATTAATGACTGTTTGTTATGCAATTCCAGGCAATGTAATTTGCCTTAGTGGTGTGTTAAGTAACAGCGGCGGTAATTATTTACATATAAACATACTTATTATATGAATAAAAGCAAAAGAAACCGAGTTTGGTAACGCGTTTTTACCACGATACAACTCCTCTCCATTCACCATTCTCTACTTACCAAACTTCTGCCAACATGTCACCGCTGTGTAATACATGCTGACGGATTGTTATTTAACTGACAGGCTTGGGCATATTTTGCTGCCAAACACATATTGGCACAACCATTGATAAATAGGTGTGGTAAGCAACACTTAATTAATAAAAAATCAATCAATAATATGTCTAAAATAATTGGAATCGACTTAGGGACAACAAACTCCTGCGTTGCAGTAATGGAAGGTAACGAGCCTGTAGTTATTGCTAACAGCGAGGGTAAACGTACTACGCCGTCCGTTGTGGCTTTTGTTAACGATGGCGAACGTAAAGTTGGTGATCCGGCAAAACGCCAGTCTATCACAAACCCTACAAAAACTATTTACTCTATTAAACGCTTCATGGGCAACCAGTTTAACGAGGTTACCAAAGAGGCCGAGCGTGTACCATACAGCGTAGTTAAAGGTGATAATAACACCCCACGCGTTGAAATTGGCGACCGTAAATATACTCCGCAAGAGATATCAGCCATGATACTTCAAAAAATGAAGAAAACTGCTGAGGATTTCTTAGGACACGAAGTTACAGAAGCGGTTATTACCGTACCTGCCTACTTTAACGATGCACAACGCCAGGCTACTAAAGAAGCCGGCGAAATTGCAGGTCTAAAAGTACGCCGTATTATTAACGAGCCTACTGCTGCTGCCCTTGCCTACGGTTTGGATAAAGCACACAAGGATATGAAAATCGCCGTATTTGACTGCGGTGGTGGTACGCATGACGTATCTATCCTGGAATTAGGTGATGGCGTTTTCGAAGTAAAATCAACCGACGGTGATACACACTTAGGTGGTGACGACTTTGACCAGGTTATAATTGACTGGATGGCAGACGAGTTTAAAAGCGACGAAGGCATTGATTTGCGTAAAGACCCAATGGCTTTACAACGCTTAAAAGAAAGTGCCGAGAAAGCTAAGATCGAATTATCAAGCAGCACCCAAACAGAGATTAACCTGCCATACGTAACCGCTGTTGACGGTATGCCTAAGCACTTGGTTAAAACCTTAACCCGTGCAAAATTTGAGCAATTAGCCGATAGCTTAATTAAACGTACCATCGAGCCCTGTAAAACTGCTTTGAAAAACGCAGGTTACAGCACATCAGATATCGATGAAGTGATATTGGTAGGTGGTTCAACCCGTATCCCGGCTATCCAGGATGCTGTTCAAAAATTCTTTGGTAAGGCCCCATCAAAAGGCGTTAACCCTGATGAAGTAGTAGCTATTGGTGCTGCTATACAAGGTGGTGTATTAACCGGCGAAGTAAAGGATGTATTGTTATTAGATGTTACCCCACTATCATTGGGTATCGAAACTATGGGCGGTGTAATGACACGCTTGATAGAATCAAACACAACCATCCCAACCAAAAAGTCAGAAACATTCTCAACCGCCAGTGATAGCCAGCCATCTGTTGAGATACACATATTACAAGGCGAGCGCCCAATGGCATCTGCTAACCGCACCATAGGCCGTTTCCACCTGGATGGTATACCACCAGCACCCCGCGGTGTGCCTCAAATTGAAGTAACATTTGATATTGATGCAAACGGTATATTACATGTATCTGCAAAAGATAAAGCTACCGGTAAAGAGCAAAAAATACGTATCGAAGCATCATCAGGTTTAACCGATGCCGAGATCAAAAAGATGAAGGACGAAGCGGAAGCAAACGCCGAAGCTGATAAAAAAGCTAAAGAAGAAGTTGAAAAACTGAACGCTGCCGATGCCCTTATCTTTAGTACCGAAAAACAACTGAAAGAATACGGCGATAAGATACCTGCTGATAAAAAAGGCGCTATCGAGTCGGGTTTAGAGAAACTGAAAACAGCTTATTCGGCTAAAGACCACGCTGCTATTGATACAGCGCAGGAAGAGTTGAATGCAGCCTGGACAGCAGCTTCTGAAGATATGTACAAAGCATCTGCCGAAGGCGGTCAACAACCAGGCGCAGGTGATGCAGGACAGGCAACTGCCGAAGGCAATGCCGATAATGTAACAGATGTTGACTTCGAAGAAGTTAAATAATCTATAGTCTTATAACAAAAAAGCCTCTCTGGAATCAGAGAGGCTTTTTTGTTTATGTATAGTATTGTTATGCTTTTTTTCTGCCTAAGTTTTCTTAGCTAATCAGGTTGTTCACCTTGTCAACAAGTTCGGTAAGGTCGAATGGTTTGTTTATTATAGCATCGCAGCCGTAACCTAAAAGGTCGGCATCGTGGTTAATATAAGCCGAGAATATAATAACCGGAACATTACCAAATTTAGGGTGCGATTTGATTTGGCGGCAAAGCTCACCACCGTTTGTACCGGCTACGCGGTAATCTAATATCACCAGGTCGGGGTTAAAGGTTTCAATAAAAGGCATCACCTCTTCGCCTTGCGCAGTGCTTTTTACCTCAAAATTTTCATAAGTGAGGGTTTCATGCACTATATCCAGAATATCCTGGTTATCATCAAGTACTAAAATACGCTTTACCATAAAAGATGCTATAAACTAAAGAGGAACGAAAAGGTATAATAGTAAATAAAAAATATTGCTGCTATAAAATTACGGTGGGTATCTTACTCAAAATAATGTTAAGCAGTTTAAACTGCATTGACAAAAGTAAATATAATTATTGTATATTAAAAAGTTGATACTCGGCATACGTGATAAAATGATGTATTATTGTTGTTATAATTAAATAAATGACTAATTATCCCCCTAAAATGTCTTCAGTTTTAAATGAACAGGACTTTCATGGCCTAATGGCACAAGCGCCTGTAGCTTTAAGTGTGTTGCGTGGAGATGACCTGATCATCGAATCGGCAAATGCAATTATGCTACAGGTATGGGGTAAAAACAACAGCATAATAGGCCATCCACTTGTCTATGGCCTGCCCGAATTAGTTGGGCAGCCGTTTGTTGATATTTTACATAATGTAATTAATACAGGGATTGCACACCACGGCTACGAAGCTAAAGTTGCATTAGTGCGTAACGGGCTAACCGAAAAGTGCTACTTTAATTTTGTATACCAACCTATTGCCGAGCCCGATGGTAAAGTTAGCGGCGTAATGGTAGTAGCTACAGAGGTAACTGAGCAGATTAACGTGCGCCTTAAGCTACAAGATGCCGAAGAGCGCTTACGCTTAGCGGCCGAGGCTACCGGCCTGGGTACGTTTGACCTTGATTTGCAAAGCGGCGGGATAATTCATTCGCCTAAATTAGCCGAGATATTTGGCCATAACAGCCCTACTATTGTTGGCCATCAGGAACTACGCGACATAGTGCACCCCGCTGACTTACATATTGTAATAAAAGCTTTTGATAAAGCACTTCATAGCAGCATTTATTTTTATGAAGTACGTATAATTTGGCCTGATGGAACTATACGCTGGATACGAACTACCGGTAAAGTTGTGTATGACGAAAATAGCCTGCCATTACGTATGTTGGGTACCGTACAGGATATCACCGATCAGCGGCATATAATGGAAGCATTGAAAAAAGGTGAAGAAGACCTTCGGCTGGCAACGCAAGCTGCCGAATTGGGCACATTTGATATGGACCCCATAACACGCAAACTGGTGTGGGACAAGCGTTGCGGCGAATTATTTGGTATAACTAAAGATGGCCCTATAAATTATGATGAAACATTTTTACTTGGCCTGCACCCCGATGATCGCGAAAAAACAGACTATGCTGTAAACAGGGCGTTTAACCGCGAACTATCTAACGGCGAATATGATGTAGAATATCGTACCATTGGCATCGAGGATAAAAAGCTGCGCTGGATAAGAGCAAAAGGCAAGGTACTTTTTAACGACCAGGATATGCCTGTACGGTTTACCGGGGCCGTATTGGATATTACTGAGAATAAGCGGAACGAATTGCGCAAAAATGATTTTATTGCAATGGCCAGCCATGAGCTTAAAACACCCCTTACTTCGCTTAAAGCTTATATCCAATTACTAATAGCAAATGCCAAGCGGTCAGGCGATAGCTTTTTACTGAACGCCCTTGAAAAATCTGAGAACCAGATCAATAAAATGACGAGGCTGATTTACGGGTTTTTAGACTTGTCGAAACTGGAATCGGGCAAATTGCAGCTTAACCCCGAAATTTTTGATTTAAACCAATTGATTGAAGAAATGGTAGCCGATAGCCTGCCGATAGCGCAAGGGCATGGCATTGTTTTTAACCCTGCTGAAGCAATAAATGTTACTGCCGACAGGGAAAAAATAGGACAGGTGCTAAGTAACTTTATTAATAACGCTATAAAATATTCTCCAAAAGGCACTGACGTTACCATTGAATGCAAATTAACCGGCAAAATGGTTAAGATTAACGTTACCGATAAGGGTATCGGAATCAAGCTAAAAGATCAGCAAAATATATTCCAGCGGTTTTACAGGGTAGAGGATGAAAGTACTAAAGGGTTTTCGGGTTTTGGTATAGGGTTGTACCTTTCGGCCGAGATAATTGCTTTACATAATGGCAAGATTGGTGTAGATAGCACTGAAGGCCAGGGAGCATCTTTTTACTTTAGTTTGCCATTATAAGCTAAAAAAACAAGTTGAATTATAGCACGAGGCTATATTAGAAATGTGAATAGTTTAATATAGCCTCGTGCTGTAAATCAAACATATTAATATGGATACGCCCTGTTTGGGTGGCGCCTGTGCCACCTGGCTATACGTGCGGCACGTTCTCTTTTTTCTTGTCGCCTGCGGGCTTCGTTACCAATTATATAACCGCCGCCTGCGCCAATTGCACCGCCAACTACGGCACCGCCAACACTTTTACCTATTAAGCCGCCTGCTACTGCGCCGGCTGCCCCGCCTATAATAGCGCCTTTACCTTGTTTGCTTATTCCTTTTTTATCCTGTGCCTGTGCATTATAGCTTATTGATGATAATGATGCTATAATAAGGCTGCTGAAAATAATTATCTTTTTCATTGGTATCTGATTTATTATACCAATGTATTGCAAATAATAAGCCGTAATTAAACCGGCATATAATAGGCCTTTTAAACGGCTATTGCCTTAAAAACGAACTAACTTCTGCTGCAAATTGTATACTATTCCCTGCACTGTTATGATCGCCGGGGATGGTTTTATAGGTAGCTGTGGGTATCATTTTTTGCAATACGGTTACATCCCCATTGGTAAAATCCTCAGTGCCGTCTATCAATAATACCGGAATTTTCACTTTAGCCAACTCCTGCGGACTGGTTGATGGCTGGTATTTTTGCTGGTAGGCCAAGGCCAGGTTATCAAAGTTGTTTTTACGTATCCATACCATCATATCGTCAACGTCGTGTATGGTGGTGTCGCCCATAAGGGCCTTGTAAGCGTGTATACGGCGCGGCCATTCGGGGTTGGTATAATCGGCACCCATGCCACCCATTACAGCCTTGTGCACGCGCTTATCAAGCACCATAAGCCGAGAGGTGATAATAGAGCCCCTTGAGTAACCCACCGCATCGTAATTTTTTATGCCGAGGCTATTTGTTAGTGCCATTACATCTTTTGCTTCAGCATCGTTGTTATAGCCGGCATCGGTATGGGGTTTATCGCTTTTGCCATTGCCGCGCTGGTCAAGTATAATTACCTTGTAGCCTTCGCTCAATAGCTGGGCATATAGTTTTCCGCGTTTCCAGCCCTGGCTGGTGCCGGTAAAGCCATGTAGCATTACTACCGGGTAGCCATTGCCCTTTACCTCGTAATAAATTTTTGTACCATCAAACGATGTAAAATAAGCGCCTTCAGCATCTTGTGCATAAAGGTTAACGCCACATAGCATAGCCGCTATAAGAGCAGCAAAAAATATCGTTTTTTTCATGATTTAAAATCTAAACAAACGCGTTTAAAATTAATACGCCAACCAGGCCAATTACAGATACGATGGTTTCCATCATAGACCATGAGCGGATGGTATCTTTTATACTTAAATTAAAATATTCTTTATACAGCCAAAAGCCCGAGTCGTTCACATGCGAAAACGCAAGGCTGCCCGCGCCTATAGATAATACCATTAAATTAGGGTTAACATGTGCCGATACCACTAATGATGATACAATACCCGCGGCGGTTAATCCGGCTACCGTTGCCGAACCCAAGCTGATACGGATGATAGCCGCGATAAGCCAGCCCAAAACTAAAGGCGGCAAGTTAAATTGTTTAAGGCTATCGGCAATTTGGTTATTTACCCCGCTTGCGGTAAGTACTTCTTTAAACGCGCCCGACCCGGCTATAATAAGCAATATCAACGCGATATCTTTGATGGCATCGGTGTAGTTAACAGCCAACTGGCTCATGCTGCGGCCTTGTTTTACGCCAAGGGTAAAGGTGGCTACAATTAAAGCAATCAACATTACAATAGATGGATCGCCCAGGAAGGCTACCAGTTTTAGCGTGCTTTGGTTTTTGATGCCTATATAAGGGAAAAAGGCGGTGAGCATCAATAGCAATACCGGCAACAGGGCTGTAAAAAAGCTATTGAAACCACCGGGCAGCTTATCGGCAGGCATTTCTTCGGCACGGAAGGTAGCCAATGGCTCGGATGGTATTTTTTTAAGCAGGCGGGCAAATACTGGTCCGGCCAAAATAATGGCAGGTATAGCTATGGCCAAGCCATAAATAAAAGTGGTAGCCATATTAGCATGAAACAGCACCACTAAGGCCGACGGCGAGGGGTGGGGTGGTAAAAAGCCATGTGTTACCGATAGCGAAGCCAGCATAGGCAAGCCAATGTATACCGCAGGCAACTTGTATTTGTAAACCACCGAAAATATGAGCGGCACCATTAGCACAAAGCCAATACCGTAAAACAGCGGTATGCCTATAATAAAGCCCGCGGCAACCAATGCCCACTGAATGTACTTTTCGCCAACGGCGTTTACCAGCACTTCGGCAATTTTTTGGGCGGCCCCGCTAACGGCCACCAATTTACCAAGCATGGCACCCAGGCAAATTATAATGAGCAGTTGCCCCAAAATATCACCCATGCCCTTTTGCACCGATGCAGTAACTTTATTAATGGGGATACCTAATAACAAACCCGCGGCAATAGATACCAGTAAAAAAGCCAGGAACGGGTTAAGTTTGGCCCAGCTAACCAGCAGTATAAGCAATACTATACAAAATACTATAACCAGCATTTTTTTAGGTTGAGAGGTTAATTGCAATGCCATTAGCAGTGCAGCAACTAATGTAATAACAATATACGAATTGAGCATCCGGGTGGCGAAAATAATACAGGCAGGTATAGCTATGTATTTATATTACCATTTTTACACCGGTATATTTTTTAGCCAATTAAACTGCTTATTTTGCAACTGTAAATATGACAAAGCAGCGTTATTTTTTCTTGATATTAATATTGGGTGCGCTAACGGCACTGGCTCCATTTTCTATAGATATGTATCTGCCCGGTTTCCCGGCAATTGCAAAATCGCTGCATACTACTACCGAGAAGGTTGCCCTTTCGTTATCTACATTTTTCATAGGTATATCTGTTGGGCAATTATTATACGGGCCTTTGCTTGATAAGTATGGGCGCAAAAAGCCGCTGTACTTTGGCCTTTCGCTTTACGTGGTGGCATCAATAGGTTGTTATTTTGCCTCTACCATACAAATGCTGATAGGGCTAAGGTTTATACAAGCCATTGGCAGCTGTGCAGCAGGCGTAGCATCAATGACCATGGTACGCGATATTTTCCCCCTAAAGGATAACGCAAAGGTTTTTGCGCTGCTAATATTGGTGCTGGGCGCGTCGCCCATGGTAGCGCCAACAGTAGGCGGCTATGTAACCGCCGTATTTGGCTGGCAGTTAATTTTTATTATACTGGCCGTAATGGCTGTGCTTATAGCGCTTGCTGTTATTTTTGGCCTTAAAGATAATTACCAGCCCGATGCATCTTACTCATTAAAACCACGGCCTATGCTTAATAGCTTTGGCACCGTACTAAAAAATCCGCAGTTTTATACCTATGCCGCATGTGGTGGCATTGGCTTTTCGTGCTTGTTTGCTTATGTATCAGCATCGCCATTGGTTTTTATGGAAGTATTTAAGGTAAGCGCCAAAACCTACGGGTGGATATTTGCCGGCCTGTCGGTAGGGTTTATCGGCTCCAGCCAGGTAAATAGCATACTAATTAAAAGATATAAAAGCGAGCAAATAATAATGGTTGTAATACCGGCCATGGTAATTATTTCAGTATTGTTTTTAGCAGGCGCTATGCAAAATTTATTAGGGCTGCCCGGCAGCCTTGTAATGATATTTGGTGTGCTTTGTTGTGTTGGCATTGCCAGCCCAAACACATCTGCACTGGCCCTTGCTCCTTTCGAAAAAAATGCCGGCACAGCATCTGCATTATTAGGCGCATTTCAAATGTCTGTTGGTTCGCTGGTATCGGTAGGGGTTAGCTTGTTCCCCGGTAAAACGGCGGTGCCTATGGCCGCCATTATGGTTGCCTCCGCAACGCTCGCGCTTATAGTTTTGCTTATAGGCAGGCGAAAAATAAAAGACAAGGCTGAAGCAAAACCCGGCCAAATAGCCGCACATTAGTTGCAATGTTAAGATAACCAAGTATTGCTGTTTATATAAAAGCCGCAATGTGTTTAGCGTATAAATGATAATTTATTGTAAAGGGTTGCAGAATTAAAAAATCTGTTTAAATTTATAACCGTTAATTATACATTTATTCCTAACCAATTATGAAACGACTTTTATTTTTAATGCTGATGGGCCTTAATTTGGGCGCATTAGCACAAAGTGCTGCCAGCATTACCGTAAGCAGCTCTAACCAGGTTATTAGTAAACATATCTACGGGCAATTTGCCGAGCACCTTGGCCGTGGCATTTACGACGGGTTTTGGGTAGACAAAAACATGCCGGTACAAAAACAAGACCGCATAAGGCTTGATGTAGTTGCCGCATTACGAAAAATAAAAATACCTAACCTGCGCTGGCCCGGTGGCTGCTTTGCTGATGAGTACCATTGGCGCGATGGTATTGGCCCCCGTGCGCAAAGGCCGCGTATGGTTAATACTAACTGGGGAGGCATTACCGAAGACAATAGCTTTGGTACACACGAGTTTTTGGCGCTTTGTAAATTGTTGGGCTGTGAGCCCTACATTGCCGGTAACGTAGGTAGCGGTACAGTAGAAGAAATGTCGAAATGGGTAGAGTATCTTAACTCTAACAGTAGCAGCAGTGTGGTGCAAATTCGTAAGCAAAACGGCCACCCCGAGCCATATAAGGTTACATTTTGGGGTGTAGGTAACGAAAGCTGGGGTTGTGGCGGTAACATGACGCCGGAGTTTTATGCCGATCAGTTCAAAAGATATGCTTCGTTTGCTAAAAATTACCCCGGCGCTCCATTAAAAAAGATAGCCAGCGGGCCCAATTCTGACGATTATAACTGGACAGAAGTGTGCATGAAAAATATACCAAACTGGGATATGTGGGGTATATCGTTACACTACTACACCGTGCCTACGGGTAACTGGGGTAAAAAAGGATCAGCTACAAGTTTTACCGAAAAGGAATACTTTGAAACTATGGTAAAATGCCTAAAAATGGAAGAACTGGTAGATAAGCACTCGGCCATTATGGATAAATACGACCCTGAGAAAAAAGTTGCCTTAGTGGTTGACGAATGGGGTGTATGGACAGATCCTGAACCAGGTACCAACCCGGGCTTTTTATATCAGCAAAACAGCATGCGCGACGCGCTGATAGCCGCAACCAACCTAAATATTTTTAATAACCACTGCGATCGTGTAAAAATGGCTGCACTGGCACAAACCATTAATGTTTTACAGGCACTGATATTAACTGATAAAAGCAAAATGCTGTTAACACCAACCTATCATGTGTTTGATATGTATAAGGTACACCAGGATGCTAAGTATTTAAATATAAAATTAAACTCGCCCGATTACGAGGTAGATGGTAAAAGCATCCCTGCTGTAAATGCTTCGGCATCGCAAGATGCTGCAGGCAAGGTGCATATATCACTGGTTAACCTTGATTTGAATAAATCGGTTACTATAAGCACTGCCCTAAAAGATATTAAATGGACAAATGTTAAAGGTGAAATATTAACATCGGCCCAAATTACCGATATAAATACATTTGACCAGCCTAACAAATTGCAATTGCACAGTTTTAACGGCGCCAAAAAAGATGGTGATAAACTAACAGTTGTGGTACCGGCAAAATCGGTTGTAACGCTTGAGCTAAATTAAGCTTAGTGTTATTTTTTAACGGCCTTGTTTGTTTTTTGCTCGGCCCGTTTTACTTCGTCCTTTTCGCTTAAAGGCATTTCGGACATTAATTTTTTTTCAAAATCAGCATCAGGCCCTCCTGGTGCTGATTTTTTGTTTTTTGATGATGGCTTTGTGTTTTGCATAATAATACGCCTCCATCATAAATAACTTATAACGGGTTAAAAGGTTTAAACAAATTTGGAGTAAGTATAAGCCGGAAGGCTATTTTTTTAGTTGCCGTAATTCCGTCTTAAGTTCTATAATTTGTTGTTGTGCCTGCCTGTTCTCCAGGTAAAAATATATGGCGCAACCTAAAAATATTTTGCCCAAAACAAATACAGCCGCAAAAACCCATTTCCACACTTTGTGTATTTTCATGTGGTTAGATTCGGCCTCAACCTCTATATATTGCGGGTCGTTATTGCCCCTGTTAAAATTGGTATAGTTATTATTCCGGCGGTTGGTGTCAAACTGTTCGGGGTTATCATTAGGGCGCAGCATCAACTCGTCTATACGGCCCGATATTTTGTCCCAGGTGCCGGCTGGTGGGGTTACTGCCATTTGAGAGGCAATGTTTTCCATGTCCGTTTCCAGTTGTTTTAAAGCAAAGTCCACTTCCGGATATTTAGCTTTCATATACATCAGTTCCTTTACCTCTTCTTCAGAGGCAGACCCTGTTACATAGGCTTCCAGAATACCGCTATCAATGTACTGCTGCTGTATCATACGCGGTTATTCCTAATTACTGTGAACGATTCTTTTAATATCCGCCTAACATCATCCTCGCTTTTACCAAGCTCGGCAGCCAGCTTGGCGATTGATTTACCATAGTACTGCACACCGCAAAAAACTTGTTGCTGGTCGGCATTCATCAGGTTTGTAAATTTATTAGCGCTTACCTGTTTTTCTTCGAGGGCGCAATTTTCAAGGCTTTCAAAAAAAGCGCTTAATTTTTTACGGGCCAGTAGCTGTAATTTACAAAATACATTACCAGATGATAGCTCTGTAATATTAGCTGGCATTATATCAGCAAACAAATCAACAAGGTATTGCTCGGCTACAGTTTGGCTCTTTACAATTTCGAGGATATAACCAAGCAGCATGCCACCGTAGCTGTTATACAAGCTGTGCTTAGCCTGTAAGTAGCCCTGTGGCGAAACTTCGGTATGTGTTAGCTGCTCTTTCAAGTTGGGGGTCAGTAACGTTAATTAGCGGGGGTTACCCAAAAATAGTACAAAAGTTTAATAACACAACAAGTTAAATAATTTTCTTTTACCGTAAAGCCGGTAAGTATTATTGTTATTTATTAAAATGGTAAATGTTAATTTAAGTTAAAGCAGCAATGTTTATGGCGTATTTTATATAGCTTTAATCATGCTGCGTTATCTTCTTGTTATAATATTTATAATCTCATCAACTATATGCTTTGCTCAAAGCAGTATAAAGGGCCGGGTTTTTGAAAATAAGACCCGAATTGCGTTGGCCGATGTGCTGATAGAGAACCTGAACACTAAACAAAGCCTGCTTGCTGATAAAAAAGGGATGTTTACCATTGGCGCTAAAATTGGCGATCTGTTGGTGTTTAAAAACTTTGCCTACCAGACCGATACGCTTGTAGTGATTGATATGCGCGAAAAAGAGGTTTTTTTAGAGCCGAAGCAGAACTTTTTAAATGAAGTTACCGTGCGCACCACAGATGCTGATACCAAGGGCATTGAAAATTATTACGACCCCCAGTTTCATAACCAGCCGGTGGTATATCACCGCAATAGCAGGACTAAAGAGTATGATGGAGGTATAACCATTCGCTTACGCTATTGGAAAAAGGACGAAAAGAAAAAAGCCAGGCTGGAAAAGTTATTAAAGAAGTTTGATACCATGGATGAAATTGCCAGTGTATTTGTACCCAAAAACATAGGCAGCTATGTGCCCCTTACCGGGGCTGAACTGGACAACTTTATCAGCCTTTATACGCCTACGCCGGAGGTATATAGCAGTAAAAAATTTAATTTATTAGATTACCTTAACGATTGCTATAAAAAATACGAGGCTTTGCCATTAGATAAACGCCAGTTACCCAAACTGGTTAAATAAAAAAAGCGATGGTAGTTACACCCATCGCTTTTAAAATGTTATAAACCTGCTTATTTAAGGCCGTTTTTTATGCTATCCTGTTTGGCTTTTTCTTTCTTTTTGAAAAACCCTCTTAGCAAAAAGTTATGCTGTACAGCTTCTAAATCATCATTTAATTTAACCGAGCTTTGTTGTAAATAATTAATGGTGCTTTGTACTTTAGCCGCTCCTTTAGGGTCGTTTAATAAAATACCCATAATATTATCGGTGCTGTTTAGCTTGTTGCTGGCTTTGTTAAGGTTGTCTGTTAAGGTAGATGCATTGTTAGCCGCCTCTTTAAGCTTTGTAACTGATTCCTGTATGCGGTTAAATGCGCTGGTATCGGTCAGTAATTTATCGGCCAAACCACCTTTAGTGTTCATTTTATTACTAAACTGGTTTAGCTGTACAGCCATTTTAGAGGCACTCTCGGTAGCGGCCTGTAAATTGCGCATGGCGGCCTTTAGCTGCATAGCCATACTGCTGTCGGCCAATAGTGCGCCAACAGTTCCTTTGCCTTCCAGTATTTTGTGGCCAAGGGTTTTAAAATCTGTAGTAATGGCTAATAAATTTTGGTTGTTTTGCTGTAAGGTCTTCATGATATCATCTGTAGAAAGCAGCTTTTCTGACTGTAGTACATCGCCACTTTGCACAATGGGTGCCTGCGGGCTTCCGCCGTCAATCACAATTATCTTATTACCTATTAAACCATCGGAACTGATGTGCACACCGGCATTGCGGTGAATATAGGGTTGAGTAGCAGCATCTATATTCATATCCACATCTACCTGGGCCGATTTGGTAAAGCGTATATTTTTGATGGTACCTACCTTAACACCCGAGAACCATACGTTATTCCCCTTTTTTAGGCCCGCCACATCATTAAAAATGGCGCTTATTTGTATACTTTTTACAAATGTTTTTTGCTGGCCGCCCAGGGTGAGTATGCCAATTATAAATACGGCAACACCCAGCAGTACAAATACGCCAACTATTATCGATTTTCTATTTTCTTCTTTATCCATTTTATTGGGTAATAATATTATGCTGTAAAATTATAATCGTAAAAAGGTTTAACCCTTTTATCGTCTGTGTCAAAAACCTCATCAAACGTGCCAATACGCTGAAATTGCCCGTCAAGCAGCATGGCTATACGGTCGCCGGTTTGTTTGGCGCAGGTAAGGTCATGTGTGATGATGATAGACGAGGTATGGTAATTTTGCTGTACCTCGTTTATCAGGTCGTTTATCTCTATGCAAGTTATTGGGTCTAACCCGGCTGTCGGCTCATCATAAAGCATTATTTCGGGGTTCAGTATTAAAGTACGGGCAATGCCAATACGTTTGCGCTGCCCGCCCGATAGCTCTGATGGCATTTGGTTAATAGTTTGCGACAGGCCAACTGCTTCAAGTACCGTTTCAACGGCAGTATCTATTTCTTTACGGGTAATGCCCTTGCGGTTGCGTACCAGCGGGAACTCCAGGTTTTTACGCACCGTCATACTATCATAAAGCGCGCTGTTTTGAAATGAGAAACCTATTCGTATTCGCAACTCGGCTAAAGCCTCTTCAGATATATTTGGTACATCGTTACCTAAAACTTCGACGGTGCCTTTATCAGGGCTTAATAAACCCGATATCAATTTTATTAGTACCGATTTACCCGTTCCCGAACGCCCAAGCACCACCAGGTTCTCGCCCTGGTAAAGATCAAGGTCAATACCCCTTAGCACGTCGTAATCACCGAAGGATTTTTCAAGTCCCCGTATCTTAATTACTTCGTTGGTTTTATCGATATCTACCTTTTGCTTCTCCATATCTTACCTAAACGCGCCAAATATCTGTACAATTAATACCTCTTCTATAAACACCAAAAACATGGCAGTAACTACCGCACCATTAGCCGCTTTACCCACACCTTCCGTCCCTTTGGTCGAATTATATCCCTGGTAGCAGCCCACAATTCCTATAGTAAAACCAAACATTACGGCTTTAGTTAGCGATGCCCAAAAATCAATAAACGTTAAAGGCTCAAAAGCCTGCTGCATAAAGGTGGCGTAGCTGGTGCCCTCGTTTTGGCTAACATTTAAATAGCCGCCTAAAAGCGCTATAAAAGCAGTATAAGTAGCTAATAAGGGTATGGTAATGGTAGTGGCTATAACGCGCGTACAAACCAAAAATTTAAAAGGTTTTGTGCCCGAAACTTCCATGGCGTCTATCTGCTCGGTAACCCGCATAGATCCTAATTCGGCGCCAATGCTGGAGCCTACCTTACCAGCCGCTATAAGCGCGGTAACAAGTGGCGCTAATGCCTTCATAATAGCAATAGATACCAGCGATGGTAACCACGATTGCGCACCAAAATCGGTTAGCGAAGGGCGGCTTTGCTTTGTGAATATGACACCTACAATAAAACCTGTTAATGATATAAGGGTGAACGATTTAACACCCACCTCGTAACACTGGCGCAAAACTTCTTTAAACTCGTAAGGCGGTAAAAAAACTTCTTTAAAAAAGCGCAGTATAAAAGCATAGATGCGGTGCAGCATTAAAAAAAAATCTGCAATGCTGCTTTTTAACTTTGATAAGCGCGAAGGTGCCGGCCTTGTTGTACTTTTTGCGTTATTCATTAATGGCGATAAAGGTATAACTAATGTAAGATATAGATAAAGTATGTGAGCAAATTGTTTTAATTATTACACATTAAAGACGGATGCTGTTATACAATGATGTTGCAAATGTAACACCCCTTAAACCAATAGACGTAATAACATTGTTCTCTTATCTATATCCCCCGGGCTATCTACGCATATAATTGGCTTGTAGATTGATTGAAACAAGCAATCAGGCTCATGAAATAAGTATCCGATAAAATTATACCGGTTAACATTTTTTGCCGAAAAGTGTATATTGACCGCTGCTACTATACGCAGGTGCGTATACCAATAATCAGAGTACAAATACGATTAACCTATATGAAAAATATTTACTGCTTTGCAATAGCAGCCTTTTTATTATTGTCGGGCACGGCTAAAGCACAATTATTTGCCCCCAGCGACCCAATGGCTACCAAAGAAACCCGCGAACTGTTTAACAGTATGCAGCGTTTGGTTGGTGCCGGAGCCATATTTGGCCACCACGATGATACTGCCTATGGGGTAAACTGGTGCTTTGAAGAGGGGCGGTCTGACGTGAAAAGCGTAACCGGATCGTACCCGGCAATGTATGGCTGGGACCTGGCTAAGATAGAGCATGATAGCGTGCGTGATATAAATGGTATCCCTTTCAAATATCAAAAAAAACTGGTACGCGAGGCATACGACAGAGGAGGAATCAACACCTTTTGCTGGCACATGGATAACCCTACAAACGGTAAAACCGCATGGGATACTACCAATCGTACGGTTAAAGAATTACTGCCCGATGGCGAGTACCACCAAACCTATATCAATTGGCTTGACAAAGCCGCTGCCTACATAGCCGACCTTAAAGGTCCCGAAGGCGAGCCGATACCACTGCTGTTTCGCCCTTTTCATGAATTAACAGGCAACTGGTTTTGGTGGTGCGCCAACACCAGTAGTCCTGACGAGTTTAAGGCACTTTGGCGTTTTACTGTTGATTACTTGCGTAACACCAAAAAACTGCATAACCTGCTTATTGTATACTCGGTTGCCGATTTTAATAACGAAGCCGAATTTTTGGCCCGTTACCCGGGCAATGGCTACGCCGATTTTATGGGTTTTGATAACTATTGCTACAAAAGCGTAAGCGATTATCAGCAAAAACTGGATATGCGCCTGGGTATTATTGATGCCATTGCCGCGCGTAACCATAAACTGGCCTGCCTGCCCGAAACCGGCTATGAGCAAATACCACAAGCCGACTGGTGGACAAAGGTTTTGCTGCCTACTTTAAACAAACACAAAACATCGTATGTAATGGCATGGCGCAATGGCCGGCCAGATCATTATTACGTGCCGTACCCCGGCCAGGTTAGCGAAGCCGATTTTAAGAAGTTTTTTAAGAGTTCGCCTATTTTCGAAAATCGTTTGGCACCATTAGCGGTGTATGGTAAGTACATAGTGAAGGCTAAGTAAGCTTTAGATAAAACTTATTTATACCGGGCCTGTTTATAAAGCACAATAGTCAATTACTTATATAATGTATATGAGCGCGTATCAACAAAAGTGGTTAGATGTGTTACAAAGGGCAGGCCTTAAAGAGTGGAAAATAGAGGCCCGTGGCGAAGATATAGCTATTGACATGCCGCAGGTAACCGATTTGAAATTAATAAGGGATAACCTGCCACAAACGCTGGCAGCCATATCGCTGGATATTGCCCTGCCGCCCGAAAGGCTTAAGTTTAACTTTCATAACGGCTACGAAAATTTTGAATATATACTAAACCCAACAGATAGCGACCTGAATAAAGCGTAGTTATATTTTGGCTTTGGTTGATACCACAGTAACACAAATACCCATTGCAGCGATAAGTGTAAACGAGCCGCGAAGCGTGGCTATACCGGCAATAAAGCCAATTACAGGCGGCCCTACTAAAAAGCCCAAAAAGCCTATGGTTGATACCGCTGCCAGCGCCACACCCGGCGACATGGTTTTTGAGCGCCCGGCGGCACTATACACCAATGGCACTACAGATGACACGCCAAAGCCCACCAGTAAAAAGCCTAATAACGATGTATATAAATAAGGAAACAATACTGCTATAAGCAAACCCGAGGCTGTTAATAAACCGCTAACCTGTAATGTACGTTTTAACCCGAAACGGTGCGCAAACCAATCGGCTATGAAACGGCCTGTGGCCATGGTAAGCATAAAAGCGGTATAACCCGCACCCATCCACGCGCCGGTTGCCAGCACTACCTTTTTAAAGTATATCACGCTCCAATCAAACATCGCGCCCTCGCATATCATCGAGCAAAAGGCAATTACACCTAACTTGATAAGGGAGTTATCGGGCATTACAAAAACAGGGTCGCTGCTGGTTACCTTGTCATTTTTTAAATAACCCGATATAATTGCTATGTTGATAAGAATAATAAGCATTATGCCTATAAAGTGGTGCAGCGGTATAATGCCTTTACCTATCATTAAAGTGCCAATTGCAGCACCGGCAAAACCCGCCAGGCTCCATATACCATGAAAAGATGCCAGTATTGGCCTGCCATACAATTGCTCGGCGGCTACAGCCTGTGTATTAACCGATATATTTACAGCGTTGCTCGAAAACCCGAAAACCAACAGGCAGCATATGAGTTGAAAAGTATTTTGCGCCATGCCCAGGGTAACCAAACTACAGCAATACATTACCGAAGCCATAATAAGCAGCTTACGGCTGCCAAACTTAGTAATTATCCATCCCGAAAAAGGCAACGAGCACATTAAGCCCACAGGTATGGCAAACAGCACCGCCCCAAGGCCCGCATCGCTTAAACTTAAATTTTGCTGTATAGTTGCAATACGCGATGCCCAGCTGGCAAAGCACAAACCCGCCATAAAAAACATAGCGCCTACGGCAAAGCGTAATGTTGTTTTTGGGTAATTATATGATGGTAAGGTTGCTTCCAAAATAATATTTTATCTTAGTGTATTTATTACACTAAGATGCAAAGGTAAAACATTTTTTAAATTTAGTAAAGCCGTTTGATTATTAAGCGGCTTTATTGCTGTTTTATGTTAAAATACTTAACAATGCTTTGTTATACAGGCTATTGAGTGATATTGAATGTGCCTGTAACGCCATTGGCTACCTCATCGGTATCAACATTTACCAGGTCGGCGGTAAAGGTGCCTTGAATGTTACCTGTTTTACCGTCGGTAGTGCTAAAGCTGGTAATAACAACACTACCTACAGTGCCTGTATAGTGGCCAATCTGTATATAATCTATATCAGATGTACCTGTTTTAGCGATAGCGGTTTGTATAGTAAAAGCATTATCGGCATTTGTGCCGCCTAAAATTTGCGTGTTGCCTTTTGGCGCGTCTATACCGGGCAGTATTACGTCAAAGTATACATTATCTACAATGGTGGTTTCGGGGCCGTTAAGGGTGTAGGTAATAGTGCCGGTTTTTAATAACCCGGCCGGGTATACGGGCGGGTCGTTCTTACAACCAGTTACCGTCATTAACAGTAAAACAAAAAATAAACAACCCTTAATTAAATTCTTCATATATATGTTTAAAACCTATCAGCAATCACCATCCGGGCCGCACGCCGGTCCTTCAATAACACTCATATCGGGTTTAGGCTGTTGCCATTCGCCGTAAGCTTTTTCCAGTGTCTCGGTAAATACAGGCACTGCCTGCGCGCCGGATACGGCATACTTACCATTCATTACAAAAAAAGGCACACCGCGTATACCCAGGTACTGCGCTTCGGCAATATCGTGTTTTACGTCATCAGCGTATAAATTGTTGCTAAGCACGTCAATTACTTCTTGCCTGTTCAGGCCAATTTGAGCACCCATATCGGCAAGGGTATCAATATCGTCAGTATTTTTACCGTCGGTAAAGTAGGCTTTAAACAGCTGTTCTTCGGCGGCATCGCCTAAGCCATGTTGTTTGGCCATGTGGGTAAAGCGGTGCGCGTTAAAGCTGTTGG
This sequence comes from Inquilinus sp. KBS0705, assembly GCA_005938025.2. Taxonomy (NCBI): domain Bacteria; kingdom Pseudomonadati; phylum Pseudomonadota; class Alphaproteobacteria; order Rhodospirillales; family Rhodospirillaceae; genus Inquilinus; species Inquilinus sp. KBS0705. The sequence goes on along the minus strand of VCCI02000004.1, from coordinate 266,973 downwards.
CCACTACGGCTTTATCCATATTGTAGGTTAAACCAACCTCGGTGGCCATTTCGGTTACATGGTTGTTCATTTGCTGCGCGTATTCCAGCGTCCAGCCTTTTACATCGGCCAGGTATTGGCTGATATTTACCGAGGGGTCGGTTTTCATATCGGGGTTAAGCTGAAAGCTTTTCCATTCTACTTCTACATCATCCTCATGTTTAAACTGCTGCAAAGCATCTTCAAAACGGCGTTTGCCTATATAGCAAAACGGGCACATCACATCAGACCATATCTCTACTTTCATGGTGTCGGGGTTAAAAGCATAAAATTATGCAATGTTGGTTTGTTTAGGGTAAGCTTAAAGTCAAAAATAAATAGCAAAAATACATATATCGGCCGCTTGTATTATAAAAAACCTAATTATCAATCACATAGCATCGATATTTAATTTTCTTTTATAATTAGGCATCATAACCTGATTAACCAACTATACGGCCCTTTGCGGATAAGAATGACGAATAAAACAAAACCATCAATTTTTTGGGCGGGCATTATCTTGCTTTTTATCCCCGGGCTTGTACACGCTTATTTACTGATGCCTTTCCCCGGCAGCCAAGATATCAATGCCATTACAGTATGTTATTACCTCGAAAAGATAATATTACCGTTGCGTATTGTTGGTGCTTTAATAATAATATGGTATGTAGCAGCATACTTTATTAAAGATACGCTTAAAGGAAAGATCGTTAAAGCTGCTGTATTAGTACTGGGGCTAATTACCTTTTATTATACTGATTATACTTATAAAGCCGAAGTGATGTTCCGCGAAACACGTAAGGCGGTATTTGCTAACGGTATTACCAACCGGGTACCGCGCACCTACCTGGTAATAGGTGTTGTAAATAATGGTGTTGCTAAGGCATACCCGGTAATTTATTTAGGCTATCATCATAAAGTGCAGGACGAGATTGGCGGTAAGCCCGTTTTGGTTACCTATTGCACCATGTGCCGTACCGGCCGGGTGTACAGCCCTGTAATTAACGGCAAGGTGCAAACCTTTAGGTTGGTGGGTGCAAGGCACTATAACGCCATTATTGAAGATAACGCTACTAAAACATGGTGGTACCAAAGCACCGGTAATGCTGCGGTAGGTAAGTTAAAAGGCGAGCATTTAGCCGAGCTGCCTTATGAGCAAATGACACTTGGCGCCTGGCTGAGCAAGTACCCGGCATCGTTAATATTACAACCCGATAAAATATACGCCAACGATTACCTCGACCTTAAAAATTATGACCGCCTGCAAACGGTTGATAAAGACAGCACTTTAAAAAACAAAGACTCGCTGGTGAATAAAAGCTGGATAATTGGCATAATAGTAAATGGCAAACCCAAAGCTTATGATTGGCGCACAATGGTAAAGAAAAAGGTATTGAATGATATAGTAAACAACACCGGTTTATTGGTAACAATAGAACGCGACAGCATGAACTATCATGTATATAATACCAATGTAAACGGCCGCCAATTACATTTTAACGCAGATGCAGCCGGGCAACTTACCGACCAGGAAACCGCATCTGTTTGGGATTGGAACGGCGCCTGCATAACCGGCGCGCAAAAAGGCGCCCAATTAAGTAAGATACAAGCCTACCAGGAGTTTTGGCGATCGTGGAAGCAATTTCATCCTAATACCCTTTTTTGGAAGGGGAAGGATGTAAAGAAGGATTAAAATAATGGAACGTTATGCCGAACTTGTTTCGGCATCTCACAAGCAAAGTTGATGAATAGATGGCCTGTCCTGTGAGATCCTGAAACAAGTTCAGGATGACAGCTTTTTATTTATTTCCCTTTAGTTGTATCGCGTTCCACCAGTTCCATACCGCATTTGCTGCAGGTGCCGGGTTTATCGTTTTGTATGCTGGGGTGCATAGTACAATAATATTTTTTTTGTACTGCGGCTGTTTTGGCTGCATCGGCAGGTTTTTTATCGGGTTGGCTACAGGCGGCTAAACCTAAAAGGCTTATTACGGCAATGGTTACAAAACGTATCTTCATGTATATATTATTTGTTTTTAATAAAGGCTGCAAAGCCAAATAGCGATACTACCAACACCCCTAACGCGGCTAACATACTCACAATATCGCGTATGTTTTTACCGGCCCAGGTCATGCCGAAATATTTATGTAAAAATATAAAGGAAAACCCTTCCGTGCGGTCTATCCCGGCAACTTTTGTTGATAATTGGGATGTGGTGGTCTCAATATACCAATTTTCAGCATTGGGGTATTCTACTTTCTGTACCGGCAGGCGCTTGTTAATAAAACCGTATTCGTTATCAAACTGGCGTATTTGGGTAACCTTTAAATCACGCGTGGTTTTGCTGCCGCGATAATATTCGCTTAAAAACCTAGCGTATTGCCTGTCTCCATCGTTTAACTCAGTGCCTGTTTTAGCATCAAAATATAAAATATCCTTACTGTTGTTGCTTGCCTGGTAATAAGTTTGTCCATCAAGCTTAACCAAACCAACTTTAGTAATCACACTATCCGCAAGCGGCAGTTTTAGGTTTGATAATACCAGATCATTAATATCAAATACCTGCCCATAAACTTTTTGCTTAGGCCCTATATTATGCAGCTTAACCAAAAGATGGAATGCCCCACTGGTAACAAAGGTGAACATTACAAAAGATACAATTAGCCCTATTTGCCGGTGAAAACGGTGCACAAAGCGGGTATCTTTTTTTCCGCTACCTTTACGGTTTTGGGTGGCTGTTTTAAACTTCTTCCAAAAAAAGCCATAAACAGTTAGGCCACTTAATAATGATAAAAACAGGATGCTAACAATTATTAGCAGTACAATTATCCTGAATTGCTCGCCGCCAATAGCTGCTAAAAAAGCCCAGGTATGCAATTGCTCAAATAAGCTAAGCATTGCCTTACGCGTGTTATTGTTAAATGTACCCATGCGGCTTTGGCCGGTCTCTACGTAAATATCCATACCATCGGGTCGGTCGAAAGATACCTTCCAAACCGGCAGCAGGTGGTTAATGGGCTGGTAATGCCCATCGAATATTTTTTGCAGGCTGATAGCTTTAATTTTTGAAGTACTATCCTGCGTAAAATATCTTGCAAGATAGACGGCGTAAAGCCGATCGCCATTTTTTAACACTTCGCCGTTTGCAGCCGAATAGTAATTGGTGATGCTGTCTTTACCTAATATCTGGTAATAGCTTTGTTTGTTAAAATTGATCAGGCCAAAGTTTCTGAATTCAGTGATTCCATTTTTGTCCAACACCTGATGTATAGATAAGGTTGGTTTAATTTGGCTTTGAGGCAAAGGTTTAAACACCTCCTGCGCTATGGTGGGCCTAAACCAGTTAGACATAAATGGGTGCGATAAACCGCTAATAGTCCAAAAAATGACAGGGATAAGGGCTGTTAAACCCATTATCCGATGCCATTTATAAAAGTTTTGTTTTGCTGTTGCCATGTTATTGTTTTGCAAATGAGTAACTAATGCCCAGCGAATAAATGCGTGGCGGCGCGGCGTTATAAGTATCGCCATATTGGTTGCTGGTAACCGTTGTGGCATATAACTTATTGGTAAGGTTTAACACATTAAACCATATGCCTGCGCCTTTTAAAGCACCGCTTTTTACATCAAACCCCGTACGCAGGTTAAAAATATTGTAGCCTGCATAGGTTTTGGTATTAGCCGGGTTGGTATAGTACGAATTAATATGTTGCCACTCGGCGGCTACACGTAAACCATCGGCATAAAGGGGTTTGTAAGTAATTTCGGAGTTGGCTATCCATGCCGGTGCATTGTTCATGCGGTTGCCGTTATAACTGGTAACGGTGCTTACATTTGTACTGTAATTGGTGCTTACTTCGCTGTAATCTACATAAGTGTGGCGGGCATTGGTGCCACTAAACCTAAAACTAAATTCGCGCGCCGGTGCATAGGTAACCGAGTACTCGATACCACGGTGGCGGGTTGCACCCGCGTTTTGGTTCTGGGTGGTATTATCGGGTAGCAGCTGGTTAATAATTTCGTTACGCCCCTCCAGGTCATAAAGAGTGACTTCCACGTACATTTTTTTATCAAACGCGGCAAACCATCCGCCTGCTTCGTAATTGTTAAAGGTTGCCTGTTTTAGTTGTACCAACTGGCGCGAGCTGTAAAGATCGCCGGTTTCGGGTGGCTGAAAGCCTACGCTGTAATTGGCATACAAACCTTTATTATTATTAAAGTTGTAGGTTAGTCCGAGTTTAGGCGCTACTATATTAAAATCGTTGGTTTCCTGTTGTTTGTATTTGCTGCCGGTAGTTATGCCGTTGGTGAAATTATAATGGATACGATCGTACCGTAAACCCATTACTACCCTTAACGCATCGGCAGGTTTAATTTCGTATTGCGCATAGGCTGCCGTGTTAAACAGTTTTATTTTATAATCGTCAATAAAACGACCGGTGTTGGTATAGCCAGTATAATAGTTATTGGTTACATCTTTTTGGATATCTAAAAATTTGGCGTAATACGAACTTGGGCTATTATCCACATAAGCGCCTAATATTAACCGCGAATGCAGGAAATCCATATCCTGCCTGTGCTGTGCCAGCAAACCTAAACTGTGAAAGCGCTGGTCATTCTCCTGCCCGTTAGAACTTACATAATTTCCATTATTGTCCCTTACATCCGATATAAAATAACTTGGCAACTGTGTTGTAGAGTTATGGCGATAAAATATAGTCAGGAAGGTATTGCTTTGATCGTTCCATGTATGCGCTAAGCGTGTGTTGGCTCTTAAGGCATCAACCTTGCGGTAGGTAAAGCGTTGGTTGGCACCATACTGGCGGCTGTAAAAATGGGCGCTATCTAAACTGCCGGGTGTTTGGGTATTTAAATAATTATAAGCTACAGATGTTGTGAGCCGGGTTTTGCTGTCAAGATCATAAGTAGTTTTAAAATTACCCGAGTATTTATCAAAGTCGGAGTAATCCTGCCAGCTATCTTTTTGATGAGCCACGTAACCGCCCGCATATAAGCCGAATTTACCTGCGCTAAAACCGCCGTCGGCATCAACCCTGCGGTAGTGATAACTATCGCCCTGTACAGATACATTGCCGGCATAGCCTGCAGGCGGCCCTTGCGTAATAAAGTTAACCGCACCGCCAATAGCATTACTGCCATATAGCGATGATGCCGGGCCTTTTATCACCTCAATATCGCGCACACCACTCATGTTTATTTCATATAGCGAGTTATGGTTAAATATGCCAGTAGGGCGAATAGGCAGGCCATCCTCCATGTACAAGTAAAGCGCGTTATAAGTAATAGGCTGGCGTATGGCCATTGTATGTTGTTCGTTCCCTAAATCAACCATGTAAACACCGGTTACCTTGTTTAGTAACTGGTATAGCGCGGTAGCTTTAGTATCGTGTATTTGTGTGGAATTTATTTTACTGATAGCAATTGGGGCGTCCTGCCTGGCCTGCCGCTCACGGCTGGCCGATACTACTACAGGTTGCAGATCTATTGTGGCGGGTTCAAGGCTTATTTCGGCATTTGTGCTGCCGGTTAAGGTATAAACCTTGTCAGTAAAGCCTACCATAGTAAGGCGAATGGCTTTAATGCCACCGGTTGGTATGCTGAATTTGCCCTTAGCATTGGTTTGTGCAAGAGGAGTAACATCGTCGGCATTTGTTATCAGTACACCCGCAATAGCTTCGTGTGTGCGGGCATCGGTAACGGTGCCATTTAAGCTGCTTTGGCCAAAGCAAAAGGCAGGCGCAAAGCATAGCATTATATATAATAATATAGATGGTTTCATAAAAATGTATAAGTGTGCATTCCGGCTTTGCCGAAACAGCATAACAAAAGCACAGCTTTACGCAAAGTGTAAAGCGTAGCAAATACTGGCCGCGAAGCCGGTATTAAAAACTGTATTAAAAAGGTGTTTTTATGAAAGCCGCGGAGGCTGAAAGATACTCCGCACTTGTTGGGGAAGGATAATACGGAAGTTTGGAATTGGTGTAACTGAAAGTAAAACCGACTGAAATTTAATTTTTAACGGCTGATTAAAGCAAGCCTCCTGGAAAAGGTTTTTTTGTGATTGCCTGTTTTCGGAGTTTTCTTTATCCTGTGCCTGTTTTATCTTTTTCATAAAGTAGCACTTGCCATTACAATGCAGCTGCGGCTTAAAACGATTAACACAAAGGTTGTCTGCAATGTATTTTTTGTTCAGCTCAAAACCGGCATAAACAAACACGCGCGAAAAGTTCACCGTTATTAACGATGCAATTAATAAATATGCGGTAATACGTTGCAGCATGCGCAGGCAAAGGTAATGCTTATGCCGTATTAAACAAGCCTGCATTATAGCTTGTTTGGCATTAAATAAAAAACCCCGCCGTTTGGGCAGGGTTTTTATTTGCTTTTATGCGTGGCGCCTATTTAGCAACGCGTTTTAAAACGAAGTGCGCTTTATTATCGTTTATCGACAAATCCATACCTACCGAATCGGCATAAACTTTACCACTATGTGGTATATCCATTCCGTTTACATTTACGCTGAAGCTAAAGTCGTCACCTTTAATTTTACCGTTCTCTAAAGCAACGTCACCTTCGGGCGATTGTGCAGTGCCGGTTAATTTTTCGCCATCAACTTTAAAATCATAAGTTACCGGTATGCTATTGCCATCGGCCATTGTTAAGTTACCGGTCCATTTGCCATTAAGGTCGGCAAATACTGCAGCTGCTAAACATATCATGAAGCAGCATGATAACAGGGCTGTTGTAAAAATTTTCTTTTTCATATTATAGTTATAATTTAATCTAATAAAAGTATGGTTTTTTATTAAAACAAATTATCATTATACTATTAATTTTAGGTAAAAATAAGCCCTATTGGTGCTACCAGGTGGTTATTCAAAAGTATCTGCAATCATCTCTATTTTGCGTCCCGGCGTTTCGGCCGATTCAAATGTAAGGGTAACTTTTCCTGCTACACCAACAATAGTTATGGTGGCGTTGTTCTCCCTGTTTTCGCCATCGTTATACAATTTAGCTTTAATAACCGTTTTGCCGGTTTTAAAAGGTTTGGCCCAGCTACAAATGCTCGAGCTTATCTTTCCCGACATTTTAGGATCGTCGTTACCGGGTGTAATTGTAATATCGGTTTTGGTGATGGTTACAACAGTTTTTTCGTCTTTGCTTTTTACCACCGCGCCATTATTATCCAATTGGGTAAGCTTAGTGCCGGTTAATGTGGCCTTACCACACTGAGCAAAGCTAACCGTTGCTGCTGCTATCAATATAATTAATAGCAGCGTTTTTTTAAGGGTAACTTTCATCTTTTTGGGTTTAAAGTGTTATGAATAGATGCAGGGTTATTCAAACTTATCGGCTATTACCACTATCTTTTTCCCTGGCTCTTCTTCTGCTTCAAACGTTAGGGTTACTTTACCTGCCTTACCTTCGATGGTTATAGTAGCATGCATTTCCTGGCCGCCATCGGTAAGCGCTGTGGTTAAAACAGTTTTACCTTCTTTAAAAGGCGTGGCCCAATTGCAGGCATAGGTTTTTACGGCACCTTTCAATGTTCGCCCGTTATCGCCGGTAACTATAGTTACTTCGGCTTTGTTAATAGTGATCACTGCGGATTCGTCTTTAGTCCGCTCTACTTCGCCCTTATCGTTAAGGTAGGTAGTTAATGATGATGTAAGCGTGGCGGTTTTGTCGCACTGCGCAAAACACAGGGTACTTGATGCTACTAATAGCAGGGCAAGTATAATTTTTTTGATGTCTGTTTTCATTTTTATATTAAGTTTAAACAAAGATATATGTTTAATATAGTAATATGCAATACATAGTACCATATTAAATTGTATATTATTGATAATGAGGTAAATAATTTAATTGCCTTTTATCTGAACCTTGATTTATGTGATTTAAGGATGATCTTGATAGTCTTGGTAATTGAATTTGTTTTATTATAGGATTGGTAATGGTTTTATAATAGCCGGAGATACGAAAACATTATCTTACCATTCAATTAGCTTTTAATGATTGATTAAGGTTAATATCTTGCTACAATCAGGTAAAAATCAATTAACACAGCGGTTATTTTCCTGTACTTTTGATTAGCTTTACTTTTAACCAGAAATAACACCCCATCCAATCATGAAAAAGCTTTGTATTATCCTATTAGTCTTTTGCAGTTTTAGTGCGGTTGCCCAAAAGCAGGATTATCCTATACAACCCCTAGCCTTCACTAAGGTGAAGCTAACGGATCATTTCTGGTCATCGCGTATCGAAACAAACCGTACAGTAACTATCCCGGCATCCTTTGCCCGTTGCGAGAGTACCGGCCGTGTAAAAAATTTCCAGATGGCTGCCGAGCGTAAAGGGAAATTTTGCACCACTTACCCGTTTGATGATACCGACATTTACAAAACTATAGAAGGGGCATCATACTCGCTTGCCCTACACCCTGATAAACAGTTGGATCATTATGTAGATTCCATGATCAACATTGTAGCTAAAGCGCAGGAGCCCGATGGCTACTTGTATACCGCCCGTACTATCGACCCACTACACGTAGGTGCATGGCTGGGTACCGAGCGTTGGGTAAAAGAACAGGAAAACAGCCACGAATTATACTGCGCGGGCCACATGTACGAAGGTGCGGTTGCACATTACATGGCTACCGGCAAACGCAATTTCCTGGATATTGCCATCCGCAACGCCGACCTGCTGGTGCGTGTTTTTGGCCCCGGTAAAAGGCATGTTGCCCCCGGTCACGAAATTGTTGAGATGGGTTTAGTAAGACTGTACCGCATTACCGGTAAAAAAGAATACCTGGATCTGGCTAAGTTTTTTATAGACGAACGCGGGCATAAAGAATATAACAAAAAAAGCAAAAGCGTTTTCGAGAATGGTGTGTACTGGCAGGATGATAAGCCGGTTATAGACCAGGACGAAGCCGAAGGCCACGCTGTACGTGCTATGTATCTGTACTCGGGTATGGCAGATGTTGCCGCCCTTACCGGTGATAAGGAATACCTTGCAGCTATTGATAAGATATGGGACAACATGGTAGGTAAAAAAATGTATGTACAGGGCAGCATTGGTGCCGTAGGCGATGGCGAGCGTTTTGGCGATAACTACGAGTTGCCCAACGCTACCGCTTATAACGAAACCTGCGCCGCCATAGGCAGCGTATTTTGGAACCAGCGTATGTTTTTACTGCACGGCGAATCTAAATACATTGATGTATTGGAAAAAACGCTGTATAACGGCCTGATATCAGGAGTTGGTTTGGATGGTAAATCATTCTTTTATACCAATGCCATGCAAATACACGATGATTTTAGTCACCCTGATATTGAGCGCGAGCGCGCGGGATGGTTCACCTGTTCTTGCTGCCCTACCAATGTGGTTAGGCTAATGCCATCAATCCCCGGCTATATTTACGCCCAAAATGGTAAGGATGTTTTTGTGAACCTGTTTATTAGCGGTACAGGCAGCTTAACCCTAAACAGTAAGCAATTAAAAATAACCCAGCAAAATAATTACCCATGGGATGGCGCGCTGGCCTTCACCATAGACCCTGCCAACAGCATGGATTTTAACCTGAAGATACGCATACCCGGCTGGGCACAAAACCAGGCCATGCCTTCGGCATTATACAGCTATCAAACACCGTCAAATAAACAGGTGCAAATAAAGGTTAATGGTACGGCTATAGATTATGATGTGAAAAATGGTTACGCCGTAATTAGCCGTAAATGGAAAAAGAACGACAAAGTTGAGATGAACCTGCCAATGGAAGTGCGCAGGGTAATAGCTACAGATAAACTGCCCGAAGATAACGGTAAGGTTGCCCTGCAACGTGGCCCCGTAATGTATTGCGCCGAGTGGAAAGATAACGATGGCAAGGCATCAAACATTATTTTACCCGCCACTACAACCCTTAAACCCGAATATAAGCCCGAATTGCTGAATGGTGTGATGGTATTGACCGGCGATGTAAAAACCGTAAATGTGGATAGCGCTGGGCAAAACATATCTACCCAAAATAAAACGCTTACAGCCATACCTTACTATGCCTGGGCCAACCGCGGCAAGGGCGAAATGACAGTTTGGTTTCCGCAGCAGGTAAAGTATGTTGATTTGCTAACCCATTAAAACCATGATAAAGAAACTGTTACTGTTAGTATTGCTGGCCGGCTTTTTAAATGCCCATGCACAGCAGGTTTCGCTTTCAACCGGATGGAAGTTTAAGCAAGGCGATAGCACACTATGGGCGTCGCCGCAGTTAGACGATAGCCAATGGAAAGCCATTGATGTGGCCCGCAGCTGGGAGGGGCAAGGCTACCCCGGCTACAATGGCTTTGGCTGGTACAGGCTGCATGTGCTTATCCCATCGGCAATTAAACAAAAATCATACTTAAAGGATAGCCTGCACATTGACCTGGGCAGTATTGATGATAACGACGAGGTATACCTTAACGGCTCCCTGATAGGTAAATACGGCGGTGCGGCAAGCAGTAGTATCAAAGAGGGGAATTATGGCCCGCGCAGTTATATAATAGCAGCCAACAACCCGGCCCTTTTGTGGGATAAAGAGAATGTAATAGCCATACGTGTTTACGATACCGGCGGCGATGGTGGTGTTTATGGTACTAAGTTCGGCATCAGCATGAACGATATTATGGATTATGTAACCATAAATACCGATGGAGATTTTACTTATGGCCCAAAAAACAGCCTTGCTAAATCTATTAAATTAACGGCAAAGGGCAGCACCTATGATTATAAGGGCAAGCTGGCATTCAAAGTTACCGACCCCGAAACCGGCACTATACTTTACGAAAAAACTAATGATGCTGCGTTTACAATGGGCAGGCCCTTTACCTATAATTTTAACATAGCGGCGCTGCAAAAAAAATCGTACAGTATAACTTATACGTTTACCGATGCCGCATCGGGAAGTACCCTCACCAAAAACGAAACTACACCATACATACTTACGCCCGAGCCATCGGCTACGCCAAAAATCAATGGTGCCGAAGTTTATGGTGCAAGGCCGGGCAATCCATTTTTGTACCTGATACCAGCAACGGGTAAAAAGCCCATGCAATATAAAGCAACAGGCCTGCCGGCGGGTTTAACGCTCGACGAAAAAACGGGTATTATCACCGGTGCGGTAACTGCCAAAGGCGATTATGATATAACCCTTACAGCAAGCAATACTTTGGGTAGCGATACCAAAAAGCTTACCATTAAAATAGGCGATGTGATAGGTCTTACCCCGGCATTGGGATGGAATAGCTGGAACGCATGGGGCTTAAGTGTTAACGACGAAAAAGTACGGACATCGGCCCGCGAAATGGCCGAAAAGCTTAGCCAGTTTGGCTGGAGCTACATTAACATTGATGATGGATGGGAAGCTGAAAAGCGTTTAGCCAGCGGCGAAATAACGCCAAACAACAAATTCCCCGATATGAAGGGCCTAAGCAGTTATGTGCATAGCCTTGGGCTTAAAATGGGTATCTACTCGTCGCCAGGCCCGCAAACATGTGGTGGTTACCTGGGTAGCTGGCAGCACGAAGAGCAGGATGCCAAAACCTACGGCGATTGGGGAATTGATTATTTAAAATATGATTGGTGCTCATATAGCTCGGTAACGGTTAAAGACCCTCAACTGGCCGATCTGAAAAAGCCTTATCAGGTTATACGCGCTGCTTTAGATAATGTACATCGCGATATTATGCTTAGCCTTTGCCAGTATGGCTGGGGTAAAGTATGGGAGTGGGGTGCCGAAGTGGGCGGTAACAGCTGGCGCACTACAGGCGATATTGAAGATACCTGGGGCAGTATGTCGGGTATAGGCTTTGGGCAGTCGGCAGCGGTACCATTTGCACAGCCGGGGCATTTTAACGACCCCGATATGCTGGTGGTTGGTAAAGTGGGATGGGGGCCAAGCCTGCATAACAGCCGCTTAACCTTTGATGAGCAATACACACACATTAGCTTGTGGAGCCTGCAGGCCGTGCCGCTGCTGATAGGTTGCGATATGGGCCGCTTGGATAAGTTTACTTTAAACCTGCTCACCAATGCCGAAGTATTGGCTATTGACCAGGACGCTTTAGGTAAAGCCGCTACGCAAAAAATAAAGAATGACACCTACCAGGTTTGGATAAAGGAAATGAACGATGGCAGCAAAGCCATAGGCATATTTAATACAACAGATAAATTCCAGGCGGTAACGTTAAGCAGTGCTGATGCCGGAATTATAGGATACAAAAAAATAAGGGACGTATGGCAGCAAAAAGATATGGCTACCAACGGCGGCGACCTTAAAACAAATATTGCACCGCATGGGGTGATGCTGGTGAGGGTATGGAAGTAAAATTTCGACCAACCTTCTCCGCTGTTATCGGAGAGGGTTAAATTGAACAAATTAGGTTATACATATAAATTAAATGGTTGTGCTTTACAGCATGGCTTAAAAAGCGAAAAAAATGAGCATAGTATGGAAAGGGGTATTCCCCGCGGTAACAACAAAATTCACCGAAGACGGCGAGTTTGATTTTGAAGCATTTGATAAAAACATCGAAGCACAGTTAGAGGCCGGCGCATGCGGTATCATCATTGGCGGTTCGTTAGGCGAATCGAGCGTGTTAACCGACGACGAGAAAATTGAATTGTTAAAACATACCGTACAAGTGGTAGCCAAACGTGGATATGTGATATTAAACATAGCCGAGCAAACCACTAAAGGCGCTTTACTTTGCGCTAAAAATGCCGAGCTGTATGGCGCTGATGGTTTAATGATGTTGCCGCCACTGCGCTATAATGCCGATGAAGAAGAAACTATAAAATATTTTACCGATGTGGCAACAAGCACCAAGCTGCCCATTATGATATATAACAATCCGCACGATTACAAAATTGAAGTAACGCTGGATATGTTTGAAAAATTATTGCCTTACAAAAATATACAGGCGGTTAAAGAATCAACCCGCGATGTAAGCAACGTAACCCGTATGATTAACCGTTTTGGCGACAGATATGCGCTGCTTTGTGGTGTGGATACTTTAGCTTTAGAAGAATTATTTATGGGTGCCGATGGTTGGGTTGCCGGCTTGGTAGATGCTTTCCCAAGAGAAACTGTTTCTATCTTCCGTTTGGCAAAGGCTGGCCGTATGCAGGAAGCATTGGCTATTTACCGTTGGTTTTTACCTGTGCTGGAATTGGATATACATGCTAAGCTGGTACAATACATTAAACTGGCCGAAACTGTTACCGGTTTAGGTACTGAAGCTGTACGTTTGCCACGTTTAAAAATTAAGGGTGAAGAGCGCGAAAGGGTATTAGCCATTATTAACCACGCTGTAAAAACCCGCCCCGAACTACCTGCAGGCAGCTGGGGTGTCGAAGCTGAGGTGGATGTAACCGGCGTTAGCTAATAGCCAGCGAAAACGCCGTAAATTTGCTTGTCAGTCTGAGCCTGTCGAAGACCTAATAAATGTGCTTCGACAAGCCGAGTATGGCAGTTTTATAATATCTATACTATGGAAACAAAAAATTTAATAGGATATCAATACATAAAAGGTGGTAAGGCATTTAAGGCGGTTAACCCCGCGACCGGTAAAGAAATTGAGCCCGAATTTAATGCTGCCAGCCTGGCCGATGTGGATAATGCAATGGCTTTAGCCGATAAGGCGTTTGTAACCTACCGAAATACTGATAGGGCTACCAAAGCCGCGTTTTTACGCAGCATAGCCGAAGAAATATTAGCCATTGGCGATGCGCTTATAGAGTGTGCCATGGCCGAAAGCGGCCTGCCTGCAGGCCGCTTACAAGGCGAACGTGGCCGTACTACCGGCCAGTTAAACCTGTATGCCAATTTGCTGGACGAGGGATCGTGGGTTGAGGCTGTAGTTGATACCGCCATACCCGATCGTACACCATTACCGCGGGTAGATATACGCAAGATGCTGGTGCCTATTGGCCCGGCTGTAGTGTTTGGTGCAAGCAACTTCCCAATGGCATTTTCTGTTGCCGGTGGCGATACCGTATCTGCTTTGGCAGCGGGTTGCCCGGTGGTAGTAAAAGCGCATCCGGCACACCCCGGTACCAGCGCGCTGGTTGCCGAAGCGGTAAAAAAAGCCGCCCAAAAGCATAACCTGCCCGAAGGTGTTTTCTCGCTTTTGTATGATGATGGCTATACTATTGGCGAAGCATTGGTAAAGCATCCCAAAACAAAAATAGTAACCTTTACAGGCTCACTTAAAGGTGGCATGGCATTGGTTAAAATGGCCCGCGATCGCGATGAACCTATACCGGTATTTGCCGAAATGGGCAGTACCAACCCAATAATATTACTTCCAAAAGCATTAGAAAACCGTGCCGAAGAACTGGCAAAGCTATCTGCATCTATCACCACCAATGCGGGGCAGTTTTGCACGCAGCCCGGCTTGCTGCTTACCGTAGCGTCGGAACCTTTAGAACAGTTTAAAAAGGCCCTTGCCGTAGCCATAGCCGATGTTAATTCGGCCACTATGCTTACACCGGGAATTTGTGCCAACTTTGATAAGTTATCTAAAGGTATGCTGGCAGATAAGGCTGTCTCTGTTTTTGCTAAATCAGATAAGCTGGATGCAGGTAATACCAACCAGGGCTTAGCTGTTGTTGCCGAAATAAAGGCCGCCGACTTTTTAGCGGATGAAAAGTTCAAAGAGGAAGTTTTTGGCCCATACTCATTACTGGTTGTTGCCGACGATATGGCACAATTAGAGCAGGTAGTTGATAGCCTGCACGGCCAGCTTACAGCATCTGTAATGGCCGAACCCGGCGAACTTGCCCAATACAAAAGTATAACCGATAAACTATCTAACCTGGCAGGCAGGGTAATACTAAATAACCCGCCAACAGGGGTTGAGGTGGGTAACGCTATGCAGCATGGCGGCCCATTCCCATCCACTTCCGATAGCCGGTTTACATCGGTAGGTACAGGCGCCATAAAACGCTTTGTACGCCCGGTAGCCTGGCAAAATTGGGAAAACGATCTTTTGCCTGATGAATTAAAAGATGGCAACCCGCTTAATATATGGCGGTTGTACAATAACGAATGGAGTAAATAGAGTATAAAGCCTAAAGTCTTAAGTCGGAAGTGGACTTAAGACTCTGGGCAAGGCTTAAGACTTAAAAAAAATGTCAAGTAAGACTTTCTTTTGTATAGATGCGCATACCTGCGGTAACCCGGTACGCTTGGTTGCCGGCGGCGGGCCAAATTTGACTGGGGCCGACATGAGCGAAAAGCGCCAGCACTTTTTAAAAGAGTACGACTGGATACGCAAAGGCTTAATGTTTGAACCCCGCGGGCACGATATGATGTCGGGCAGTATACTATATCCGCCACATGACCCACAGAATGATGTGGCCGTATTATTTATCGAAACCAGCGGCTGCCTGCCTATGTGCGGGCATGGCACTATTGGTACCATTACCATTGCTATCGAAGAGGGCCTTATTATCCCAAAAACACCCGGCGTGGTGCGTATGGAAGCGCCTGCCGGGCTGGTACTAATATCGTATAAGCAGGAGGGTAAAAAGGTAAAGTCTGTAAAATTGGTTAATGTGCCCAGCTACCTGGCTGCCGAAAATTTGGAGGTAGAATGCCCCGACCTGGGTATGCTAACAGTTGATGTGAGCTACGGCGGTAATTTTTACGCCATTGTAGACCCGCAGGAAAACTTCAAAGGATTGGAGAATTATACTGCCGACCAGCTGATATCATGGAGCCGCGTTTTACGCCAGCGGATAAACGAAAAGTACACTTTCGTTCATCCAGAAAATCCTACTATTAATGGCTGCTCGCATATTTTGTGGGCAGGCAAAACCATATCGCCGCAGGCAACTGCCCGCAACGCTGTTTTTTATGGCGATAAAGCTATTGACCGCTCGCCTTGCGGCACCGGTACATCGGCGCGTATGGCGCAGTGGCATGCTAAAGGATTGCTAAAAAAAGGCGATCAGTTTATACACGAAAGCATTATTGGCAGCCAGTTTATTGGTACAGTAGAGGACGAAGTAACTTTAGGTGGCAAACCGGCCATTGTACCCGGCATTGAAGGCTGGGCAAAAGTATACGGTTATAACACCATAAAAATTGATGACGAGGACGACCCACACGCACACGGGTTTCAGGTAATATAACATGAGTAAAGCAATAATAATAGGCGGCGGAATAATAGGTTTATTTTCGGCATACTACCTGAACAAATCGGGATGGGAAGTAGAAATACTGGAGCAGGGCGACCTGAAGGACAATGCATCATTTGGTAACGCCGGGATGATAGTACCGAGCCACTTTATACCACTGGCCGCGCCCGGTATGATAGAGCAGGGTATACGCTGGATGTTTGACAGTAAAAGCCCGTTTTACGTAAAGCCATCGCTAAGCCCGGAATTGTTTGGCTGGGGTATTAAATTTTTAAAGGCTGCTAATAAGCACCACGTTGAGCGTTCGGCAGGGGCGCTGCGCGATCTGTCTTTACTTAGCAAGGCCCTATATCAGGAACTGGAAAAAGAGGCCAACTTTGATTTCGGCTATGCCGATAAGGGTATATTAATGCTGTTTAAAACTGCCAAATTTGAGGACGAAGAGCGCCACACGGCCGAAAAGGCAACTAATTTAGGTCTGGATGCCCAATACCTAACCGCCGACGAAACCCGCAAACTACAACCGGATATAGACCTTGATGTATTAGGCGCTGTACACTACCATTGCGATGCACACCTTTACCCCAATAAGCTGATCGCAGGACTGGTTAAGCACCTGGAAACCGCAGGTGTAAAAATACATCGCAATACACCGGTAACTGCTATACAACACAATGCAGGGCAAATTACATCGGTAAACAGTAACGATAAAAGCTTTACAGGCGATGCATACCTGCTGGCAGGTGGTGCCTGGACACCCGGCATTGCCAAGTTAACCGACCTTAACATACCTATGATGCCGGGCAAAGGCTACTCCTTTATGCTGCCCGAGCCACAAAAACGCATGACCATCCCCGCACTGCTTTGCGAAGCAAGGGTATCTGTTACGCCTATGGATGGCAGTATACGCTTTGGCGGTACTATGGAGATAGGTAAGATAAACGATAAAATTAATATGAGTAGGGTGGCAGGCATAGTGGAGTCAATCCCCCAATATTTCCCCAACTTTAAACCTGCCTTACCCCAGCCCAAAGATATTTGGTTTGGCTTTCGCCCATGCTCGCCTGATGGCTTGCCTTACATAGGCTTATCCGGTAAATACAAAAACCTTGCAATTGCTACAGGCCATGGTATGATGGGCCTTAGCCTTGCACCGGCAACAGGCAAACTGGTGGATGAGGTGTTAAACCACAAAACACCCTCATCCAATATCACCCAGTTCTCCCCGTCACGCTATCAGTAAATAATTACCCTTGCAGCTTTAAATGCTGCAAGGGTGTTAATTAAGCGTTAACGGTTAGTGTCGATCCATCTACCACAACGGTATAGTGTTTTAATGCTGCCGAAGCCGGGCCCATAACCACCGCGCCCGATGTATTAAACTCGCTGCCATGGTTAGGGCATATAAATATACCTTGTGCGGTATTGTAGTTAATATTGGTGCCCTGGTGTGTACAAGCTACTTGCACGGCGGTAAAAGCGGCAGCCGTGCTGCCAGCAGCTAGTCTTACTAAGATCACACCGTTTGATACTTTCGAGCTGCCTACAGCTTGCAGATCGCTATCTAAGTTTACCGAAAAAACGGCACCGCTGCCCGGTGGTGGTGGGGTAACGCCGCCACCTGTGCTTGGCCCGGGGTCGTTGCTTTTTGAGCCGCCGCAGCCAACCAAACTACACCCGGTGCATACTGCAGCCATGGTGATCCCTAACTTTGCTAAAAATTCTTGCCTTTCCATAGTTTTATTGTTTAGTAGTTTTTATGTTTTTTGTTAAAATCGAATATGCGTGATATGGTGAAACCTAAGCGAAACTGGCCCTTGCCCCAGCTCGACTCGGTGTCGTTGAGGTAATTAAATTCGGATATATACTGGGTGTTGCTAAAGTTGATGGTGAATACGTGCCCGCCGGTTTCAATCTCGATCCCTACGCCCAGTCCGTTATAAAATTTAGGGTCAATGCTGTTGTTTCTAAAACTGGAGAAAGGGTGCACATAATCAACCACAATACCCATGCGCTTGCTGAACTTTAAGCGACCAGCCGCAGCCAGCGAAAAAAAGCGCTTCTCGTTACCGGCTATAAAAGGGAACGGTGAGTTATTAAGGATGTAGGACGGCGCTATCTGTAAAGACAATGCCGGCGAAAATTTACGTGCTATAATAGCCTCTAACAGGTAGGAGAACCTGTCGCCATAGTTATCAAATACCGCCGTATTTACATGGTAAGGTTTAAAGCCCGTTTTTACCAAACCTGTAATGGCAACGGGCGAGCTATCATCAACGGTTTGATGCAGGAAGTTATATTTTAAGCCCAGCTCTAATAATTGCTCGTATTTGCTGCGGCCAAAATCAATGTTAAAATTATCGCTGATGCCGTATTCAAAGCCAATATAAATGTCTGAT
This sequence comes from Inquilinus sp. KBS0705, assembly GCA_005938025.2. Classification (NCBI taxonomy): domain Bacteria; kingdom Pseudomonadati; phylum Pseudomonadota; class Alphaproteobacteria; order Rhodospirillales; family Rhodospirillaceae; genus Inquilinus; species Inquilinus sp. KBS0705. The sequence goes on along the minus strand of VCCI02000004.1, from coordinate 248,352 downwards.
GAGTTGTCAAGGCCCCAAAGGGTTTTTCCGCCACCGCCGCCGCCGCCAATATCGCCAAAGCGGTGTATCACCAAAAAGTTAAGTTCTTTCTTTTTAACGGTTTCGGTGGTTTGCGATAGTATTAAGCGTGTAGCTTTAAAGGTAGCAATAACCGGCTCGGCTTTATCGGGCGTGCTCAGGCTTTTCAAAAGCGCGTCGGTGTTGCCGGTATCGGTTTTGGTGGTTTGTGCTTTTAGCATGGTGCCTGATAAGCACAGGGCAATGATGAGTAGGGATGGTTTCATAATGTATTATTGTGTGTTAGGGAGTTGCTTTGTAAGGCGAATAATTGGCCGATACCTGTATGCGTATGCTTTCGGCAATGTTGTGAAACACCAGCGTAGGTATCTCAATGTTATGATCTTTGCAGGCTACCATAAACTCGGCTGCCATGCTAACGGTGCCACCCGTTACGGTTATTTTGCCGGGTATGGTACGGGTTTGTTTTACGCCGTGCACATCTAACACGCCAGTAACGCTTATAGAGTAGCTGCCATCTTTGCTCAGATCGGTAGTGCCGGTTATTTTGCCTTTAAATACCGCCTGTGGATACTTGTCGCTTTCCAGGTAGTTTTCGTTAAAGTGCTCCTGCATCAGGGCCTTATCAAACTTAAACGACCGTATAGGCACACTAAAGGCAAGTTCGCCGGTGGTAGCGTTAAAAACCGATGTTCCGCGGTCTGTACGGGCATCAATATCCTCTATTGGCGCCTTTGAATAAAGGGTGATAACCGCGTTTTTACACACGTAGATATCCTGTCCCGCCAGGTTTGGTATTAACCAGGCGAGTATAATTAAGCCGATATGTTTCATGAATTTTACTTAGGCTTTATACCTGTTTTAAAGTTATACATTACACTTACTGACACCCCGGCCGACCGTAAGTTAACCTGGCCGTAACCTATACCAGTGAGTGGTAATTTCATATAAGGTTGTATGCCTATATCTAATTTTGAGTTTACCTCCCGCTGGTAAGTCGCATTCAGATTAAGGATGCCCATTATATGTTTATTCTGATTTTTAATGTTGTATGTCCAGGGATCTATCGAGTTATATCCGCCCTCAGCATGGTTAAACTTATAGTCTTCGCTTAGCATAAAGTACGATGAAAGGCCGGTGCCCAGGCTAAACTTGTTGCGGTTTTTGTTATAAAACTGGTAACCCACATTTAAGGGAATATCTAACACTATGCAGCTTGCAGTAACGCTTGTAGGCGTAGTGGCAAAGGGATAGTTGGTTTTATAGTTGGCAAAATCGGCATTGTAAGGTTTATCGGCATATACCGCCCCCGAACTAATGCTCCACCTGCGCGATAGGTTAAGCGTTAATATTAGCCCCGCATTGGTACCCACCTTGTTATTGGCAAAGGTTTTAACCCCATTAATATCAGGTGAGGCTATGATGCCAAGTGAAAATGTTGGCCTAAACCCGTATGCAGCCGACGATACCTTTTGTTTTTTAGGCTTAATATCGTCGGTTACGGTTACCAGCGGTTTAGCCGGGGTAGTAGTGGCGGCAAGCCCGGTTATCGTATCTTTTTTAACAGTGTTATTTAGTGCCAGGTTATTGACCCCGGTAATGGTATCTGGTTTGTTTGCGGTCAAGTTGTTATTTTTTTCGCCGGTAATGGTGTCTGGTTTTGCCGGTGCTACAAAAGTGCCGGTATTTTGGTTAACAGCTTTAGTGCCGGTATAAGTACGGTCGCCCCCAGCAGCAGATAAGGTAAAGAACGATTTGCTTTTGCGGATGTCATCAACGGCACTACTGGCTATACTTACACTATCCGAAAGCGATTGGGTGTGATCTGCCAGTTGCTGCGAAGGCGAACCGACTGTACCGGAATCTTTTTGTGTTGCAGGGGTTGTTTTTACTAAATCGGGTTTGGTTTGTGGTTTATTTGGCGGCGATAAAAATACATAGCCCAATAGCAGCACCAGCATAGCCGCTATTGCACCAATAAGATATATAATTTTACGGGTAACGCCTTTTGGCTTTGTACCATCAAGCATTCCTTCTAAAGCATCCCAATCCTCCTCGCGGTACGATACCTCTTCGGTGGGGTTGTTTAGGCCCCCGCTGAATAACTTATCAATACTATCTTCTTTTTCCTCTTTCATTTTTTAATAACATTGTTTATAAAGGATACGGATAGGCTGGTATGGTTTACTGGTACTATGTTGTTTGATTGATCGCGGTTGGTTGCTATCGGCGCTTTGTTGCTTTGTGCTATCATTACCTTTAGTTTTTCGCGCGCCTTGTGCAGGTTTGATTTTGATGTGCCTATGCTGATGTTTAGCATGCCCCCAATCTCTTCGTGCGAATACCCCTCAATGGCGTATAAATTAAATATAGTGCGGTAAGAGCGTGGTAAAGCGCGTATCATATCAAGCAGTTCGTTATAATTCAAATTTTTATCGGCTAGTTCTGTATCGTTTACATGCATGGCATTGTCCAGTTCCTCGGTATGGGCTATTTTTAAATTGCTGCGGTAATAATCTATTGATGTATTTACCATTATGCGGCCCAGCCAGGGTTTAAAAGGTTTAACAGTATCGTATTTGGCTAAATTTTTAAATACCTTATAAAATCCCTGGTTCATAATTTCCGAAGCTTCGTACCGGTTGCCCGCGTAACGCAGGCATATACTCATGGCAAAGCCATAAAAAGCCTTGTAGAGCAGTTTTTGACTGATCCTGTCGTCTTTTAAACAGCGTGCTACCAGTTGGTGTACTTCTTCTTCGCCCATATATACCGGGTTCTGTTACCTTTAAATTGCTACCTTATCTGCTTACAACACGATGGCCGTAATACAAAGGTTGCCTTGGTGTGAAAAAAAATATTGAATTACTGAATTATTGAATTATTGATATAATAAATTATGGAGTGATTTATTCCAACAGAAAATTACCTATAATTACCGGGATAAAAAATCAATAATTCTCTAAATCAATAATTCAATAATTCTCTAACTCAGTAAATCAATAATTCTCTAATTCTATAAATCAGTAATTCAATAACCTCCCTGCTCATGAAAGTGCTGCCCTTTACCATACCTGTACCGCACGATCGTACAATAATTGTACAGGAAGAGGTGTTGCCGCATTTTTACCCCCACCTGCACCGCCATGCCGAAGTACAAATAACCTGGATACAACAAGGCAGCGGCACCTTACTGGCAGGCAATAGCATGCATGTTTTTGCCGATAACGAACTATATGTGCTTGGTGCCAACCAGCCCCACCTGTTTAAAAGCAGCCCCGAATATTTTACAGGCGACAATGATAAAGTAGTAAAAACGGTAACTATATTTTTTAACCCATTGGGCAAGCTGTCGTCACTTTTTAACCTGCCCGAAATGAAAGCCTTGCAGGCATTTGCCGGGCATTGGCAAAACGGGTTTAAAATTCCCGGTAACCATTATAAAGGCTTTGAGCAGCAGATACTGGAAATTATGCAATCAACCGGGGCATTACAGTTATCGCAATTTGTAAAAGTGCTGAACGATATGAGTTTGGTAGAGATGCAGCCACTATCACCAGGCAGCTATAGCAGCGCCATGACCGACCCTGAGGGGATGCGCATTGCATCGGTATATAACTATATTATGCATAACTATGGCAGCGCCCTAACGCTTGATGAAGTGGCACGCCAGGCGCACTTAACACCCAATGCTTTTTGCCGGTATTTTAAAAAGCATACCCGCCATACCTTTGTGGGCTTTGTAAATAAGGTAAGGGTTAATGAGGCTTGCAAAATGCTGGTGAACGGCAGCCATAACAATATTGCCGATGTAGCTTACAATTGCGGTTTTAGCAGTATTACCAATTTTAACTATGTGTTCAAAAATATTACGGGCAAATCTCCGCGGGCCTATTTAGGCGATTATGAAGGCGCAGTTAAGAATGGCAGGAGCTGAGAGAATGCACCTGCTGTAAATTTTAATTGCAAAGCGCTAATTTGTATTATTAAACAGTTTACACCGTTATTTAATTAAAATAGTAATGAAGCAAGCAGATATCTTTAGCAGGCTGAGGGCCGGAGAGCTTATACGGTTGAGCGATCCTGAATTCCCGAAGGTGGATGAAATAGTAAACCGTACTATACAACTTTCTGCCCGGCTTAATTCGGCAGGAGATATTCAGCAAATACGCCATATACTAAGCGAAATTATAGGTAATCAAATAGATGAGAGCACAACTGTGTTTGCGCCTTTTTATACCAATTTTGGCAAGTTCATTACTATTGGTAAAAATGTATTCATCAATCATGCCTGTTCATTTCTTGATATGGGTGGCATCACTATAGAAGACCATGTATTAATAGGGCCAAGAGTAAACCTTGTTACTGAAAATCACCCTGCCGACCCGGTTGAACGGCGGGCACTGATAACCAGGCCTATTATTATTAAGCGTAATGCCTGGATTGGTGCAAATGCCACCATCCTGCCCGGAGTAACCGTAGGCGAAAATTCGATTGTAGCCGCGGGTGCAGTAGTATCAAAAGATGTTGCGGACAACACAGTGGTAGGCGGCATTCCGGCAAAATTCATCAAGTCGATAGATTAGTACTTACTACCGCTATCTAATTGTCTTTTACAACAATTACGGTATTTTATAATAGTATACGGGCGCAAATACGCCTTCGCTGGTGGTGTAATAGCCTGTGCCGTCTGGCGTAAACGCAATAGCTTCACCCTGCTTTTCGGCTTTATATGGTAACTCTTCGGGCGCGCGTTGCATTGCTTTCCAAATGGGCTCGTTTGTCTGCTTGCGCCAGTAATAAACCTTTTCGTAGTTTTTTAATAGTATCTGTTGCCCGTCTTTTGATATATCACCGGCGGTTATCCATTTAAAGGGCTTTATCCCCTTAAAAAATAATTTACACCTAAAAGTTAACGTAACCGAATCGTTGGCTTTAAAATTTAAAGGGGTCGTGTAAACCGATACGGTATCGCTGCGTTTAGTAACAATATATAAGAGTTTTTCAACCGGGTCAAGCATCAGGGTCTCGGCATCCTTCGGCCCGTCAGGATAATTTAGTTTTAACCTATCGGCGTGGGCATCTGTCCTTTCTTCCGTGGCCCATTGTTTTTTTTCTTCAACACGATATATGGCTATATTACGGCGACGGTAATCGTTATCGCCAATATCACCTATATAAACATAGCTGTGACCCTTTATTGGCCCGGGGCCAACGGCAATATCTTCGCAGTCTGTTACGCCCTCGTTGTGTTTGCTTGCATTAAAATAAATGGTGGTGTGTAGCTCGCCATCGGGGCTTATGGCAAAAAAACGGCTGGTATCGCCGCTATCATTATGGGCATAATAAGTATTTGGAAAAATGCCTGATGCGGCAAGGCCTGATGTTTCGTCCATCTCTTTGCTTTGCAGCTGGCCATCAGGTTGCATTTTTGCATCAACCAGTCGGTGTTTGGCAAAGGCGGCTATAAACACCAAAAAAACAACCGGAACAAATACCTTAAACTTTTTATTATAACGCATAATTACTGCACTAATAACACATCAAATTTCAGATTATTATAGATGCCTTTATAATTTGCAGCTAAATGACATAAAAAAACCCGCTTTGAGGCGGGTTCTCTATTTATTTTCAAGCCGTTACACTTGTTGACGGCTGATGTTTTGGCGTTTCGGCACTCATTTCGGCATCAGGCTTTGATACATCAGTTATGGCTACCCGGCCCCTGTCGCGGCGTAATATCCTGTTAAATAATGATATTTCGCGGTCAAACAAAAACTGGAAGAATAGCTTTGTCCACGAGGTGTGGTAATATAAAGTGTCGTAATACTCGGGGGCGGCCTTTTTAATTTCGGGCAGCTTATTCCATGGTATAGATGGAAAATCGTGGTGCTCGTTATGGAAACCTACGTTAAAGGCAACCGTATTTAAAGGGCCATAATAGCTGTATGTTTCCTGCTCAACGCTATGGGTTAAATAATGCTCCTGTATCCAGCGGGCGCCCAGCGGATGCAAACCAACCGAGAACGAGAAGCTTAACAATAAAAACGTTAACGAGTGCCAGCCCATAAAATACCATATAGCAGTGGTAAATACTACCTGTATTAAAAAGTTGGTTACTATCCAGCCATCAAAAGGGTGTATCTCGCGCAGGCGCGATAAACGAAATAGCTGAAACACCGGGAAGAACAATAGCCACAATGCCTTACCAAAAAACGAATTGCTGATAAGTTTTGCCTCCCAGCGGTTTGGCAAGTCGGCATCCAACTCGTGTACGCCCTGAAAAGAGTGGTGTTTGATGTGATATTTTTCGAACGATATGGCGCTTGGCAATATTTGCGGCAAATTGGCAAACATTGATGCAAAGCGGTTGGCGTTGCGGTTTTTAAATAACAATTGGTGTGTACATTCGTGTATCATTACAAAAAGGGCATGGTCGGCAAATGCGCCCAAAAGATAGGCGGCACCTACAACCAGCCACCACGATTGATCGCGCAGGAACCAGGCCAATATTACCTGAAAAGCCACCAGGCCTATAATGGCGAAAATGGTATTAGGGTTTTTGCCGATCAGTTTTCTTAACTGTGGAAACTGTTTAAGAATTTTTTTAGTCCGGATCCTGTGTGGTTCCGACTCTTCCGAATAAACAAAATCAGTCTTTTTCATATAAAGTTAAAACGATGAAGATAAGGATAACGTGTTAAAAAAACCATATTTATAATGCAAATTTTTTAACTAAAGCTGAAACTGCTAATTTAATGCCACAGATTTTGACGGCTTTTTTATCTGCAAATCAGTAGCTTAGCTTTGTACGTGTAATTAATTATTTCATTTTAATAAAAAGTAACAATGTGGTGGATATACGCACTTTTATCGGCAGTATTTGCGGCCCTTACGGCCATTTTTGCTAAAATAGGCATCAAGAAAGTTGATACCGACCTGGCCACCGGTATACGCACCGTGGTGATACTGTTTATTGCCTGGGCCATTGTTTTATACAAAGGCAGCAACCATAGCATAGGCAGCCTTACCAAAACCAACTGGGTGTTTTTGATACTATCGGGCTGTGCAACGGGGCTATCATGGATATTTTATTTTAAGGCCCTGCAATTGGGCAAGGTATCGCAGGTGGCGCCGGTTGATAAGCTAAGTGTAGCGTTGGCAATAATATTAAGCGTAGTGTTTTTAGGCGAGCCGCTAACACTTAAATCAGCATCGGGTGCTATACTGATCATTGCCGGTACATTGGTTTTAATATTTTGATTGTGTGTATTTAACACAATTGTAACAATTATGAAATGAAGCGGAAAAATCAGCATTAACTCAAAGTTTCTTAACAGTTTTGCATCCCCATTAAAATGTTAGGTGTACTATATGCGACTGCTGTTAACTTTCTCTATCTTCATACTCGTAGGTTTACAAGGCTTTGCCCAGGGCAATGGTAAAATAAACGGTAAAGTTACCGATGCGGCTACCAAGCAACCGGTTGATTATGCAACCGTATCTGTATTTAAGCAAAATGCCACCAGCCCGTTCAATGGCATCAGCAGCGATGCTAAAGGAAATTTTAGTGTGGACAACCTGCCTGCCGGCGATTATAAAGTAACCATCGATTTTTTGGGCTACACACGCCACACTATAGATCATGTTATAGTTACGGCTGATAATGTCACCGCTTTAGGTAATATACTATTAGCCCCGGTGCAAAACCAGTTAAAAGGGGTAAATATTGTTGCCAAAGCCCCAATTATCGAAAACCGTATTGATAAAATAGTATACAACGCCGCTAACGACCTTACCGCGCAAGGCGGGGTGGCGATAGATGTGTTAAAGAAAGTACCGCAGGTAACTGTAGATTTAGATGGCAATGTAGAATTGCAGGGAAACAGCAACATCCGCTTTTTAATAAATGGCAAGCCATCAAGCATATTTGGAGCCAGCCTGGCCGATGCCTTACAGGCCATACCCGCCAGCCAGATAAAAAGTATCGAAGTAATTACCAGCCCAGGTGCCAAGTATGATGCAGCGGGTACAGGCGGTATCATCAACATTATATTAAAGGATAGTAAAGTACAAGGCATCAACGGTAGTATAAACACCGCTATAGGCACCCGCCAGGAAAACGGATCATTTAACCTGAACGCGCGCAAAGGCAACTTTGGCCTGAATGCCTTTTTTAGCGGCAACAAGCAGTTAAATACTACCGCAAAAAGCTCGAACAACAGGCAATCGTATAACGATACCCGGGATACTATTGTTAATTTATTGCAGCAGGGTAGTGGCAGTACACAGCGTAGCGGCTACCAATCGGGCTTAAGCTTTAATTGGAGCATTACGCCTAAAGATGAGTTTACCGCATCGGTAGGGTTTGACCATTTTGGCAACCATAATAACGGCCTTACCAACCAGCAGGAAACCAAAACAGGCAGCGGCAACCTCATATACGACCTGCTTAGCCTGCGCAACTCGGATAGCCGCTTTAGTGCAAACTCTACCGACTGGAGCCTGAACTATAAAAAGAACTTTAAAAAAGAAGGCCAGGAGCTGGAGGTACTCTACTCGACCAGTACGGGTAAAAACACATCAAACTATAACCAAACGCAGGACTATTTAAACACCTCCGACTTTACCTCGGGTGCAAGAGGTAGCAGCCCCGGTACCGAAAAGCAAACCAACCTATCAGTAGATTATACGCAGCCTATCAGCAAAAACTTTACTATTGAGGGTGGTGGCAAACTGGTGATAGAAAACCTGAGCAGCAATACCATTACCGATAGCCTGCTGAATGACGGTACTTACATTAACAATGCCGGCCAAAGCTATGGATTTAATTACAAGCGCGATATTTACGCGGCTTACTTGTCAACCTCGGTATCGCTTTTTCATAATTTTTTGGATGCGAAGGCGGGCTTACGAAACGAGTACACCACCACTAAAGTTGATTTCCCGGGAGTAACTATACCAGGTTACAACACACTTGCGCCCTCGCTTACGCTGTCGCATAAATTAAGCCCTACCCAATCTATTAAAGTGAGCTATTCTTACCGGATAGAGCGCCCCGACTATTTTTCTATCAACCCGTTTTATAACATTAGCGATCCGCATAACATAAACACCGGTAACCCTAACCTTAAACCCGAAGTGGGCAATAACTTCGAATTGGGTTACAACCGCTCCTTTGATGGTGGCGCTAATTTTTACATAGGTGGTTTTTATCGCCATAATAAGGATGATATACAACCTTATACAACCCGCTATGATGTATTAGATATTAACGGCCGCGAATACACCGATGTACTGCTTACCTCGCGCGATAACATCGGCACGCAAAGCTCTTTAGGTGGTAACCTGTTTGCATCGGTGCCGGTAACCAAAAAGTTTAGCCTGCGCACCAATATGTTTTTTGTTGAACGCACCAATACCAACCCGGGCATTGTTAAAGTTAGCGGCTTTAACTATCGCATTAACTTAAATGCCACCTACCAGTTTGGTAATGACCTTACTGCCGAGGTATTTGGTAACTACAACTCTAAACAAACCAACCTGCAAGGCTACCGCCCCCAGTTTTACTTTTACAACATAGCCGTGCGCAAGCAGTTCATGAACAAAAAGGCAAGCATTGGTTTGGTTGCCAACAATGCGTTTAGCAAGTATGTTAACCAACAGTCGGAAACTAACGGGCCGGGCTTTAAGCAAACTACCTTAAGGCAGATACCGTTCCAGTCGTTTGGTATATCGCTTAGCTATAAATTTGGCAAGCTGGAGTTTTTAAAAGATAAAGAAAAAGGCAACCGCGAAGACAACAATATGCCTGCGGCGCCTGCCGATGGCGGCCGATAGCTTTACGCAATACAAACAAATTGGCGGTATTTGCTATTGTAATAGTATAAAACAATACCGCCATGAGTACTGTTGCCAGGCATTTTAAATTTATTAATAGTAAAACAGGCTATGTGCTTCACTATTATTCTGTAAACATGCCCATAACCGAGGATGAGTTAAAAGCCGAACTCGAAAAAATTAAGGACCAGGTAGCCACCAACAACAAAGTTTACTGCGGAACCATTTATTGGGAAGAAATTAAGGATGACGAATAATTTAATTTAGTGTTAAATAATAATTTGCTTTAAGTGCTGAATATCAGTACATTTATTTGCCAATTATAAAGGGCTAACCACCCGCATTAACCAAAATTAAATTCTTGTCATTATGAAAAAGCTATTTTTAATGCTTTTGGCGCTTTGCAGCCTGCAATTGCAGTTAAGCGCCCAAACAACCCCCGCGGCCCTAAAATCAGGGGTTGATGTTAAAGACATTATCAGCAAACTCCAGTCCCTGTCTACCGATAGGGTTATTGAGAAAGCTTACCTGCATTTTGACAAGCCCTATTACGACCCCGGCGATACGCTTTACTTTAAAGCCTATGTAACCGCCGGCGAAAAGCACGAGCTATCTACCATAAGCGGGGTACTGCATGTAGATCTGATCAGTAAAAACGATTCTGTGATGCAAAGCATCGTACTGCGCCTAACCAATGGCCAGGCCAACGGCGATTTTTTGCTGCCTGCCTATTTAACAAAAGGTAATTATAAAGTAAGGGCCTATACGCAATGGATGCAAAATAACGGCAATACTTACTTTTTTACCAAACAAATTCCGGTTACGGGCAAAAACCTTACTAGAGTAGCCGCACCCGCTAAGGCCGATAAAAGGGTCGATGTTCAATTCTTCCCCGAGGGTGGCAGCTTCGTAACCAATTTGCCATCAAAAATAGCGTTTAAGGCGGTAGGCAGCGATGGCCTTGGTGTAAACATTAAAGGCGTTGTGGTTGATAACGAAAATACCGAGGTAGCCAAGATCACATCGGCGCATTTGGGCATGGGGCAATTTTTTGTAACCCCGGCCGCAAATAAAACCTATACCGCAAAGATCACCTATCCAGATGGATCTGTAAATAAGGTTGATTTACCGGCCCCAAGTGCTAAGGGTATTGCACTGGCGGTTAATAACGACAACCCTGATAAAATATCTGTTGAGGTAAATGCTAACAAAGCTTATTACTTAGAAAATAAAAACCAGGATATCAACATTGTAATATATAATGGTGGCGTAGTAAAAACAGTTAAAACTGTTTTAGATAACCAGGTAATAGGTTTCGACCTGCCTGTTAAGGATATGAAAACGGGGATTGTGCAGGTTACCTTATTCTCCCAATCGGGCGCGCCTTTAAACGAGCGTTTGGCGTTTATACAAAATAGCGGCATATTAAATTTAACGGTAAACAGCGATAAGGCTGCCTACGCGCATAACGATAAAGCAACCATAAGCCTTAATGCAAAGGCGGGCGTAAACCCTGCCGCCGGCAATTTTTCGGTATCGGTGGTTGATGAAACCAAGGTGCCATTTGACGAGAATATGGAACGCAGCATACTGTCGGACCTGCTGCTGACATCAGATGTAAAGGGATATGTAGAGCAGCCGGGCTATTATTTTGTAAATAATACAGCCGATACACGCAGTAACCTTGATGTGTTAATGCTAACCCAGGGCTATCGCCGCTTTGTATGGAGCGATATGATGGATAGCAAACCGGCAACCATTGCTTACCAGCCCGAAAATGCTTTACAGATAAAGGGCGCCATGCTAACAAACGATGGTAAGCCTGTAGCTAACGAAAAGATAACGCTGCTTGCTAATAACGGCCAATCGTTAACCGCGGTTACTGATGCGGGTGGCAAGTTTATTTTTAAAGACCTTGGCTTTGATAATAACACCAGGTTTTTGTTAAAAACCGAAAACCAGGCCATTAAAAGCAAAACTAAAATTGTGGTCGAAAAAAGCATCAACCGTTTAGCTGTAGATGCCGATGTATCGCCTATGGGTAAATATGCCGACAACTTACCGGTTAATAACGTGGCCGATGAAAGTACAGTTGTTAGCAACGCCGATAATGCTAAAGAGTTAAAACCGGTATTAGTAAAAGATAGTAAGACTAACTATCGTTCATCAAACTTAGGCGGTTCGGGCAATGCAGATCAGGTTATAAAACACGATGAATTTAAAGATTCGCCAACTTTAATTGATGGCCTTAATGGTAAGGTAAGAGGGGTAAAATTTTCTAACGGTGCGGCATATCTTTTAAACGGACTTGTAATATCGGCCGGTGCCGCAAAGTATGAACCGATGCTAATAGTGGTTGATGGTAATACAGGTGGTGGCAGCCTTGCAAATTACAACCCTAACGATATTGAGACAGTAGAGATATTAAAAGGCAACAACGCGGCTATTTATGGCGTTGCAGGCGGCGCGGGTGTAATAGTATTAACAACCCGCCAGGGCGGCGGCGATGATGCCGGTGATGCTGTGCATGTAATGTCGCCGGGGCTAATATCAATAACCCCGCAGGGCTTTTACAAAGCGCGTGAGTTTTATTCGCCGGTTTATAATATAACCGACAGAGAGGTAAACACCAACCGCACCACTATTTTGTGGAAACCTAATTTGGTAACAGATAAAGATGGCAATACTACCTTTAGTTACTTTAACGGGGCTACGCCGGGTAATTACCGCGTAGTTATTGAGGGTATTGACAGCAACGGCAATTTAGGCCACAGCGTTTATAAATACAAAGTACAATAAGCGCTTAACGTTGGTTAAACTTAAAAAATATTTGCAGGGCAAGGGAGAAATCCCTTGCCTTTTTTGTTAACCGGTTATTTACTGATGAGGTATGCCTTATCTAACACCTTATAACGGGTAGCGCTATTAATAAAGGCGGGCAAAATGTTTTCGTGCGGGTAGTTTTCAAAGGCCTTTACTACCGTAAAAGCAGCATGCTTTTGTACCAACATATCCATTGATGCCTGGTTAACAAAAAACAGCGCCCCTGTCGGGGTGTGGGTGCTTGCAAAGCCCTCTGCAGGTACAAATGCTACCGGCCTGTTACAATAAAACTGGAACACATTATTTGATAACCTTATCGTGTAAACGGGCGTGTTTGCAGTGGTGTTTTGGTTAATGTATTCTGCCGCGCTTATTTCGCCATTGTAGTGGGCCACCGTTTTAAAAAACACGGTGCTTAAATAAAAATTAGCAAATAATACGGCGCAGCAGGTAAACATAAACAGGCGTAGCCGGGCTTGTTTTACCTTTATGTATAGCAATATTACCATACTGCCAAACAATACTGTATCAACCACCAATAACAGGCTACCGGCCGGTTTGGATAATATATACAAGGCAATAATGGCCAGCGGCAACAAAATAGCATAGGCCAGTAAGCTAATTTGCCGTAGTACATGCCCCCTGGCCGATAGCGCTGCATAACAAAGCGGGGCAGTGACAATAGCAAATAGTGGGTATAAAATATTAGGGTAAAACGGCAGCTGGAACTTAGACAGCGAGAACAAGGCCAGCAACAGCAAACCACCGCTTAAAGTATAATATTCGGGCAGCTTTACCTTTTGCCAAATGCTTTTTAATTTATAAAATACGGCCAGGTAAAACAGCAGGCACCAGGGTGCAAAGGCCCATAGCATGGTATGTAAAAAAAAGAAAACGCTGCCCGGCGCATGTTTTATAGGGCCGGTGTTGGCAAAACGCCCAAACTGGCTATCCCACAAAAACCAACGTATGCCCGATACATTATGCCTGTCGAAAACCAGCTTTTCGGGGTGCATATCAAACTGTATGTACAGCGCGTAAAATTCCGGCAGGGTAAAAATAAAGGTGAGTAAATACAGCAGCCACCATTTTGCCTTAAAAAGCTGTAAAAATTGCCCCTCAAAAATAAGCTGACCAAGTAGGCTACCATAAATTGCCGCTATAACAAATATGCCCTTGGTCATGATGGCGCAGGCGGTAAGCAGCGCCGCCAACACCATGTGCTTTACCGAAAACCGGGCGTGCAGGCGCGCAATATGATATATACTGCCAATAATAAAGGCCATTAAATAAGGTTCGGCACGCACATCAACGTTCGATAGAATGATGTGCTGCGTGGTCATTACTATTAAAACAGCCGTTAGGGCGATCTCTTTAGTATAAAACCTGCGGGTAAAAAGGTAAACATAAACGCAGCTCAGTAAAAAAAACAACAAAGCCGGCAGGCGGTAGGCCCACACACTTATACCAAATAGCTTAAAGCTTACATAAGCGGCCCAAAACGGAAAGTGGGGTTTGTCCAGCCAGTCTTGCCCATAGGTAAATAGTTGCAAAACATCACGCCTGTAAACCATGTTTTTGGCAAGCGATGCATAAAGGCCCGGGTCGTCGGCAAAAAAGCCGTTATTAATGCCAATAACATTTACCACCAGCGCCAAAATAAGCAATAGCAGGTAGTACGGTTTGTAATTAATGGCCATGGTGTATACTAAGGTGCGGCTGTTTATTAAAGCAAATATAGGCTTATTGCAATTAAAATAGTTTGGAGCGGGCCTGCTTAAAAAGTACGGATAATAAAAACCCTCCGGCTTAAAAAACCGGAGGGCCAAAAACTCACAACAATTGTTTAACCTTTCGGTCAATTCCTAACTGCAATGTGATTTTCAAATACAATAACAGGCTGATTGAAAGAAGGTTTTAGGCGCCACAAAAAATTGACTGCAATTTTTTTACAACTCATGAGTTTAATTGAGGTAATATGCGGGGCATATTTGTCCACAACTAAAAATCGGTATATATTTATGCCATTAAACCAATTAAAAACTAAAATGAAAAACTCAATTTTATTTAAATCGGCGATGTTATTTGCCTTCGCTATTCTGTTTACCACTATCGCATCGGCACAAGCCAAAAAGGTAGAAAGCCCGCGCGATAGTATCAGCACAACTATCAATGGCGCCAAGATCAGTATTAACTATGGCAGCCCATCGGTTAAAGGCCGCAAAATATACGGCGAACTGGTGCCTTTTGGCCAGGTTTGGCGCACAGGTGCAAACGAGGCTACTGTATTTACCACCAGCAAAGATATTATGGTACAAGGTAAAAAACTACCTGCCGGCACTTACGGCTTCTTTGCCATACCAACCGCAACCACCTGGACTATCATTTTTAACAAAGTGGCCAAGCAATGGGGTGCCTTTAAATACGACGCCAGCCAGGATGCTTTACGCGTAACTGTAAAGCCTGTAGCCGCACCTATGAGCGAGCACCTGGTGTATAAAACAAGCGCAAAAGGTTTCTCGTTAAACTGGGATAAACTGTCTGTACCGGTATCGGTAAAATAAGTTGCCAATATAAATTTAAAAAGGCCTCGCGTTTATCGCGGGGCTTTTTTGTGCGCTGTAATTATTTAAAGGTTAAGGTTTGCTTATGGGTTATCATGTATATATTTACAGCGCATGTTTAAACGTTTATGTAACAATATATGGGCGGTAAAGGCGGCTGTAATAGCCCTGCTTGCATTGGCCATTTTTATGTTGATGCTTTTTGCAGATCACCCCCTCGCGGTCGAGCGGTATTACTCGCAGGGCTTGTACCCTGTTATATGCCGGCTGTTGCATCCGGTGCTCAATATATTCCCCTTTAGTGTTGGCGATGTTGTATACTTGCTGGTTATTGCCTATTTGATATATGCCACTATAAAACTGTTAAAGTTGCTTTTTAAAAAGCGGTTTACAGAAGCCGGTATGTTGAGCATAAAGCTTATTATAGGGCTGCAGGCGGCAATAATTGCTTTTTATGTTTTTTGGGGGATGAATTACTTCAGGCCTTCGGCTGCCGAGCGGTTACACTTGCCAGATACCACCTACACTACCGCCGAACTGCAACGTGTTACCCAAATACTTATAGATAGTGCCAATATCACCCGGTCGCGCGTTACCCATGCCGACCTTGCCCAACCCAACGATACCATTTACCATCGGGCAGTAAGGGCGGTGTTGAGTCTTTCGGGCCGCTCGGGCGATTACAAAACGTATAGCCCGGGTATAAAGCCGTCGCTGCTTACCCCGCTGCTTAACTACATCAGTACATCGGGCTACTACAACCCGTTCACAACCGAAGCACAGCTTAATTACCAAATGCCGGTTTTTAACCGCCCCTTTGTGGCCTGCCACGAAATGTCGCACCAAATGGGTTACGGCCCCGAGGACGAAGCTAACTTTGCAGGGTATATAGCCGCCACATCAGCTAAAGACAGGCTGCTACGGTACTCGGCCTATTACCTGGCCGTAGAGGAGTTTATGTTTAGTGTGCGCATGGCCGATACGGTAAGCTTTCATCAGCTAAAGGCTAAAATTTCGCCGGCTGTATTGGCCGACTTTAAAACCGAGCGCTTGTATTGGCAATCGTACCAAAGCCGGATAGAAGTGGTGACCAGTATTTTTTACGACAAGTTTTTAAAGGCCAATAACCAGCCCGAAGGACTGGAAACTTACAACCGGATGGTGTCATTAATTATGGCGATGTATAGGAAAAACGAATAATTTTTATTATATTGGTTAACCTACCACCAACAAAATAAACGAAAATTTTATAGCAGCACCCGCAAAAAAGTGGAATAATTTATAGCGGAAGAAAGAATAGAGGAAGCCTGTTTTTTAGCAAAAAAATGCGTTCCGTATCTCACCCCGGAACGCACTACAACATCATCTCTCAAATGATATTGATCAACTAAACCTCAAGTAACATGCAGTATACTTAAGCTCTTTATAATGATAACCCTAGCGGCTAACTATGTCAAATTTGGATGGTATATAGTGCATAATTGCAAAAAACATACCCAAACCTTTGGATGGTTATTAAAGTGTCAAATATACACAATGAATAACCTGTTTAATAATTTATTGTCAATATGACGTTTAAAATACCTAAAATATTACAATCGGATTAAAATAAAATACACTTTTATAAAAAATATCCCAAAAAAGCTGTTTCTGTTTTGATAAAAAGCCATTTTAATGCAAATCAGGGTACATTTAAGCTCAAAATTTAAAAAAGCGTTAAAGTTGGCGCTTATATATAATATGATTGCATATCAAAGTTTATCAACCTGTTATTATTGGTAATAAGACTATTAAAATACAATCGGATTACAGCGTTTAATAAAAAGGTATACTGAATGCTTTTAGCTACGGCCTGCACTATTATTCGTACAAATTGATAGTTTAAACTTGCTGTATATCAATTATTTGAGGGGTTAAGGATTTTGATTATGGATGCATGTGCAAATAATTATTAAATTGGGATGAATTATTAATAATCAAGTCTATATCATGAAAAAGCTGTTTTATATTTGGGTAATGATGCTTCCGTTGTTTGTATGGGCACAAAAGTATACCCCGGCCGAAATAAGCAGATATAAACAACAGGCCAAAGCCGTTACCATTATACGCGACGATTACGGCGTACCGCATATTTATGCTAAAACCGATGCAGCTGTGGTATTTGGCCTGATGTATACCCAATGCGAAGACAATTTTAAGGGTATTGAAAAAAACTACCTGTACCAGCTTGGCCGCCAAAGCGAGGCCACCGGCGAAGCCGCCTTATACGAAGATGTACAGCTGCAATTAATAGCCGATAGTGCCGATGCCATAAAAGATTACAACCAAAGCTCGCCATATTTTAAAAAGCTGATGAATGCCTTTGCCGATGGTATAAACTATTACTTATACCAGCATCCCGAGGTTAAACCATTGGTTTTTAAACGGTTTAAGCCCTGGTTTGCCCTTATGTTTACCGATGGCAGCGTTGCAGCTACCGAAACAGGCAACATCACACCCGATCAGACCAAGGCATTTTACAATGGCGGGAGCGAGAAATTAGGTAGTATACATCAATCGGCACCTGTGATTGATAATATGCAGGAACGTGAAATTGGTTCAAATGGCTTTGCCATTGCACCATCAAAATCTGCAACGGGGCATGCAATGCTGTATATCAATCCGCATGTTCCCTTTTATTTCCGCAGCGAAGTAGGCTTAAATAGCGATGAGGGCCTGCATGCCTATGGGGCGGTTACCTGGGGCCAGTTTTTTATTTACCAGGGCTTTAACGCGAATTGCGGCTGGATGCATACCAGCAGCTATGCCGATGTAGGCGACCTGTACGCCGAAAAAATAGTTAAAAAGGACGGCAGCTGGTTTTACGAATATGACGGCCAACTAAAACCGGTTACTACCCGTAAGCTGGTAATGAAAGTTAACCAGAATGGGAAATTAACAGAACAAAACATTACCGGCTATTATACACAACATGGCCCGGTAATAGCCGCGCAAGGCGGTAAATGGCTGGCGCTTAAGCATAACAACCGCTCGTACAAAGCTTTGCTGGAGTCGTGGTTAATCACCAAGGCCAATAGCTTTGATGAATACAAAAAGGCGATGAATTTATTATCAAACACCAGTAATAACACGGTTTATGCTGACGATAAAGGCAACATCGCTTTTTGGAACGGTAACTTTATGCCTAAACGAGATGTAAAATACAATTGGGCGCTTCCTGTTGATGGTACAACATCTGCCACAGAATGGAAAGGCGTGCATTCGCTTGACGAGATAGTGCATGTATACAACCCTGCAACCGGGTGGATACAAAACTGTAATTCAACCCCATTCACATCTTCAGGATCGGCCAGCCCCGATAAGGATAGTTATCCGGCCTATATGGCACCCGACGGCGAAAATTATAGAGGTATAAACGCCATAAACCTGCTAAAAAACGCTAAAAACTTAACGCTTGACGAGTTGATAGCCAAAGGCTATGATAAATATCTGAGCATTTTTAACGACCTGCTGCCACCGCTTATTAATGCCTATACCAATGCGCCCGATAGCCTGCGGCAACAACTGGCACAGCCCGTTGCCTTATTGGAAAGTTGGGACAAGCATTCGGCAGCAAACTCGGTAGCAACAACCCTGGCGGTAGAGTGGGGTACATTAATGCTTCGTACAGTACCTGCGCCACGTAAGCCGCAGGAAGCCAGCTACCAAGTAAAACGTGTACGCGAAATGCTGGAAGATATGCCCGATAAGGCTACGCTGTTGTTTCTTAAACAGGCTGTTGATGGCTTAACTAAGCGCTATGGCACATGGCAGGTGCAATGGGGCGATATTAACCGCTACCAACGCCCGGCCGATGGGCAAACCTTTGATGATAAAGCACCAAGTTTGCCTGTAGGGTCTACCTCATCGTTATTTGGGCAATTGCCATCATATCAAAGCCGTGTGATGCCGGGTACGCAAAAGCGCTATGGCTTCTCGGGGAATAGCTTTATAGCGGCTGTTGAGTTTGGGCCGAAGGTAATTGCCAAAACAATTGTTACCGGCGGCAGCTCTTTTAATGCAGCATCCAAGCACTTTACCGACCAGGCACAGGGATATATAGATGGCAAGTTTAAAGATGTACTATTTTATAAAGCAGATGTATTAAAACACGCCGAAAAAACTTATCATCCATAAATTTATTGCAGCTAATTATTATAAATTAGTGCACCTGTTAATCTTATTGATTTGAAGAAACTTTACTTCCTGCTTTTAATGGTTGGCCTAACTATTAATGTTAAAGCTCAAACGGCTTTATTCGGCCAAATCGATACCGCCGACCTAAAAATGACTGCTTGCGATTTTGAAAAAGAAGCAAATGCAATGGTGCTGTTTAATGTAGCTACCGTCAAGTATAATAATCGGTTTGATATTGTAATGGAGCGGCATAAAAGGGTAAAGATATTCAACGATAAAAGCCTGGAACTTGCCAACGTAAAACTTACCTTTTTAAAGGGTTATGAAGATATTAAAGATGTAGAGGCAGAAACCATCAACTTAAACGGTAACAAAATTGAACGTACGGTTATAGATAAAAAACTGATGTACTCTCAAAAGGTAGATAAGGATACACGGGCTATTATTTTTGCTTTCCCAAACGTAAAGTCAGGTTCTGTTATCGAGGTTAAATATACCTGGAAAACATCGGTGCCTTATAATTACCCTAACTGGGTGTTTCAGGATATGATACCAACCCGGTATAGCGCATTTAACGGCGCTTTCATATATAACTATCACTTTAATATTATTAGAAAGCTAACTCAGCATCCTGTTATTGACACCACTTATAAAGCAGGCGATATATATCATAAATGGGTTTTAACCAAAATACCAGGGTTCAGATTAGAGGCATATATGAACTCTATTGAAGATAACTTGCAAAGTGTATATTTCAGGCCAAATACCTCATATTTTTCATGGACAGGCGTGGCTCTCCGGATGTTGGCTGATGAAGATTATGGCAAACAATTGGATTTGCCACTTGACAATGAGGCTCAATTAATTAATGATGCAAACGAATTAAGCACGAAAGATGAGAAAATAGCCTTTTTGTTCAATACTATTAAAAACACTATAAAGTGGAACAACATCGATCAATGGTATAGTAACGAGGGCCTTAAAAAAGTATGGCAAAAGAAAACCGGTAACTCCACCGAAATAAACCTGCTGCTATATCATTTTTTAAAACGCGCTGATGTAAAGCCTACTTTACTTGCTTTAGGCACCCGCGATAACGGCGAACTTGAAACTGATAACCCAAGTTTTGGACGAATTAACAAAAGTGTAGTGCGGGTAGCTATTGATTCGCTCAATTTTTATATACTGGATGCGTCAGGTAAATATAACACCTACTCGGATACACCTTATGAACTATTAGGCCTAAATATGTTACCAATAGAAGATGGTTACATGAGTTCGGGTTTGCTTAAATTTAAAACAGGGGTAGCATCTAAGGAGTTTGTTTTAATAAATGGCGACATTAAGCCAGATGGTAAGTTAGAGGGGGATGTGCAATTAAGCAGCTCTAATTATAAGCGAATTTCAAAGCTGGTTACATATGATAAACTTGGTGAGAAAAAGTACCTTGACGAGACGATTAAAGAGAACAATAATAACCTGGATATAAGCGCCTATAAAATGATGAATATGGAGGTTGACACCCTGCCATTGCGCGAAGATTTTAAATTTAAACTGGAATTAACAGGCTCGGATGAGAATTATATTTTTTTAAGTAGCAATTTGTTTACAGGCTTAAGTGTAAATCCTTTTTTAAGCGAAAAACGTTTGTCAGATATCGACTTTATTTTCCCTAATATATATTCTATAAACGCCAGGTATAAAGTGCCGGCAGGTTATAAGGTTGATGTGCTGCCAAAATCGCTTAATGTGGTTATGGGCGATAACAGCATTTCGTTTAAGCGGGTAATTGGCGAAATGGAAGGAGCGGTAGTTATGCATTATATTATAGATTTTAAAAAAACCAAGTACACAAGGGACGAATACCCCGAACTGCGCGCATTTTATAAAAAGATGTACGAAATGCTTAACGAACAAATAGTTTTAAAGAAAGGATAAGGCTGATAATTAGGATGTTGAAAAAAATAACATAAAAGCCTATATTTGCTTTACCCCAACATAATGAAAAAGTATTTTTTACTCCTGCTGTTCTTTTGCCTTCGCTTAGCCGCTAACGCGCAAAATATATCGTTTTTTGATCTTACCAACTTAACTAACCTTAGCGATGGAGAGGCGCACAACTACCTTACCCTTGGTGGCAATTTTAAGCAACTATACATACAGGAAATAGACGGCAACAAAATTGAACATTTTAAAACGCTAAACCCTAAGGTGGCCGAGCAAACGGTTACGGTAGGCAAAAACATTAAGTTGGCCAACGGCACCATACTGCGCACAGTAAGCTATACCACACGCGACCCGCAACATGTGGTAAATATGATAGGCCAGGCACGCCGTAGCCGGTTAATAATGAAATTCCAGGGGATGGATGCCACTAACAACATCTACGTTTTTGATAACGAATTTTACCACGTATCTATGTACATCAGCACTACCGAAAACACTGCATCAGTAGAGGTAAAACAAAAAGAATTTGTAGGGTATTAAGTGCCAAAACGCTGTTAAAGCATTATCCCTTAAATAAAGACATCGATTGTATATACCGCCTCGTCAAAATTCTGAATTTAACGAGGCGGATATAATTATTTCCCTATTAGTTTTGCATCAAACACGCTTTTGTCAATAACCGGGTTAGTAACCAAATTATGGTAGCTTTCGGTTTGCAGCAGCTTGTCATTAATATAAAACTTGCAATTGGTTTCGCTCCAGCCATTATTTAGCTTTTGCTGGTCCTCAAAAGTCACCTCTTCTTTAAGGTCCTTGTCGTATTTAAAGTAACGCACAGGCACCAGCATATCTTTATCTATCCAAAGCTGGGTAAGTTTATCACCATCGGCATCGGCTCCTAAAACGTATACAGCCTTGCCTTTCCAGGTAGTTTCATGAAACTTGGCCAGGTCTATGTGCAGATCGGCAAAATGACTGATCACTTGCTCGTAAGGCTTAAAATAAATGCCGCCTAAAAAAAAGATCAATTCATTCTCGCCCTTAGTGGCCTGCAGTACCTTATGGTTGCGAAATACAAACAACGAATCGCCCTTGTAAATTGCACCATTACCTAATGTTTCGTCTCCGAAATCTATCCGCAGTAAATCGGGATAAATAATGCGCTCGTGCCAGGTTTCGGTGCGTATAAGGCTATCGTTACGGTAACGACCCGTAGTTTGGTTAAACGCCAATGATGTATGCCACTTACCATGATAGCGGTTATACATCTTTTTTACCACTTCTGTCGAGGTGAGCCCTTTTGGTGGCGAAAAGCTAAATAACACAAGCAGGGCAAAAGGAAATATTTTCATTGTCGGGGTGTTTATCAGGCGGTTAATTCTTCATATGCTGCGGTTAAGCCACGCTCAATACCATCCCCCTGCCACTCGGTTACGCCGGGGATAGCTTTTGTACCCAATATTTCCTCTTTGGTTTTGCCGGCCTTTATGCTGCTTTCAACAAAGGCTACCAGGTTTTCCATAAAGTTTTGCATCAGCTTTACATCGGCCATATTACCGGTAACTTTTACAGGGTCGTAGGCATGGCCAAAAACAAACAGGGTATCTTTATTAAACTGTTTCTGCGCGCTTTCTAAAGCTACTATCCAATGCCTGCATGATGCGCCTGCACTACGGTCAATATAAGGGTAGCGGCGGTTAAATACCTGGTCGCCGCAATGCACAATATTGGCATTTTCAAAATGGATAAAGCTATCGCCGTTAGTATGGCCAGGGCCAAAATAATGGGCAGATATATGCTCGTCGCCCACCTTGATTTTCCATTTATCGGTGTAGGTGGTATCGGGGTAAAGCTGCTTATCTTCTGATTTTTGCGCCGCCGCCGATGCCTTTTGGTTGGTTAACGAGTTGGCATGTGCTGCAACTTTTTTGGCAACCCCTTTAAACGATATATTCCCGGCAGTATGGTCGCCGTGGTGGTGGGTATTTATCAGCCACTCAAAAGGCTTGTCCGATTGCTTTTTTAGTTCTGCTATTAAGTGCGCGGCCGGGTCAGGGAATTCGGCATCAACACAAACAATACCTTCTTTATTTACCAGCCAGGCTATTGTGCCGCCTTGTTCGGTAAAAATACCTACGTTGTTACGTAGCGGGGTTAATTTATAGTCGGGCATGCTAAGCATACTTGCAAAGCTTTTATTGCTTAACAGGGCCAACGAGCCCGCGGCTATAGCGGTATTGGTTAAAAATTTTCTGCGTTCCATAATTTGTATATTAATTGATGTTGGATGATCATTGGTGAAGTTAAAATACTATCAATACTGATGAAATGCCTGCGTAACAAACTCCAGCACTACCGGCAACGATGTGCGCCAGTAGGTCCAGTTATGGGCACCATCGCGCACGCGGTATTCATGCGGTATTTCTTTTTTACGCATCAGGTTATGCACCAAGCCGTTGCCTTCGTATAAAAAGTCGTCATCACCCACATCCATAAACCAGCGCACGGCTTTCTTTTGCGCATCGGGCATGGCATTTATTAAAGGTAATACGCTGTACTTATTATAATAGTTGGTTATGGTACTATCTGCCAGGCCGGGGTTATTTTTGTTTATGGCAGTACGGGCATCATCAAGCGTTAAAAAGCCTGTTGCCGCACTCAATGGGCATGCAGACGAGAACAATTCCGGGTGATGCAGCGCGTATATAAAACTGCCGCCGCCGCCCATAGAAAGCCCTGCCACCGCGCGGAAACGCTTTTCGCTTTTTACACGGTATTTCTTTTCAACATAAGGCAGTAACTCCGTAAAAAAGAAATCTTCGTAGTTCCAGTTGCCTTTTATATCGTTGTAATAACCACGGGTGCCTGTATTGGCATCGGGCATAACAATTATCATAGGGGTTGCAGTGCCATCTTTAATGGCCTTGTCGGTTATATTTAACACCTCGCCAAACTGCACCCAGCCGGTTTGGTCGTCGCCGGCGCCATGTAACAGGTACAGTATCGGGTAACTGCGGCCCGATGTTTCATAATCGGGCGGCAGGTAAATAGCAAACTTGCGTTCGCTTTTTAAAATTTTACTGTTTAGCGTTAAATTATCGTATACCTTACCGGTTTGCGCAAGCATAACAACGGGGCATAGCAGCAGCAATACAATTACTAATTTTTTCATGAAAGGGTTTATTTGGTTAAGTGCAATTGGGGTTTATTGCATAGCAGGATAAATTTAAGAATAAAAAACGAAATGCCTTTCAGCTTTTTTTAAGCAGACGGATAAATTATTTATGCATCTGTTTAACTTTACCAAATACATGGGCGCTACACCTCAAATTTACCGCATCAAATGGCTTTACCTGTTTATAGGTGTAGCTGTGCTGCTCAATTTTACAGCCCTGTTCATCCCAATTATAGGCCCCGACGGTGCTTTGTATGCTACCATTGCCAAAACCATGGTGCTTCGCAACGACTATGTGCAACTATTTGTACACCAAACCGACTGGCTGGATAAACCGCATTTCCCGTTTTGGATGTCGGCAATATCGTTTAAGGTGTTTGGTATTACAACATGGGCTTATAAGCTGCCCGGTATTTTATTTATGCTGATGGGTGCTGCCTATACCTATTTGCTTGCCAAAAAATTGTATACCAAAGAAATCGCTTTATGGGCGGTATTGATATTGCTTACCGCGCAGCACATCATCTTATCTAACAACGATGTACGCGCCGAACCGTATTTAACAGGCCTCATTATCGCATCGGTATATTATTATTATAATGCCTATATCCGTAATAATTTGATGCAATTGGTATTAGGCAGCTTGTTTGCCGCCTGCGCTATCATGACAAAGGGAATGTTTGCATTAGTGCCTATTGGCGGTGCCATAGTAGGGCACCTGGCCATTACCAAGCAATGGAAGACACTTTTTAACCTGAGCTGGCTATTGGCAGCAATACTCATAGGTATATTTATACTACCCGAAATTTATTGCCTGTACCAACAGTTTGATGCACACCCCGAAAAGGTGGTATTTGGGCAAAAAGCGGTATCGGGTATCAAATTCTTTTTTTGGGACAGCCAGTTTGGGCGGTTTTTTAATACCGGCCCCATTAAAGGCAATGGCGATCCGTTTTTTTTTATACATACTACGTTGTGGGCCTTTTTGCCATGGTCCTTACTGTTGTTTGCGGCTGTTTACCAATTTATAAGAACAGGCATCCGCAATGTAAATAGCCGCGAGTGGTTGTGCATAAGCGGCGGACTGCTTACTTTTTTGCTGTTTTCGGCCTCAAAGTTTCAGTTACCGCATTATTTGAATATCGTGTTCCCGTTTTTTGCCATTATAACCGCGCAATATCTATACGGCTTACAATCCGTAAAGAACATCAGGATAATAAGGTGGATGCAATTGATAATAGCCGGCTTGTTAATAATTATTATAGCAGTACTGCAATACTACTTTAGGGCAGACGAGTTTACCTGGCATGTGGGGCTTACACTGGCTATATGGCTGGCCCTGTTGTTTATTATACCTGGCAATTTTGCTGATACAGATTTCCGCCAAACGGCATTCCGCACGGCGATCGTAGCCGTAATTGTTAACCTGTACCTTAACCTGGCCTTTTATCCGTCGCTGCTTAAATACCAGGCCGGAAGCGAGGCCGCCGTATATATAAACAGGCATAACCCTGCCAGACTACCCGTAGTACAAAGTCAGGATGATAACCCATACCCCATGGAGTTTTATTTAAACACCCCGCTAACCATGCTTAATGCAGACGGAACAGGCCCCTTGCCCGCCACGCCCTTTATATTTTACGGCCCGAAGGATGCTGTGTCGGCTGTTGCCAAAGGCCGCCCTGTTGAACACCTTGCGCAGTTTGAACGGTATTGGATATCGCGGCTTAGTGTCGATTTTTTAAACAAGGCTACGCGCGCCAAACAAGTAACTATTATGCAGGTAGTTATAATTAAATAATTGGATATTTTTTAGGTTTAGCTGTAGCACTTACAAGCCTTGTGCCGTAATATATTTAAGGTGAGGATAAGGACTGCCTGATCTTATGAGGCGCATTCATCCGCGGCTGTTAGCTTTTTTGACAACGTTTAGTGATTAAAACAAAAAACGCACTTGATAATGAATACCTGGTAATTCATTATCAGCGCGGCAAAAAGGTTATAGCGGGTGGATGCGTTATTTTTAAACGATAACCCCACCCATTAATGGGTCGGTGTAGGTGTCTTTACCGGTTTCTACACGGCCGGCATATCGTTTCTCAAAATTACCGTAGCCTTTTACTTTAATGCTGAAATCGTACCAGCCATGGCTTTTATGCAGGTTAAGCAATACCGGCCCGGCAACCTTTAAGTTACCTGCCAATATTACCTGGTGGCTGCCGTTTTTATAGGCGTTATCAATCACCTCAACGCTGTACTGGTGGCTGTTATCGGGTAGGGTCAGTTGTACCTCAATGTTTCCGGTTAGTTTTTTATTTATGGCCTGGTAGGTAACAGCGGTGTTTATAAGCGGGTCTTTAGCATCGCCTTTAAATTCGCGGTAAAAACCGTTGGGGCCGTAGGTGCGCAGGTGATATTGGCTATTTTCAAATTCGGCAAGTGGCCATGCGTCTGTAATGGTATCGCCGGCGGTAAGCGCATAACTCCATGTACGCACATCTTCCATAGTTTGCGGGTTGTTAAACGCGGCGTATTTGCCCGGTGCATACACGTTAAACGGCGCTCCGGCTGTTTGCTTGCCAAATACCCCGTTACCATTATGAAATTTCATCTCGAATGAAGATCTATCTGCACTCAACTTGCCATCGGCATACATTTCGTAAGGCAGGGCGCAGGCGGGTTTAATACCTTTTTCCTGCTGCGGCATATACGGCGAGCTATACGGGTCTTTTTTGATCTGCTCTATCTCTTCAGCGCTTAAATTTTTAAAATTCGACGGGTCTTTTTTGAATTGCGCCTTGTGTATACCCTCCAGCGTTTCATCTTTTTGCAAAAAAGTTGGTACGGTAATTTTTTCGCCGTTGTAGGGGCGAAACACCGATGTAAGGTCGCCGCAAACTGTACGGCGCCAATCGCTGATGTTGGTTTCTTTTATGGGCTTACCGGTTTTTTTAGACAAGAAAGTTTCCAAAAATTGCAGGGTAGAGGTATGGTCGAACACTTCGGAATTTACATACCCGCCGCGGCTCCATGGCGATGCGATAACCATAGGCACCCTAAAGCCCAGGCCAATGGCGTTTTCGCGGTTATACTTGGTAGGGAAGCCTTCGCGGGCCAGTTCCTGCTCAAGCGTTACAAACTCTACACGGGTATCAATACCGTCAGATACCTTACCTGTGCCCGGTTTATGCGAGTGTGGCGCAACAAACGGCGGGATGTGGTCAAAATAGCCATCGTTCTCGTCGTAGGTTAAAATAAAGATGGTTTTTTTCCATACCTCGGGGTTTTTGGTAAGGATGTCTAACACCTCTGATACATACCAGGCACCATACCATGGCGCGCCGGGATGGTCCGAAAAGTTTTCGGGCGCGGTAAGCCACGATACGGTTGGCAAGGCCCCGCTTTCTACATCATCCCTAAACTGATATAAAACATCGCCTTTGGGTATCTGCATTTCGCGCTCTACGCCATTGTCGTTATATTTTAGCGTAGCCAGCGTTCGGTGATGCGGGTCGGCTTTATTGGTATTAAAGGCTTTTAGGTGCAGGCTTTTTTCGCGCTCACTCAACTTGTCAAACGCACCATCGGCTAATAGCTGGGGGTTGTTTTTAATATCGTCCAGTTCGGCCTGTAATTGTTTCAATTGTTTTTTAAGCGGCCTTAATTTGGCATCATCCGTAGGCAAGGCATCTATCTTGGCTTGCGTTGCAGCTATTTGCCCCGGTAAAACGGTTAGCTGTTTTTTGCGGTAGGCCACGTGCTTATCGTGCAGCCTTACATTAAACTGTTTAAAAAACTCCAGGTTGTTATCGGTAAAGTTGGATAGCCAGGCATCCTCTTCGCCCTCGAAACCAACCCCTACCGATAGCTCGTTTTGGTAGCACTTCCACGATATGCCGTTATCCTCTAACCGCTCGGGGAAGGTTGTCCAGTCTAAAGTGCCAAAGTCGGCATCCTCGTTCCAAACATTGGCCTTCGAATTTTCATTTTGATCTTTACGGATGGTGCCGCTCCACAAATAATGGCGGTTTGGCGTAGTGCCGGTTAACGACGAGCAAAAATTTTGGTCGCACACGGTAAAGGCATCTGCCAGCGCATAGTTAAAAGGCAGGTCTTCGCGCTTATGGAAGCCCAGCGTTAAGGGCATATTCTTATAATCGGGGTGGCCCGATCTTTTTTCGTTAAGCCATTGGTCAAATTTGCCATCATTACGGGCATTTACCTGGTTGCTCCAGCTATGCGGTAACGAGTTCATCCAGGTGGCTTTGGTGTTGTTAATATCCAGGTGAAACGGCGCGTAAGTTTCGCCCATGCGGTTTGATTGCAGCCACACCGGGTTTTTATTAGGCAGATCAATAATTCGTGGGTCGTTAAAGCCCCGCACTCCTTTTAACGAGCCAAAGCAATGGTCGAAAGAGCGGTTTTCCTGCATCAGTATCACCACATGCTCGGCATCCATCCAGGTGCTGCCGGGTGCAGGGTTAATAGCCATTGCTTTTTGTATAGATGCAGGCAACATGCCCGATAGCCCTGCCGCGCCGGTTAACAAGGCTGCTTTTTTTAAGAAATCTCTGCGGGTATTTAACATGGGGCTAAAAATATCAAACCGTGTTTAACTTATGGTATATGCAGGGTAAAGGTTATGTTACGCTTTTATAAACTAAGATAGTACAACATGCTCGAATCATCTACATTAGGTATAGCCAGCGTGCCTTTATGCATAAAGCCGCAACGTTCAAGCAATTTGCGCGATCGGGCGTTGGCCAGCATGGTAGTGGCGTATAAACCTGTAATATTATAATTGCTGCGCACATGCGCTATAGCAGCCATGGTGCTCTCGTAAGCGTAGCCCCGCCCTTCAAACTCGGGTAAAAAGGCAAAGCCAAGGTCGGGCCCATCCAGGTAGTCGCGTTTAAACAGACCGCACATGCCAATGGGCTGCATGGTATCTTTTAGCGTAACCAGCCAGCCGCCATAGCCATTTTTAGCGTAACTGGCCAGCGGCGAGTTTATAATATAATCAGTAGCATCCTGCATGGTGTGTATGCCGCGGTCGCCAATAAATTTTTTCCATGCAGGGGTATTCAGTAATTCAAAAATAAAGGCACTATCGCCGGTGTTAAAACGCCTAGTGGCAAGGCTGGCAGATTCAAATAGCGTATCGGTCATGGGTTAAGGGTAATATAGGCAAGCATACTGCAATTAAAGCAAAATATGCCATAAATTAAACGCCCGGCACTATTGTTTTTAGGCCAAACATTTATTTCTTTGTATAACTATTGTTTACTATGAAAAGATATTGCTTAACGCTTGATCTGAAAGATGACGAGGCCTTAATAGCCGAATACGAGGCCTATCACGAGGCGGTATGGCCCGAAATTTTAGAAAGCATTACCAGCGCAGGTATTAGCAGCATGCAAATATACCGCTACAATGTGCGGCTGTTTATGATAATGGAAACCACCGCCGATTTTAGCTTCGAGAAAAAAGGGGCAATGGATGCGGCCAACCCAAAGGTACAGGAATGGGAAACCCTGATGTGGAAATACCAGCAGCCTGTAAAAGGTGCGCTTGCCGGCGAAAAGTGGGTTTTAATGGATAAAATATTTCAACTATAACATGCTGATATGAAAAAGCAACTCATCCTTATTGCACTGTTTGGCGTATTTGCCGTTAGCCGCCTTGCCGCGCAGGGTACCTACACCCCAACTGCCGAAAACCTGGCCCAGCGGCAAAAATTTCAGGATATGAAATTTGGCCTGTTTATTCACTGGGGCATATACAGTATTTTGGGCGATGGTGAATGGGTGATGCACGATAAGCATATTCCTTATAATAGCTATAAGCGCCTGGCCGGATTTTTTAATCCGCAGGAATTTAACGCCAAGGAGTGGGTTGCTTTTGCCAAAAACGCGGGCATGAAATACATTACCATTACATCGCGCCACCACGATGGTTTTAGCATGTTTGCTACCAAAATGTCGCCTTATAATATTGTTGATGCATCGCCTTACCATAAAGACCCATTGATGGAGCTGGCAAAGGAGTGCGAAAAGGAAGGGATAGAGCTGCATTTTTACTATTCGTTATTGGATTGGGGCAGGCCCGATTATGCTTTTGGCAGCCCTATTGTTAACGGCAAGCCTGTAAAAGGAGATTGGGACAGCTATATTAAATTTATGAAAGACCAGCTAACCGAGCTGATAACCAAATACCCCGGTGTAAAAGGGATATGGTTTGATGGTGATTGGGAGCGCGCAGATGTAAACTGGCACTACGATGAAATTTACGGGCTTATACATAAGTTAAACCCTGCCATTATGGTAGGTAATAACCATCATAAAGCGGTTAAGGATGGCGAGGATTTCCAGATGTTTGAAAAGGACCTGCCGGGCAACAATACAACCGGCTTTAGTGCCGAATCGAAAATTGGCGCTTTGCCGCTGGAAACCTGCGAAACCATAAATAACAGCTGGGGCTTTAATATTAACGACAGAAGCTTTAAAACATCAAAACAGATCATCCATTACCTGGTTAACGCGGCAGGCCGCAATGCCAACTTTTTGCTTAACATTGGCCCAATGCCTAATGGTAAAATACAAAGTGAGTTTACCGATACACTGGCTATTGTTGGCGCATGGGTTAAAAAGAATGGCGAAAGCATTTATGGCACACGCGGCAGTGGCATACCGCCGCAACCATGGGGTGTAGTTACGGTAAACAACAAAACCATGTACGCCCACATTACCCAACCGCAAAGCGAGCCGTATATTTTTATACCGCAGTTAAAAGGCAAGGTTGCCAAAGCAGCCCTGTTAAGCGATGGCAGCGCGGTAAAGTATAAACAAGTACCCGAAGGGTTGTTTATCTACACATCGGGCCTGGCACTCGATCCGGATGATACAGTGGTGAAGCTGACGATGAATTAATCAATTAATCGCATGTTGTAATTAACCGTCATTGCGAGGCACGAAGCAATCTCTGCACATGCAAGTGATTAGCAAAGTTTGGAGATTGCTTCGTGCCTCGCAATGACGATATAGAACTCGTGTGCCAGGTTTTATTCCTCCAACACTTCTATCACTTCAAACTGTTCATCGGCACTTGGGCCGTAGCTGCCAGGGATAGGGATATTTAACAGGCGCAGGTATACACCCAATTGCGCCCTATGGTGAATAATTTGTGATAGGGTGATGCGTATCAGATCTTCCTTACTGCATTTTATATAAACCTGGTTGCCATTGCGCATGGTCCATGTTTCGTTCAACAGGCTTTCATTTTCGGGTACCAATTTGCTGCGGCCATCAATTACCGACTGTTCAAATAAAGCTAGTAAAGCCTCTGTATCGCTTACGTTTTTCTGGGCGTAATCGTTGGCTGCAAAATCCAGTTCCTCGGTAGTTAAGGCCAAGGTTATCCAGGTAGGCAGCTCGGCAATGTGGGTAGCCAGTGTTTGTATGTTCATGCTTTTTGGATGCGGCGCCCAATCGTATTTATCATTTGGCACTATCTGTAGCATTTTGCGGGTGGTTTCTGATTCCTCGTTGAGTTGTTTCAGGAAATAATTGATCAATGTCATAACGTTTTCGTGTTTGGTTAATAATCCAAAGTAACCACCGCGTAGTGACAGCCCTATGTCAGCAGAAAAATATAAAAAACAAAAAGGCGGTAAAAAACTTATTTACTATGCATGCATAGTAAATTGACTTATTATGATTAGTTTTACAGCACCAATTAAAACCCATTAAATGGATACTTTATTAACCGATAACCTGCCGACAGCCGGCTATGATTTTTCTGTAAGCGACAACCAAAAAATGGTTGGGCAAATGGCTAAGGATTTTGCCGAAAAGCATATCAGGCCAAATGTAATGCAGTGGGACGAGGAGCAACACTTCCCCTTAGAGTTGTTTAAACAATTAGGGGAGCAAGGCATGATGGGCGTGCTGGTTCCAGAGGAGTATGGCGGGTCGGGTTTTGGCTATGCCGAGTATGTTACTGTTATTGTAGAAATAGCCAAGGTTTGTGGCTCTATCGGGTTATCGGTTGCCGCACACAACTCATTATGCACGGGGCATATATTGGCCTTTGCTAACGAGGAGCAAAAGCAACGCTGGTTACCCAAACTGGCTACTGCCGAGTGGTTAGGTGCATGGGGATTGACCGAAGCTAACACCGGATCTGATGCGATGCGTATGGCAACTACCGCCGTATTAGATGGCGACCATTATATTGTTAACGGATCTAAAAACTGGATAACCCACGGTAAATCGGGCGATTTGGCAGTCGTAATGGTGCGCACCGGCGAAAAGGGCGACTCAAAAGGGATATCGGCCCTGGTAATAGAGCGCGGCACACCGGGTTTTAGCGCCGGTAAAAAAGAGAACAAGCTGGGCATGCGCGCCTCCGAAACTACCGAAATGATTTTCGATAATTGCCGTGTGCCCAAAGCGAACCTGTTAGGTGCCGAAGGCGAAGGTTTTAAACAGGCTATGAAGGTTTTGGATGGCGGGCGAATATCTATCGCTGCGCTGTCATTAGGTATTGCCAAAGGCGCGTTTGAGGCTGCCGTAGCCTATTCAAAAGAGCGGCACCAGTTTGGGCAGCCTATCAGTAATTTTCAGGGTATAGCCTTTAAACTGGCCGATATGGCTACCGAAATAGAAGCTGCCGAACTATTGATAATGCAAGCCGCCGATTTAAAAAACAGGCACCTGCCGGTTACCAAGCAGTCGGCTATGGCTAAGTACTTTGCATCAGAAGTAGCTGTGCGTACCGCAAACGAGGCGGTGCAGATATTTGGCGGTTACGGCTATACTAAGGATTTCCCGGTAGAAAAGTACTACCGCGATGCCAAGCTGTGTACCATCGGCGAGGGCACCTCCGAGATACAGAAGATAGTAATTAGCCGTGAGGTACTGAAATAAATAGCGGGTAAGGTATACGCTTACTGATTAACCTTTACCGGTATTGGCTGTACATAATAGAAGGCACGTGGGTCTACATTTTTGATGTTCACATCCATTGGGCCATCCAATTTGCTTACGTGTACGTTGATGCTGCCGTCGGCATTCACCGGCAGGGTAACATACTTTTTGGTGTCGGCCATAGCGGGGGTAATAGTGCTTTTTACCAGGTTAAGCGTTAGTGCTACGGCAATAATTGTTAGTATTACTTTTGTGTAAATGTCTGTTTTCATTTTTTTATATGGTGTTTTTTTGTTATATTGGTGATTGACCACAGTGGAAAAATAACGAATTTAATGGAATCTGCCACACAGCAGCGACGAAAAAATCTCAAAATAAAACAAGCACTTTCCAGATATTGGCATTCTAATAATATTCGTTATTCGGCAACCATTCATCAGGCCTAAACAGGCAATTATTAGCTAGTAAAACTTTTCTATTGTGAATACCATTCCTGTAC
Organism: Inquilinus sp. KBS0705; assembly: GCA_005938025.2. Lineage (NCBI taxonomy): Bacteria > Pseudomonadati > Pseudomonadota > Alphaproteobacteria > Rhodospirillales > Rhodospirillaceae > Inquilinus > Inquilinus sp. KBS0705. The sequence continues at coordinate 214,383 of VCCI02000004.1, read as the reverse complement.
TTGATGCCGAATTATATTCTGTATTATTTACAAAAAACGCCATCAAACAAAATTTAGTTTTGCTTAATAGCTAATATCTATATCTTTATAGCTTGCCAAGCCATATATGAAAAAATTTACTCTCGTTATTGTCGTTTGCATTATCTGCAACATGGCAAGTGCACAAACCACACAGCAGGCTATCCGCGATATTATCAATGATAATGGCGTGAGCGGCATACAATTGGTATATACAGCTAAGGGTAAAACACTGGCCATCAACACAGGTGTGGCTAAAGAAGGTACAGCTAAAACAATTTCCAATAGTACCATTTTCAGGGCCGGCTCGCTGGGCAAATCAGTATTTGAATACGCGATTATGCGATTGACAGACAGGGGTTTAATTAATATTGATACACCTTTGCTACATTATATTGGCACCTACAAAAGGTTTGATAGTAAAGACCCCCGCTTTGCCAAAATAACTGCCCGCATGGTGCTAAGCCATACCAGCGGACTGGAGTTTTATGGAGATACCACATCTAAACTGGTAGCAGACCCGGGTAAGGTATTCTCGTACTCCAGCGAGGGTTACCACTTTTTACAGGTGGTGGAAGAGAAGATAACTAATATGCCTTTAGAGGATATGATGCAACAGGAGGTTTTTAAACCACTTGGAATGCGCAACAGCAGCTACATTAAGAGTAGTAAAACAGACCCGGAGGTAATTGGCGAGGATGACCTTGAGCCCAATGCCGCCTTTAGCTTATACACTACTGCTGCCGACTATAATGCTTTCTTACAGGCACTTATCAATCATACAGGATTGGAATTAGCTACTGCACAACAGATGTTTACCAAACAAAGCAATGCGCAGTGGCTGGGGCATGATACTACCGAGGCGGATAAATATATAGACTGGGGCCTGGGTGTTGGCTTGCAGCAAAACGAGCAGGGCAAGGCCATTTGGCATTGGGGATCGGTAATGGTTACGTTTAATAGCTTTTATATCGCATTTCCGGATAAGAAAGAGAGCCTGGTGTATTTTACCAATAGTATAACCGGTTTGCGTGCTGCCAATGAGATAGTTAACCTGCTATTGGGTAAACAAACCACCTGGGCAACCAAATGGTTAAAACTCGGCTATGACGAGCCGGAAACTATGCTGCAGTTACATAAAGCTATCAGAAAACAAGGCTATGCAAACGCCCGCCTGGTGTTTGCTGATCTACAAAAAAGGGGCTTGAAATTTACCCAACGAGATATAGAATACTTTGGAAATACATTGCTAAAACAAGGAAAAACCGCACAAAGCATGGTTGTTTTTAATCAAAATGCCAAGTTATATCCCAAAGATGCTACAGTTTATAACAACCTGGCCAGTGTATACCTTAAGCTGGGTAATAGGCCCTTAGCACTAAAAAACTACCGGATGTCTTATGCTTTAGATACTGCCAATACTAACGTAGCCTACCATATAAAAGCACTGCAAAGCAAGGTGGTAATTTCCAAATCCCAGTTAGCCGCGTTTGCAGGTAAATACAAACTGAATATAATGGAAGGCATTTTTATGGATGTTAAAACAAAATGGCCAGGCCTTACTATAGAAGTGCCGGGCGGTGTGAAAGATGCATTGTTCTACCCTGTATCGGCAACAGAATTTTTAAATGATGAAAACGGCTTTACGCTGAAGTTTAATAAAGATGCTAATGGTAAGGTGGCCAGTATTTTAATACATACCAAAAATACGGTGGATGTGTGGGAAAGGGTGAAGGAGTAGAACACTAATCTTTCTTTGCGCTTGTACACATAGGCGCTGCAAGCGAAGAGTTTCGGGGCTGATTGATTGGCTGCAAAGCCCTATGCCCCTGCATTTAAACATACAAAACCACATAATTTAAGGTCATAACTCTTTCCCTTCCCCTTAAAACAAAACTTTTTTACTCAAGCCCTTGAAAATCAAAAAATAGTGCCTACCTTTGCAGTCCTTAAAATAAGGACAAAACTGTAAATACAAAAAAAGAAAAAGCAAGTAAATGCCTACTATTCAGCAATTAGTTAGAAAAGGTAGAGTAGCTATGGTTGACAAGAGTAAGTCGCCAGCGTTGGACAGCTGTCCACAGCGAAGAGGCGTATGCACACGCGTGTATACCACTACCCCTAAAAAACCAAACTCAGCAATGCGTAAAGTTGCACGTGTGCGCCTTACAAATGGTAAAGAAGTTAACGCCTACATCCCTGGTGAAGGCCACAACTTACAGGAACACTCTATTGTTTTGATCCGTGGTGGTCGTGTTAAAGACTTACCGGGTGTACGTTATCACATCATCCGTGGTGCGTTAGATACATCAGGTGTTGCCGGCCGTAACCAACGCCGTTCTAAATACGGAACCAAGCGCCCTAAACCAGGTCAGGCAGCTGCTGCTCCAACAAAAGGTAAAAAGAAATAATTAAAGGAGGATAGTAACAATGAGAAAATCAAAACCAAAAAAAAGAATCCTTCTTCCTGATCCAAAATTCAATGATATTTTGGTAACCAGGTTTGTAAATAACATGATGTTTGACGGTAAAAAATCTACCGCTTATACTATATTTTATAACGCAATTGATATTGTTGAAAAGAAAACCAGCGAAAACGGATTGGATAGCTGGAAAAAAGCTTTAAACAATGTAATGCCTGCTGTTGAAGTAAAAAGCCGCCGTGTTGGTGGTGCTAACTTCCAGGTACCTACCGAGGTTCGCCCGGAGCGTAAAGTGGCCTTAGGCATGAAATGGTTAATTAGCTATGCACGTCGTCGTGGCGAAAAAACCATGATGGAAAAATTAGCAGGCGAAATTATATCTGCTGCTAAAGGTGAAGGTGCTGCTGTGAAGAAGAAAGAAGATACGCACAAAATGGCTGAGGCTAACAAGGCGTTCTCACACTTCCGTTTCTAAAATAATTGAATGACTGAATTAGTGAATTATTGATTTAGTAACTTAATACTAATCTGTAATTCACTATTTCGCTAATTCACTCAATAAAAAAATAAGAATGTCAAGAGATCTAAAATATACAAGAAACATAGGTATTGCCGCTCACATTGATGCGGGTAAAACCACTACAACAGAGCGTATATTGTATTACTCGGGTGTTAGCCATAAAATTGGCGAGGTACACGAGGGTGCAGCTACAATGGACTGGATGGCGCAGGAGCAGGAACGTGGTATTACCATTACATCTGCTGCTACCACTATCGATTGGAAATACAGAGGTAACAAATACCATATCAACATTATTGATACCCCGGGCCACGTGGATTTTACCGTTGAGGTAAACCGTAGTTTACGTGTACTGGATGGTTTAGTGTTCCTTTTTAGCGCGGTTGATGGTGTTGAGCCACAATCTGAAACTAACTGGCGCCTTGCCAACAACTATAACGTAGCCCGTATAGGCTTTGTTAATAAGATGGACCGTAGCGGTGCCGATTTCTTAAACGTTGTTAAACAGGTTAAAAGCATGTTGGGCAGTAACGCTGTTCCGCTTCAGTTGCCAATTGGCGCCGAAGAGAACTTTAAAGGCGTTATCGACTTAATTAACTGGAGAGGTATTGTTTGGAATGAGCACGATAAAGGTATGACCTTTACTGAAGTGCCTATCCCTGAGGATATGATAGAAGAGGCTACAGAGTGGAGAGAGAAATTGCTTGAATCGGTGGCTGATTATGATGAGACATTGATGGAGAAATTCTTTGATGCTCCGGAGTCTATCACCGAACGCGAGATATTAGATGCATTGCGTAAAGCAGTGTTAGATGCTAAAATAGTTCCTATGGTTTGTGGTTCATCTTTCAAAAACAAAGGTGTACAAACCATGCTTGATTACGTGATGGAGTTATTGCCTTCGCCGTTAGATGTTGACGGTATTGTTGGTACTAACCCTGAAACTGGTGCCGAAATTGTTCGTCAACCATCAGAAAAAGAACCATTTGCAGCATTAGCGTTTAAAATTGCAACTGATCCTTTCGTAGGTCGCTTGTGCTTTATCCGCGTGTACTCGGGTAACTTAGAGGCTGGTTCGTATGTGCATAACATGCGTTCAGACAATAAAGAGCGTATCTCTCGTATATTCCAAATGCACGCTAACAAGCAAAACCCTATACCTAACGTAGGTGCAGGTGATATTGCTGCGGTAGTAGGCTTTAAGGATATTAAAACTGGCGATACCCTTTGCGACGAAAAGCACCCTATCGTTTTAGAGTCGATGAACTTCCCTGAACCGGTTATCGGTTTGGCTATTGAGCCAAAAACTCAGGCTGATGTTGATAAATTAGGTATGGCTTTAGGTAAATTATCTGAAGAAGATCCAACCTTCCGTGTAAATTCTGACGAAGAGACGGGCCAAACTGTAATTAGCGGTATGGGCGAGCTTCACTTAGATATCATCATGGACCGCCTTAAACGCGAGTTTAAAGTTGAGGTTAACCAGGGTGCACCACAGGTTGCTTACAAAGAGTCGATCACAGGTACAATACAACACCGCGAAACATACAAGAAACAAACCGGTGGCCGTGGTAAATTTGCTGATATACAAGTTGTATTATCACCAAACGATGAAGGTAAAGAAGGTTTACAGTTTGTGAATGAAATTAGCGGTGGTTCTATCCCTCGTGAGTTTATTCCATCTGTTGAAAAAGGCTTTGCTGCATCAATGGTAAATGGTGTATTGGCAGGTTACCCGTTAACCAGCTTAAAAGTACGCCTGATAGATGGTTCGTTCCACGCTGTCGATTCGGATGCTTTATCATTTGAGTTAGCTGCTAAAATGGCTTACCGCGAAGCATTGCCAAAATGTAAACCGGTATTGCTTGAGCCGATCATGAAAATTGAGATATTAACCCCTGAAGAAAACATGGGTGATGTTATCGGTGACATGAACCGTCGTCGTGGCCAGTTATTGGGTATGGACAGCCGGGCAGGTGCGCAAGTAATTAAAGCTACTGTACCACTTTCAGAAATGTTTGGTTATGTAACCCAGTTACGTACCATTACATCTGGCCGTGCTACTTCAACCATGGAGTTTGATCACTATGCTGAAGCACCACGTAACGTACAGGAAGAAGTAGTTGCTAAGGCGCGTGGCAAAAAAGCTGCTGCAAACGCATAAATATTTTTGATTACACCGATTGATTTGTGATTTCACAGATTACCGGTGTAATCAAATAATAGATAATTAACCGGCTTGTTATAATAAATAGCTCTTATAACCAGTCAAATTAAAATCGGTGAAATCATCAATAAATCGGTGAGATCCCACAAAACAAACAACATGAGCCAAAGAATTAGGATCAAATTAAAATCGTACGATTACAACCTGGTTGATAAATCAGCAGAAAAGATCGTAAAAACAGTTAAGCCTACGGGCGCTGTAGTTAGCGGACCACTTCCGTTACCAACCGAAAAGAAAATTTTCACTGTTTTACGTTCACCACACGTTAACAAAAAAGCACGTGAGCAATTCCAATTATGCTCTTACAAGCGTTTATTGGATATCTACAGTTCAAACTCAAAAACTGTAGATGCTTTAATGAAGCTTGAATTGCCAAGCGGTGTTGAAGTAGAGATCAAAGTGTGATAGTACCGGAAGACCTATAATAAAAGCCATTCTTGAAAAAGAATGGCTTTTTGTTTGATGGCTAATTTTTATTTGTGATATTATAAGTAGTTTTAATAATTATAAATATTATATGAAATCAGTTGGACTATTAGATCATGTGGATTTAACATATGGGAAGGTCGGTTATCAAGAGCGGAAAATCATTGAGGTTCTTGCGGAGGTCTTTTTAATTACGTTCGTTAAAGTTTCACTATTTAAATCCGAGAGCTATTGCTACGCTTTTTTAAAGCCATCACCCGAACTTAAAGAAAAGTATCGATTACAAAATGAAATTTTAGTCATAATAAATCGGCATAATGATTTTGACGCGCGATCATTTGACTATGTTGATAAACTTCTATTTGAATTTCAAAATCGTTTGGATAAACTTTGTGTATTATTTGTAAGTCAAGATAGGAAAGTAAAAGAAAAAATTAAAAATCATACCCAACAGAATCCTGAAAGTCGAATAATTATACCATTTTCTTATTACGACTTCATTGCAAATGGATCGTCTGAATTGATAAATATTAGGCTAAAAGAGTTTTTCTACGGAAGGGATTTATTCTCTTTTGAATCAGCATTACAAAATGATACATATTTTTATGGGAGAACTGAAACTGTCCAGTTCTTTTATGATAAGTACAAATCAGGAGAAAATTGTGGGTTATTTGGACTGAGAAAAATTGGAAAAACCTCTGTCCTATTTGCTTTAGGGCGTTATTTAATATTACGAAATGAAATCCCCGTTTTTATCGATTGTCAAGAGCCGGCGTTTCATAAGCGTAGATGGTTCGAATGCTTGCAGTTTATAATACAGACTTTAGTTGAAAGTGTACAGGCTATTTTGGATAGGAATATAGATTTTAAATTGAATGAAAACTATACAGAAAAGGATGCATCAATATACTTTCAAGACGATTTACTCAAAGTCTACAAGGTAATTCAAAATAAAAGAATACTTATAATTTTTGATGAAATTGAAAACATCACATTTGAAATTTCACCAACTGAGCATTGGCGATCTGGGGAGGAATTTATTTATTTCTGGCAATCAATCAGAGCTGTATTTCAAAAGCATCCATATTTATTTTCATATTTGATAGCGGGAGTAAACCCTAAAGCAATTGAGACGCCAACAGTTAATTCCTTTGACAATCCTATATACAGGATGATAACCCCAACATATCTGAAGTTTTTTGAAAACAAAAACGTTAAAGACATGGTAAGTGCTATTGGTAATTACATGGGGCTTGATTTTGAAGAGGAGATATATACCTATCTAACGGAAGATTTTGGGGGCCATCCATTTTTAATTCGACAAGTTTGTTCGAAAATCCATCAAGAAGTTACTAATAATCGGCCTACTAAAGTTTCAAAATATTTTTATCAAGAAAAAAAGGAACAATTTAATTTGCACTTAAATGATTACATAGAGTTAATCATAGAGGTTTTGAGAAGATGGTATCCAAAGGAATACAATTTGATTGAATTGCTTGCGATTGACGATTATGAGAATTTTGAAAAGCAGGTTTTTCAAAACGAGAAAATAACCGAACATCTTTTGGGGTATAATATAATTGAGAAATCTGATTCCAAATTCTATATAAGAATTATAGCGGTTAAAAATTATATCATACAAAATACGAAAGTCACAAAATCACTTGATAAGATTGAAGATAAATGGAAATTGATAACTGAAAAACGGAATAAGCTTGAGTTAGAATTGAGAAAGTTGGTTAAAATGACTTTAAAGCTAAATCATGGCCCAATTCGTGGTAAAGATGAATTTTTGAAGATAATTGGCACAACTGAAAAGCGAAAAGACACACTTAATTCCATGTCAATAGATGATTTGTTTTCTGGCCATGCGGAATTGTACTTTGATGATTTAAGAAGATATATAGAAAAAAATTGGGTTGAATTCGAAAAGGTATTTAGTGACAAACAACTCTTCGGAATATACATGCCGATAGTAAATAAATATAGAATAGATGCGCACGCCAAGGATATAGATGATCAAACATTAAATATTCTGATTTTAGCATTGGAATGGATAAAATCTAAAGTAGATACGTTTTTAGCATAACGTTTAATTTGTTTATGGCAACCTATATAGTAAGCCCCACCGAAGAGCAAGAAAAAGCCCTTAACGCTTTTTTGAAAGCATTAGAAGTAGCCTTTGTAAAGGATGATCAAGAAGAATTGCCTCCACACGTAATAGCGGGTATAAAAAAAGGTGAGGAAGACTATGAGGCTGGCCGCTACACTTCGTTCGATGAGTTCAAAAAGAAATTTTCAACTGAATAGCTAATCAAAAATATATGGTAAGCCATCAGCTGATTAACTGGTGGCTTTTTTATTTGAAAAAATCCGACTCAATATTTCAAATCCTCACTTACCAATGTCACTTCAAATACTTGGTCACCTTTTTGAGCAGTCAGTATAGTTTGGGCTTTAAACGTGCCTGATGGAACAGATGTAGCAGTAAAAGATATTGGCCCGTCGCCGCTAAATTTTGCATTTGTAAGCGGCAGGTTGTTATCCATTAATAAGCCGTCGCCAACGGTACGTATAGATATTTTATCTGCATTGGTAGACCCGGCAAATCTTAAGTTTACAAAACCTCCACCCATCGAATTACGGGTTAAGTACCACTCATTTTTGGTAATGTATACTTCTATACCTTTATTATTAGTGTACTTGGTGCCCGCATGGTCAACACTGTCTTTTTTACAGGCAGTAAATAATACCAGGATAGAAAAAATAAGCAGGTGGGTAGCTTTGATTGTTTTCATTGGATATGATAATGGGATTTTTTTTAATTATTACGGATACTTTTAGGAGAACGCTACAGTAACAAACAATTAAATTATATAATCCGGGTCGTTGCTTAAAAAGTTGAGCCAAACGCCTTCCAGTTCGTCGACCAGTTGCTGCCTTATAGATATGCCGGAGGCCTGCGGTGTCCAATTTTGGGCAGCCAGATCGCCTGTCTTCAAAATATCAAAAGTTAGTATGGGCTGTTTATCGGGGTTTAGCAAAACATCAAAGGCAATGTTTATGCGGTGGTGCTGCCGACCATTGCGTTGGGCTATATAAGGTGTGGATGCAATATTGCCTGAAGCAAATATGCCTTTAGGCTCCGCTCCAAGTCGTACAAAGTAAGCCCTATCGCCGGGTTGTATAGTTTTATGACTGGCAACACTCCAGTTATCTACCAGTTCGCCACCTTGCTTAATCTTATTGATGTCATCGTCAATGTCCTCCCATTTAAATTTAATAGGATTCCAACCGAAAAGGTAAGCTTTTGTCATGTACTATCCCTTACCCATCAATTCATCAACTTTATTACGTTCGGTTTGTAGTTCGCGGGCAAGTTTCTTTTCTTTTTCGTTAGCTTTTGCTTTATACGCTTTATGCTCTTCTTCCAGTTCGTTATAAAGCTTTATGCGGTAATGCGCTTCGCGGCTATAACTGCCCGAACGGGTTATAACAATACCTGCTATAGCGCCAAAGCCAATAACCAGGCCCCACATAACAAGGTTATACGTTGATTTTGATAATGGAATACCTACCAGGCTTATTTCATCCGCTTTTTGTTGCGAGTTGTTTAGTATTTGCTCTTTACTGTTAACTGTAGATTTTAAGGTATCAATAGTTTTGGTTTGTGCAGCCAGCGTAACCTGCGCTTCTTTTAATTTACGGCGTGTGGTACTTAATGTATCCATGTAATTTTTATACAATGCAGCTACCAGTGGCCTTTGATAATTATAAACCTTACTTTGCAGGTAAGCATATTGGCCATAAAGGCTTGAAGGTGGCGCGGCAGGCGGCTGTACAGAAGTTGATAAAGGTACCTGAACAGTGCCACCTGCAGGTGTTTGCGTTGCAGGTGTAGTTGCTTTTTTGTAAAGATTGTACTTAGGCTTTACTGGTGTAATTGGTGTTACAGTTGGTTTAACAGCAGGTGGTTTTGCAGCGCCCGCTCTTTTAATACTATCCTGCGCATAAACAGTGGTTATACTGCCAGATAATATTAAAACAAAAATATAAAGTTTACTAAGCTTCATCACAAGATATATTAGGTTGTTGTACGGATCGGTATTTAATTAAACGTTATAAATTAACTTAAAGTTGTGTTTATTTATTGATTAACAATTTACAAAGTGAACAATGTTTTAAATATATGCCATATTTTATTTTTATCGGTAACATTGTTAAATTAAGTGTACAACAAAGTGGCTACACAAAGTGCGTGTAATGGTCAAAAACATATATTAGGCTTTTTATTTAAATTATGCAGATAGGTTTTATAGGATTAGGCGATATGGGCCGGTTATATGCCAAAGCTTTCGCAAGCGCAGGCTATACAGTATGTGGCTGCGATTTGCCGGCTAACCGAAGCAGGCTGGAGGCCGAGTTTGATCCGCTTGGTATTAAGCTGATGGATGATGGTAAGGATGTATCGCGTGTAAGCGACCTGATCATTTACTCAGTAGAGGCAGATAAGTTAGAGCAGGTGGTTGCACAGTGCGGTCCGGCAACCAAGTATGGCGCAATTGTAGCCGGCCAAACATCTGTTAAACACCCCGAGATAGCTGTGTTCGAAAAATACCTGCCCGCCGATGCGCAGATCATTACCTTCCACGCCATGCATGGGCCGGGCTTTCAACCTAAGGGGCAAAAGCTGATACTGATACCCCACCGTCATAACGGGGATTCCTACAAGCGGATGCTCGATCTTTTTACCGCCGTAGAAACCGATATCGTAGAGATAGCCGACTACCACGAACACGATAAAATTGTAGCCGACACACAAGCCGTAACTCATGTTGGATTTGAAAGTATGGGCACCGCGTGGAAATCGGCAGGGTTTTTCCCTTGGGAAAACGCATCTTATATAGGTGGTATTGATAACGTGAAGATTTTAACCACGCTACGTATATTTAGCTATAAGGCCCACGTATACGCCGGCCTGGCCATATTAAACCCTTATGCGCGCCTACAGGTAAAGCAGTATGCCAATTCCGAATCGGAGTTGTTTAAGTTGATGATAAAAGAGGAGGCCGACGCTTTCAGAGAGCGTCTATATCGCGCCCGCGATTTTGTGTTCCACGAAAGCCGCAAGCCTATTATGCTAAATGATAGCGTGATGCGGGAATTTTCGCTATCGCAGCAAGCGCACCAACAAAAGCCAAACTCGCATCTGAGTATATTAAGTATGGTTGATGCCTGGTACCACTTAGGCGTAAACCCATATGATAACCTGATATGCCAAACGCCGCCCTTTCGCTTAAGATTAGGCATTGCCGAGTACTTGTTTAAAAACGATGACCTGTTACAAGAATCGATAGAAACAGCGCTGTACGATAAAACTATACGCGGCGACGACCTGGAGTTTCACTCGGCAGTAAGAGAATGGTCGGCCATTATAGGCTACGGCGATATGGAGGGCTACAAAAAGCATTTTAACGAGGTACAGGCCTTTTTTAAAGGCCGACTGGAAGAAGGTAACAAGCAAAGCGCCGAGTTGATTAGGCGGCTCATGGAGGGGTAGGTTTATATAACTACGATCCAATGAATTGCCGGCTTATTCATACAAAGCCGATTATAATTTAATTTTAGGCTTGATATGCAATAAAAACTCAGGAATAATATGCCAATGTTCTTCAAAACCAATGTGCTTGAATTATAAATCAATCTTATAAATCTTTGGTATTATCTTAAAAGTTTATAGCCAAAATTGTATAAAACCAATCCTCCGTCAACTACACTTTCCCAACTTTTATCGTTCGGTAAATAAATATTAAAAAATAAGTTGCTAAGTATTTGACAATTAATCTAAAATTTCTATCTTTGCCGTCCCTTTCGGGGGGAATAATATGCCTTGAACGAAGCCCTACTGCTTCGATGGGCACAAATAAAATAAAGAAAATGTCAGGAATAATTGGTAAAAAAGTAGGAATGACCAGCATTTTCGATGAAACAGGGAAAAACATTCCTTGTACAGTAATCGAAGCTGGCCCTTGCGTAGTAACTCAGATCAGGTCTGTTGATACAGACGGTTACGCTGCTGTTCAGTTAGCGTATGGCGAGAAGAAAGAGAAAAACACCTCTGGTCCGTTAAAAGGCCATTTCCAAAAAGCCGGTACAACTCCAAAACGTAAATTAGTTGAATTTAAATCCTTCGAGGACGAAAAAAACTTAGGTGACACTGTTACTGTAGATATTTTCGCAGCCGGAGATTACGTTGATGTAGTTGGTACTTCAAAAGGTAAAGGTTTTCAGGGTGTTGTTAAACGTCACGGTTTTGGTGGTGTGGGTATGCAAACTCACGGTCAGCACAATCGTTTACGTGCTCCGGGTTCATTAGGTGCGTCGTCATGGCCATCTCGTGTATTTAAAGGAATGCGTATGGCGGGGCAAACAGGTAACGTTCGTGTTAAAGTACAAAACCTTGAGGTTGTTAAAGTATTTAGCGAGCAAAACCTTATCGTAGTTAAGGGTTCCATACCAGGAGCTAAGGGATCATTCGTAATAGTGGATAAATAACATGGAAGTTAACGTATTAAACGTATCAGGTAAAGAAACAGGTGCCAAGGTGCAGCTTCCTGAGTCCGTATTCGGTGTAGAGCCAAATGATCATGCAATTTACTTAGATGTAAAGCAGTTCTTAGCAAACCAGCGCCAGGGTACGCACAAATCAAAACAACGTAACGAAATTGCAGGTAGTACCCGCAAATTACATAAACAAAAAGGTACAGGCGGCGCCCGTGCAGGTAGCATCAAATCGCCATTATTTAATGGTGGTGGCCGTGTGTTTGGCCCGCAGCCGCGCGATTACAGCTTTAAGTTAAATAAAAAACTTAAATCATTGGCCCGCGTATCAGCCTTATCATACAAAGCACAGGATAACAATATCTTGGTTTTAGAGGATTTCAATTTTGATGCCATCAAAACCAAAACTTATATCCAAATGGAAGCTGCTCTTAATGTTACCGATGTAAAAACATTAGTAGTGTTAGCAGGAGTTGAAAATAACAATGTGTATTTATCAAGCAGGAACCTGAAAAAAACAAAAGTTATTTCGGTTGAGCAGCTAAACACTTATGATGTGTTAAACGCTGGTAAACTAATTTTAACTACAGGCGCTGTTAAAACTTTGGAGGAAGCATTAGCTAAGTAATTATGGAAATTTTAAAGAAACCCTTACTTACTGAAAAGATAACTCAATTAACCGAGAAGCTAAATCGTTATGCTTTTAAAGTTGATCACAGAGCCAACAAAATTCAGATAAAAGGCGCTATTGAGGCTATGTATGGTGTTAATGTTACAGCCATTAACACAATGAAATATGTAGGCAAGCTTAAAACACGCAACACAAAAGCGGGTGCAGTATCAGGCCGTGCCGCTACGTATAAAAAAGCCATCGTTAGTTTAAAGGATGGTGAAGTAATAGATTTTTACAGCAATATATAATATACAGACATGGCAGTAAAAAGATTTAGACCGGTTACACCGGGTACTCGCTTCAGGATTGATGTATCTAACTCAGATATTACAACAAACGTTCCTGAAAAATCGTTGGTTGTATCAGCTAACACAAGATCTGGTGGTCGTAACCACAGCGGTAAAATGACTATGCGCTACCTGGGTGGTGGCCATAAGCAAGCATACAGGTTAATTGATTTTAAACGTAATAAATTTGACATCCCTGCAAAAGTTGCAACTATTGAGTACGATCCAAACAGATCGGCACGTATAGCCCTGTTACATTTTGTTGATGGTGAAAAACGATATATGATAGCTCCGGAAGGCTTAACAGTTGGGACGGTAGTTGTATCTGGCGAGAATGTTGCACCAGAGGTTGGTAATACCATGCCTTTAAAAAACATCCCGTTAGGTTCTATCATTCACAATATAGAGTTAAACCCTGGCCAGGGCGGTATTATTGCCCGTAGCGCCGGTACTTACGCTCAGTTATCAGCACGCGATGGTAAATATGCCATCATCAAATTGCCTTCAGGCGAAACACGTATGATACTGTCAACTTGTTTGGCAACTATTGGTACCGTTTCAAACGGAGAAAAAGCAAATGCAGTGTTGGGTAAAGCCGGCCGCAATCGCTGGTTAGGTCGCCGTCCGCGCGTTCGTGGTGTAGCCATGAACCCGGTAGATCACCCTATGGGTGGTGGTGAGGGTAGAGCCTCAGGTGGTCATCCACGTTCACGTAAAGGTTTATTAGCTAAAGGCTACAAAACCCGTGATAAGAAAAAAGGATCAGATCGTTACATCATTGAAAGAAGGAAGAAATAATAATGGCACGTTCAATTAAAAAAGGACCTTACATAGATCATAACCTGGAAAGAAAAGTTCTGACCTTGAATGATTCAAGTAAAAAATCAGTTGTAAAAACATGGTCGCGCCGTAGCATGATCTCTCCTGATTTCGTTGGTCATACATTCGCAGTACACAACGGTAACAAGTTTATCCCTGTGTATGTAACAGAAAACATGGTTGGTCACAAGTTGGGAGAATTTGCTCCAACCCGCACATTCCGCGGTCACGCAGAAAAGAAAAAATAACAGGCAATGGAAGCAACAACAAAAATTAAAAAGTCTGTATTAATCAGGCAACAAAAAGAAGCGGCTAAACTCGTTGTGGGTGGCTCTTCGGTTGCTAAGTTACAGAACTGCCCAACCTCTCCGCGCAAAATGCGCTTAGTGGTTGACCTGATACGTGGTGAGAACGTTGAAAAAGCGTTGTACATCTTAAAATTTACAAATAAAGAAGCTGCAATACGTGTAGAGAAGCTTTTGTTATCAGCCATTAAAAACTGGGAAGCAAAAAACGAAGGAAAACGTGTTGAAGAAAGCGGCCTGTTTGTAAAAGAAGTTTCAGTAGGTGGCGGTCGTCAGTTAAAAAGGTTACGCCCGGCTCCGCAAGGAAGGGGTTTCCGTATACGCAAACGCTCTAACCATGTAACACTGATAGTGGATAGTAAAAACGATAACAACTAATTTGAAATGGGACAAAAAGCACATCCAATAGGTAACAGGTTAGGGATCATCCGCGGTTGGGATTCTAATTGGTTCGGTGGAAATAACTACTCCGACAAATTAGTTGAAGACGAAAAGATCCGCAAATACTTATCAGCCCGTATTAACAAAGGCGGTGTATCTAAAGTAGTAATTGAACGTACTTTAAAACGCATCACCGTAACTATACACACTGCCCGTCCGGGTATTGTTATAGGTAAAGGCGGCGCCGAGGTTGATAAGATCAAGGAAGAGTTAAAAAAATTAACAAAAAAAGATGTTCAGATCAACATCTTCGAGATAAAACGCCCTGAGCTTGATGCCCAGTTAGTTGCCGAAGGTATTGCTAAACAACTTGAAGCACGTATCTCTTTCCGTCGTGCCATGAAAACTACAATTGCTTCTACCATGAGAATGGGCGCCGAAGGAATTAAAGTGATGACATCAGGCCGTTTAGGTGGCGCTGAGATGGCACGTACAGAACAATATAAAGAAGGAAGAATTCCTTTGCACACTTTCCGTGCCGATATTGACTATGCTTTGGCAGAAGCCTTAACCACTTATGGTAAAATAGGTGTTAAAGTATGGATTTGTAAAGGTGAGGTTTACGGCAAACGCGATCTGTCTCCAAACATTGGTGGCACAAGCAGCGCAAGCGGTAAAGGTGGCCGTCCAGAAGGTTCAGCCGGTTTCGGTGGCCGTGATGGTGCAAGAGGTGGCGAACGTGGCGGCGAACGCCGTGGCGATCGTAAACCAGGCCAAGGCGGTGATCGCAGAGGCGGACAAGGTGGCCCTGGTGGCAACCGTCCGGGTGGGCAGGGTAACCGCCCAGGTGGCCAGGGTGGCGGCAATCGTCCAGGTGGTGCAGGAAGAAGATAATATTAATAATAAGTAGAAAAGACATATCCGTGAGGATATAAAAGCTTAATAAAATGCTACAGCCAAAAAGAACGAAGTTCAGAAAGATGCAAAAAGGCAGAATGAAGGGGTTAGCCACACGTGGCGCCGAGCTTTCATTCGGATCTTTCGGTATAAAATCACTCGAAGCAGCCTGGATTACCAGCCGCCAGATCGAGGCTGCACGTATTGCTGTAACACGTTTCATGAAACGTGAAGGCCAGGTGTGGATCAGGATATTCCCTGATAAGCCTGTAACCAAAAAACCTGCAGAGGTACGTATGGGTAAAGGTAAAGGTGCACCAGAGTACTGGGTTGCAGTTGTACGCCCCGGCAGAATGATATTTGAAGCAGAAGGTGTGCCTTTGGAAGTTGCAAAAGAGGCTTTACGCCTTGCAGCACAAAAGTTACCTGTGCAAACACGATTTGTAACACGTAGGGATTACGTAGAGGCATAAATAAAAAAAGTTAGCGGTTTTGAGTTTGCAGTTATCAGTTTGATAAGTGAGCTTGGGACTAAAAACTCAAAATAACTAAATAGAAAAATGAAGAACTCAGAAATTATAGAGCTATCAACTGAAGAGTTGGCAACAAGGCTCAGCGAGGAAAAAGCTACGTTAACAAAACTGAAATTTGCTCATGCGGTTTCGGCTATTGAAAACCCTACCCGTATTACAAAAGTACGTAAGGACGTTGCTCGTTTAAATACTGAAATAACAAAGCGCAAAGCGGCGTCAGCTTCGAATTAATTTTAAGCGTCGGAAAAAATGGAAAGAAATTTAAGAAAAACACGTACCGGCCTGGTAGTTAGCAATAAGATGGAAAAATCTATTGTAGTAGCTGTAGAGCGGAAGGTGAAACACCCCATCTATGGTAAGTTTGTGAAAAAAACTACCAAATTTATGGCTCATGACGAAGCAAACACTTGTGGTGTTGGCGATACCGTATTGATTATGGAAACCCGCCCGTTGAGCAAAAACAAAAACTGGAGATTAGTTCAAATTTTAGAGAGGGCTAAATAACATGGTACAACAGGAATCAAGATTAAATGTAGCTGATAACAGCGGTGCTAAAGAAGTTTTAGTAATACGCGTATTAGGTGGTACCGGTAAAAGGTATGCTTCAATTGGCGATAAGATAGTTGTGACCGTAAAAAGCGCTTTGCCATCAGGTAACGTTAAAAAAGGTACTGTATCTAAAGCGGTAGTGGTTAGAACCAAGAAAGAGATTAGAAGGAAAGATGGTTCATATATCCGTTTTGACGATAACGCAGCGGTTTTGTTAAATAACCAGGATGAGCCAAGGGGCACACGTATTTTTGGCCCTGTTGCCAGAGAATTGCGTGAAAAACAATTTATGAAAATTGTATCATTAGCACCGGAGGTATTGTAATATGGAAAACAAGAAAAATATTAAACCAGCTAAATTAAAGATCCGTAAGGGTGATTTAGTAAAGGTGATAGCCGGCGACTCTAAAGGTTCTGAAGGCAAAATAGTTGAAATTATCATTGATAAAAATAGGGCAGTTGTTGAAGGTGTCAACATGATATCAAAACACACTAAGCCTAATGCAGCCAACCCTAACGGCGGTATTGTAAAGCAGGAAGCTGCTATACACATATCTAACCTGGCACTGGTTGAACCTAAAACAGGAAAAACAACCCGTGTTGGCCGTAAATTAAACGATGCCGGCAAATTGGTTAGAGTTTCAAAAAAATCAGGGGAGGAAATTAAGTAATGACTTACGTACCAAGATTAAAATCAAAATATAAGGACGAGATTCGCACTGCGTTGAAAGACAAGTTTCAATACAAAAGCGTAATGCAGGTTCCTAAATTGCAAAAAATTGCCATTAACCAAGGTGTTGGCGGTGCTACTACCGATAAAAAACTTATCGAGAACACCATCACCGAATTAACAACTATCACTGGTCAGCAAGCAGTTTCTTCAAAATCAAAAAAGGATATCTCGAACTTCAAATTGCGTAAAAATATGCCGATTGGTGTACGTGTTACCTTGCGCGATAATACAATGTATGAGTTTTTAGACCGTTTAATTGCTGTTGCCCTGCCACGTATACGTGATTTTAAAGGCATCAACGATAAAGGTTTTGACGGACGCGGAAACTATACATTAGGTATAACAGAGCAAATCATATTCCCTGAGATTAATATCGACAAGATCAATAAAATTCAGGGTATGGATATTACCTTTGTAACCTCGGCAACTAACGATGTTGAAGCATTGGAGTTACTGAAACAATTTGGATTACCTTTTAAAAATCAAACTCCAACTAACAATGGCTAAAGAAGGCGTAAAGGCTCGTGAAGTAAAACGTGCCAAATTAGTAGCAAAATATGCTGAAAAAAGAGCAGCGTTAAAAGCAGCTGGCGATTTTGTAGGTTTAGATAAATTACCTAAAGCATCATCACCGGTAAAATTGCACAACCGTTGTAAATTAACCGGCCGCCCGCGTGGATACATGCGTCAGTTTGGTATATCACGTGTTACATTCCGTGATATGGCATTGGCTGGTAAAATACCGGGTGTTAAAAAAGCAAGCTGGTAAGCTTGAGCTTATAGCTCAAAAACAAATACTTTTAACGGCAAGCATGGGCTTTTCAGCTTTATGCTTTTCGCTTTAAGCAATAAAAAAAGAATTAACCGGTAGAAGGTCGCCCCGGACGTTACGGGAAGGAAACCACTATCATAATCAATAAAAATGAATACAGATCCAATCGCAGATTATCTTACAAGAGTAAGGAATGCTATTAAAGCCAACCATAGGGTTGTTGAAATTCCTGCATCAAATCTGAAAAAGGAAATCACAAAAGTGCTTTTCGAAAAAGGTTACATTGCTAATTACAAGTTTGAGGAAAACGGACCGCAAGGCAGCATCAAAGTTGCTTTAAAGTACCACCCAATAACTAAAATCCCTGCTATACGCAGCATTTCACGTATTAGTAAACCAGGTTTGAGGAAATACGCAGGTATGGACACCATGCCGCGTGTATTAAATGGTTTAGGTATCGCCATCCTGTCAACTTCTAAAGGTGTTATGACCGATAAAGAAGCTCGTCAGCAAAATGTTGGTGGTGAAGTTTTATGCTACGTTTATTAATAGGAGGAATTAAGCAATGTCAAGAATAGGAAAAGCACCTATAGCACTAACCGGCGGCGTAACTGTTACCGTATCTGCAGATAATGTAGTTACAGTAAAAGGCCCTAAAGGTGAATTGCAACAGGCCGTTGATAGAGATATCATCATCGAGCAAGAAGGCGACCAGTTATTGGTTAAACGCCCTTCTGACCAAAAACGTCACAAAGCGCTGCACGGTTTATACCGCTCACTTATAAACAACATGGTTGTTGGTGTAACTACAGGTTACACTATACAGCAAGAGTTAGTGGGTGTAGGTTACCGCGCAACCAATACAGGTAACACATTAGATTTAGTGTTGGGTTTTTCTCACCACTACGTATTTGAATTGCCAAAAGAAATTAAAGTTACAACTACTGCTGAGAAGGGTAAAAACCCAACCATCATCCTGGAATCAAACGACAAGCAATTGATCGGTCAGGTAGCGGCAAAAATACGCTCGTTACGTAAACCAGAGCCTTACAAAGGTAAAGGTATCAAGTTTGTTGGCGAAGTATTGAGAAGAAAAGCAGGTAAATCAGCATCTAAAAAATAATCGTCATGAAATTATCAAGAAGAGACAGAATTAAAAAAGGCATCAGAAAACGCCTTTCAGGTTCAACAGCCCGCCCACGTTTATCTGTATACAGAAGCAACAAAGGCATATACGCTCAGATCATTGACGATGTAACAGGAAAAACCATTGTATCTGCTTCATCTTTGTCAAAAGATTTTACAGCAAATGGTACAAAGTCTGACCAATCAGTAGCCGTAGGCAAACTGGTAGCCGAAAAAGCTATCGCCGCAGGTATTAAAGATGTGGTTTTTGACAGAAATGGTTACCTGTATCATGGCCGTGTTAAATCACTGGCTGAAGGTGCACGTGAAGGTGGTTTAAACTTTTAATCGAAACAGGAAATGTCAACAATCAACATAAAAAGAGTAAAAACCAGCGAGATCGAATTAAAAGATCGCCTGGTTAGCATACAACGTGTAGCCAAAGTAACCAAAGGTGGCCGTACATTTAGCTTTAGTGCCATTGTGGTAGTAGGCGACGAGAACGGTGTTGTAGGTTACGGTTTAGGTAAAGCAAAAGAGGTTACCGAAGCTATTGCAAAAGGTATTGATGATGCTAAAAAGAACTTGGTAAAAGTTCCAATTATTAACAACACTATCCCGCATGAGCAAATAGGTAAATTTAGCGGTGGTTTTGTATTCTTAAAACCTGCAGCAAATGGTACTGGTGTAATAGCTGGTGGTGCAATGCGTGCAGTATTAGAAAGCGCCGGCGTGCATAACGTATTGGCAAAATCAAAAGGATCATCAAACCCGCACAACGTGGTTAAAGCAACAGTATCTGCATTATCGCAACTGCGCGATGCGGTTACCGTAGCGCAACAACGCGGTATTAGTTTAGGTAAAGTATTTAACGGATAATCAGTCATGTCGAAAATTAAAATAACACAAATTAAAAGCGTTATCGACAGAAGCGAGCGCCAGAAAAAAACTGTTGAGGCTTTAGGCCTTAAGAAAATTAACCACAGCGTGGAAGTTGAAGCCACTGCGGCTATTATTGGAATGGTTAGAAAAGTTAACCACCTGGTAGCAGTAGAAAATATTTAATATCATGAATTTAAGTAATCTTAAACCTGCAGAAGGTTCTACTAAAAATAGAAAAAGAATTGGCCGTGGTACAGGTAGTGGCCGTGGCGGTACATCAACCCGTGGCCATAAAGGTGCCGGTTCACGTTCAGGAACATCTACTAAGGTAGGTTTTGAAGGTGGCCAGATGCCATTACAGCGCCGTGTACCTAAGGTAGGTTTTAAAAACCCTAACCGTGTAGAGTACGTTGGTGTTAACCTTGATGTGTTACAAGCATTAACTGAAAAATATACATTAACAGCAGTTGATTTTGATACACTAAAAGAACACGGCTTGGTATCCAAAAATGGCTTAGTAAAAATATTAGGTCGTGGCGAATTAAAAGCTAAATTAGAAGTTAAAGCACACGCGTTTACTGCTACTGCCCAAAAAGCAATTGAAGCAGCAGGTGGTACCATAGTTAAGTTGTAAGTTTCAATGAAGAAATTTTTCACCACATTATCCAATATCTGGAAAATTGAAGATCTGAGAGTGCGTATAACCAACACACTCTTATTTCTTTTAATATATCGTGTTGGTTCGTTTGTAGTATTACCGGGTGTAAACGCGGCTACATTAAACGCTGCCAAAGCTAAAGAAGGACTTTTAGGCTTATTAAACATGTTTGCAGGAGGGTCGTTCTCACGTTCGTCTATTTTTGCATTAGGTGTTATGCCTTATATTTCGGCTTCAATTGTGGTACAACTGCTTGGTATAGCGGTGCCTTATTTTACCAAATTACAAAAAGAGGGCGAAAGCGGCCGTAACAAGCTAAACCAATGGACACGTTATCTAACCATAGCTATTACTGCATTGCAGGCTATAGGATACTTAAAATCGCAGGTAAGCCCCGAGGCTATGCTGATTGGTAACCCATGGTTCATCATCCTTAATACATTTGTATTAACCGCAGGTACACTATTTGTAATGTGGTTGGGCGAAAAAATCACCGATAAAGGTATTGGTAACGGTATATCATTGATCATTATGGTGGGTATCATAGCCCAGCTGCCTGCAGCATTATCAACTGAATTTTATGCGCGCACCACAGGTGCCGGCGGTTTAATTACGTTTATTGCAGAGATTGTTGCTTTACTGGGCGTGGTAATGTTTACCATACTAATAGTGCAGGGAACACGTAAAATTGCTGTACAGTACGCAAAACGTATTGTAGGTAACAAACAATATGGCGGTGTGCGCCAGTATATACCTTTAAAGGTAAATGCTGCAGGTGTTATGCCAATTATATTTGCCCAGGCATTAATGTTTATACCAGCAACAGTAGCGCAGTTTTTCCCTAATGCTGCATCAAACGGAATTTTAATTGCATTATCAAACTATAACTCGTGGGAACATAACCTGGTGTTTGCGGTATTGATCATATTGTTTACATACTTCTACACAGCTATTACGGTTAATCCAAATCAAATGGCTGATGATATGAAAAAGAACGGTGGTTTTATACCGGGTGTTAAACCAGGTAAAACTACTGCAGAGTTCATTGATGGCGTTATCTCTAAGATAACACTACCGGGCTCTATATTCTTAGCTATCATCGCTATTATACCGGCGTTGGCCAGTATGGTAGGTGTAAGCAGCTTATTTGCAAGATTTTTTGGTGGTACATCATTGATCATCCTGGTGGGTGTGGTGTTAGATACTTTACAGCAGATAGAAAGCCATTTGTTAATGCGTCATTACGATGGATTGATGAAAACAGGCAGGATCAAAGGCCGCTCAAGCGTGCCTGCGGCTGCGGGTGCTACGCCACCAGTTATCTAATTAATAACAATGTCAAAGATCATTTATAAGTCTGTCGAGGAGATAGAACTGATAAGAGAAAGTTCTTTACTTGTTTCCAAAACACACGGGGAAATAGCAAAGATTATAGGCCCCGGTGTTACAACCTTTGAATTAAATAAACTTGCCGAAACATTTATCCGTGATAATGGTGGTGTTCCGGCATTTTTAAATTATAACGGTTTCCCTTACTCATTGTGCATATCGCTAAATGACCAGGTAGTACACGGCTTTCCAAGCAAAAATGCTTTGGTTGAAGGCGACCTGGTATCGGTTGATTGCGGTGTGATATTAAACAAATACTACGGCGACTCGGCTTTTACCTTTGCCATTGGCGAGGTTGACGAGGCTACCAAAACCCTGATGCGCGTAACCCGCGAGTGTTTAGACCTTGGTGTAGAAAAAGCTGTTGTAGGGATGCGCATTGGCGATATTGGTTACGCGGTACAAGAGCATGCCGAGAAGCATGGTTTTGGCGTGGTAAAAGAACTTGTTGGCCATGGTGTAGGTACACGCCTGCACGAGAAGCCCGAGGTGCCTAACTACGGTAAACGTGGTGCAGGTATTAAATTGGAAGAAGGAATGGTGATTGCCATTGAGCCAATGATAAATGCAGGCCGCGCCGGCGTTAAGTTTTGGGATGATGGATGGACCGTATCAACGGTTGATAAAAAGCCATCGGCACATTACGAGCATACGGTAGCTGTAAAAAAGGGAAAACCAGATGTTTTATCAACGTTTTCATACATTGATAAAGTTTTAGAAGAAAAAAATAAAAAGTAAATAATTTTTATTAATTTTGCATCCCGGTTTTGGGGTGGATAATTAAGTAATAATCAATAAAATATGGCAAAACAATCTTCGATTGAGCAAGACGGAACAATTCGGGAAGCATTGTCTAACGCAATGTTTAGGGTTGAACTTGAAAATGGCCACGAGATTATTGCACACATATCCGGAAAAATGCGGATGCACTACATCAAAATTTTACCTGGCGACAGGGTTAAACTGGAGATGAGCCCGTATGATTTAACAAAAGGAAGAATAACCTATAGATATAAATAACAAACGAGATGAAAGTTAGAGCATCCATTAAAAAACGTAGCGTTGATTGCAAGATCATCCGCCGTAACGGGAAACTTTATGTGATAAACAAAAAGAACCCGAAGTTTAAACAACGTCAGGGATAATAAAAAAATTTGTAATAATCCGCACAACGGTGGCCCGCCGTTCGGTATTACGTTAAAAAACAAACAAAAAATATGGCAAGGATCTCCGGTATTGATTTACCAAAAAATAAAAGAGGCGAGATAGGTTTAACCTACATCTACGGAATTGGACGCTCAACCGCTCAGAACATTTTAGCTGAAGCAGGCATCGACGTTAATATTAAAGTTCAGGATTGGACAGATGAGCAGTTAACTGCTATCCGTACTATCATTAACGATCAAATTAAGGTTGAAGGTGCTTTACGTTCAGAAGTTCAACTTAACATCAAACGTTTAATGGATATTGGTTGCTACAGGGGCACCCGTCATCGTAAAGGTTTACCATTACGTGGCCAGCGCACCAAAAACAACTCACGTACCCGTAAAGGAAAACGTAAAACAGTTGCTAACAAAAAGAAAGCTACTAAATAGTAAATAGTGATAAGTGATTGGAGAATAGAGATTTGTTCTCAATTCAAATATCATTTGGAATATAAATTATAAAAAACGGTTAATGGGTCCGGGTTAATCACTAACCCAATAATTCATTAATTCAATAATTAAGAAAATGGCTAAAAGCAAAAAAGTTACCAAAAAGCGTGTTGTTATTGTTGAGCCTGTTGGCGAAGCACACATCAACGCTACTTTTAACAACATCATTATTACCCTTACCAACAAAAGCGGACAGGCTGTATCATGGTCTTCTGCAGGTAAAATGGGTTTCAAAGGTTCTAAAAAGAACACCCCTTATGCTGCCGGTCAGGCTGCTGCCGATTGCGGTAAAGTAGCTTACGACTTAGGTTTACGTAAGGTTGAGGTATTTGTTAAAGGTCCGGGTTCAGGCCGCGAGTCTGCAATACGTACCCTGCAAACAACAGGTATCGAGGTAACTACCATTAAGGACATTACCCCACTTCCGCACAACGGTTGTCGTCCATCAAAAAGAAGAAGAGTTTAATCAATTAATTTTTAAAGCTAAGATTCGGCAGCTGCGGGCTGTTTGATACTTTAAAACACACAAAAATGGCAAGATATACAGGCCCTAAATCAAAAATTGCGCGTAGGTTCCGCGAGCCGATCTTCGGTCCGGATAAAGCGTTAGAGAGAAAAAACTATCCGCCCGGAATGCACGGCGCTTCAAAAAGAAGAGGAAAGCAATCTGAGTACGCGGTACAGTTAATGGAAAAACAAAAAGTTAAATACACTTATGGTGTATTAGAGCGTCAGTTCGAAAACTTATTCCACACAGCTTCTGCTAAAGAAGGTATCACCGGCGAAAACTTATTAAAGTTTTTAGAAGCACGTTTAGATAATGCAGTATACCGTTTAGGTATCGCTCCTACACGTTCGGGTGCACGCCAGTTAGTAGGCCACAAGCACATTACTGTTAACGGTTCGGTTGTAAACATTGCATCATATGCATTAAAAGCAGGCGACGTTATTGCAGTACGCGAAAAATCAAAATCACTTGAAGCCATTACTAATTCAGTAGCCGGCCGTAAAGTAAATAAATATAGCTGGTTAGAATGGGACGCTGCCGAATTAACAGGCAAATTCCTTAACTATCCAAATCGTGATGAGATACCTGAAAACATTAAGGAAAACCTTATTGTGGAGTTATACTCAAAATAATAACGATACTTATCCACAAAATGGTTGGCATATTCTGTCAATCATTTTCGTGGTTATATTCAATTCAAATTAGTAAACAATAAACAAAAGATATAAATGGCAATTTTAGCATTTCAAAAACCAGACAAGGTTATCATGCAGAAATCAAATGATTTTGATGGCACGTTTGAGTTTCGTCCGTTAGAACCAGGCTTCGGTGTAACCATTGGTAATGCTCTGCGTCGTATCTTACTTTCTTCATTAGAAGGTTATGCAATCACATCTATACGTATATCAGGTGTTATGCATGAGTTTTCGACCATCAAAGGTGTGGTTGAAGATGTAACCGAGATCATCCTGAACTTTAAACAAGTTCGTTTCAAAAAAACAGGTGAGTCGGGCGATAATGAGAAAATATTTGTGATCATTAACGGTCAGGATGCTTTTAAAGCAGGTGATATTACTAAGTTTTCAAACAACTTTACAGTATTAAACCCTGATTTAGTTATTTGTAACATGGATTCATCTGTAACGCTTGAAGTTGAGCTTACAGTTGCTAAAGGCCGTGGTTACATCAGCAACGAGGAAAACAAAAATCCTGATGCAAACGTAGGTGTGATAGCTATCGATTCGATATTTACGCCTATAAAAAATGTAAAATATACGCTTGAAAACTACCGTGTAGAGCAAAAAACGGATTACGAAAAACTGATCCTTGATATCTCTACCGATGGTTCAATTCATCCGGAAGATGCTTTGAAACAAGCAGCTAAAATTTTGATCCAGCACTTCATGCTGTTCTCTGACGAGAACATGATGCTTGAAGCACAGGCTAAAGAAGAAACTAAAGAAGTTGACGAGGAAATTTTACACATGCGTAAGATCCTTAAAACCGAATTGGTTGATCTTGATTTATCTGTACGTGCGCTAAACTGCCTTAAAGCTGCCGATATCCGCAGCCTGGCCGACTTAGTATCGTACGATGTTGCCGATATGCTGAAATTCAGAAACTTTGGTAAAAAATCATTAACTGAAATTCAGGACCTGGTTAAATCAAAAGGATTATCTTTTGGTATGAACCTGTCTAAATTTAAGTTAGACGAAGAATAATAATAATAACTGTAAGCGAGGGCATAATTCCGCGGGCTTGATTAATGAGTCGCCCAACGGTATGCACGTGCAAAAATTAACAAACAAATGAGACACGGAAGAAAAGTAAACCATTTAGGCCGTACAGATAGCCATCGCAAAGCGATGATGGCTAACATGGCATCTTCGCTTATACTACACAAGCGTATTACAACAACATTGGCAAAAGCAAAAGCCCTGCGTGGTTATGTTGAGCCTTTGTTAACTAAGTCAAAAAACGATACAACACACTCACGCCGTACCGTATTTAGCTATTTACAAGACAAAGACACTGTGAACATCCTGTTCCGTGAAGTTGCTGAGAAAATTGCTAACCGCCCGGGTGGTTACACACGTATTGTTAAGTTAGAGAACCGTTTAGGCGATAACGCTGAAATGGCTATCATTGAATTAGTTGATTACAATACTGTTTACGGTAAAGACGTAGCTGCTAAAACCGAGAAAAAATCAACACGTCGTCGTGGTGGTGCTTCAAAGGCTAAGGCAGAAACTACTGCACCTGTTGCTGCTGCACCTGTTGTAGCCGAAGAAACTGTAGCTGAGGCTCCGGTTGCTGAAGCTGCTCCGGCGGTAGAAGAAACTCCTGCGACTGAAGCTCCTGCAGCTGATGACAAAGAAGAAAATGCTGAAAAAGGCGAGTAATTTTTGCTCCTTTTAAAATACAAAAGCCCTGGTTATTTAACCGGGGCTTTTTGTTTGGTACATTTTTGGTGAAAGCATCATAACTGTTCGGAGATTAAAATAGTGCCGGGAATGTGCGATTCCTTCCCTGGGGAAGGAGGAGGTAGGGGTTAAATCAGGCGTTCAAGCAAATGTAACCCATCGCTTATATAAACCCCTCCCTGCCTTTACGCTCATTTCTTACCGCACCCCTCCCCAAGGAGGGAATTAAAAAGTCTTCCGAACATCTATAGTGGCAATACAGGATCTCACATGGTAGTGATCGGTATACTGCCACCTTTCGCTTTGCTAAGGGTAGCCCTTACAGGGCACAAATTATTAGTATACGTTTAGCTACAAAGCGATACTCCCTAGCGGGAGATGCCAGAAAGTTAGGAAACTCCATAGGAGTTAAAGGTTGGTAGAAAAAAACAAAAGAGAACAACCGTGCCGTAGGTACGATACTCGAAGTGGCATACCTACGGCATGCAGCCATTATTTATTGCCTTTTCTACCAACCTTTTGCGTCTACGACGCATTCCGATTAACCAAATTCCTTAAATAAGGACATTGCCTACGGGATATTTTTTTATTAATCAAGCCTTATTCAAAAATAGCAAACCATCATGTTCCGTAGGAACTACCGCTTTGTAGCATAATATCACAGAATATACCTTTGCCCCGTAGGTGGCTACCCTTAGCAAGCTATTAAGGGTTTCGGGAACAACAGCGCGGAAGTCACATCCCGATGCTCCGGAGGAGCTACCGCTTTGTAGAAAAATTGACAAGATCATTTTTGCGCCATAGTTGCAACCTTACGTTGCTGCTTTATTTTAATTACAACTCGCCCCCAAATTTAATGTTTAAGCTAAATTATTAAAAATTAAAACCCGCTCGCACTTATAAAGTTAAGTAAGTATAAACATACTTATATGGCAAACGTAGCAGACCAACTGGTAGCAATGCTGGTAAACGCAGGGATAAAAAGGATATACGCTGTAACAGGTGACAGCTTAAACGAAGTGAACGACGCGGTTAGGCGCGAGGGCACTATACAATGGATACATGTACGCCACGAAGAAGCCGGTGCTTATGCAGCCGGTGCCGAAGCCCAGCTAACAGGTAATTTGGCTTGCTGCGCCGGCAGCAGTGGCCCCGGGCACGTGCATTTAATAAACGGATTGTATGATGCTCACCGTTCGGGGGCACCGGTTATAGCTATCGCCTCAACTATACCAAGTTTTGAGTATGGGACCGAGTATTTTCAGGAAACCAATACCATAAAACTGTTTGACGATTGCAGCCATTACAACCAGGTAGCCAATACAGCCAAACAATTACCGCGCATGCTACAGGCGGGTATACAAGCGGCATTGCACCGCAAAGGGGTAGCCGTAATAGGTTTACCCGGCGATTTAACCAGTATGGATTCGGAAGAGGTGTTAACCTCCACCCAAAACTACAAGCCTGAGCCTGTTATTCGCCCATCGGACTATGACCTAAACCAACTGGCGGCGTTGATTGATCAGCATAAAAAAATAACGCTTTTTTGCGGCATAGGAGCTGCCGATGCGCATGACGAGGTAGTTGCCTTGTCGCAAAAGCTAAATGCGCCTGTAGCCTATTCATTTCGCTCTAAAATGGATATCCAGTATAATAACCCTAACGAGGTTGGTATGACAGGTTTGCTTGGGCTGCCTTCGGCCTATCATAGCATGCACGAAAGCGACCTGTTACTATTACTGGGTACGGATTTCCCTTACACACCGTTTATGCCTACCGATTGTAAAATAGTGCAGGTAGATATTAAACCCGAACGCATAGGCAGAAGGGCAAAGGTTGATATTGGATTATGTGGGTCGGTAAAGGATACACTAACCGCATTGCTGCCATTGGTTGAACAAAAAACGGATAACGAAAGCTTTTTAAAAGCCCAGTTGGAGTTTTACGCCCATGTAAAAAGCAACATGCAAACCTATGTTGAGGATACCGGCAAAAAGCAAAATATACACCCCGAGTATGTAGCCAGTATGATTGATGAATTAGCCACCAATGATGCTATATTTACAGTGGATACGGGCATGTCATGCGTTTGGGGCGCGCGTTATATTAACGCAACCGGTAAGCGTAAAATGATAGGCTCGTTTAACCATGGTTCAATGGCTAATGCCATGCCGCAGGCAATAGGCGCAGCTTTGGCATTCCCGGGCAGGCAGGTAATAGCCCTATGCGGCGATGGGGGGCTATCTATGCTGATGGGCGATTTGGCAACTATTGCACAATATAAACTGCCTGTAAAAATAATTGTGTTTAACAACCGCTCGTTAGGGATGGTAAAACTGGAGATGGAAGTGGCCGGCTTGCCCGATTGGCAAACAGATATGCATAACCCCGATTTTGCCCTGGTAGCGCAGGCAATGGGTATAAAAGGTATCACTGTTACTGATCCTGATGAGTTAAAGCAAGGCCTGCGCGAGGCGTTTATATATAACGGCCCTGCTTTGGTTAATATATTTACTGATCCTAACGCATTAGCTATGCCGCCAAGGGTAGAGTTAGGACAAGTAAAGGGTATGGCCGTATCTATGACCAAATTAATGCTAAACGGCCGAATGGACGAAGTGATAGACACTGTAAAAGCCAACTACAAACATTTAAAAGACCTGATATAATTGATGAACAAATACAGGCAGCATATACTGCTGCTTACCTTAACCATAATTACGCTTGGTTTTATAGTGCTTACCTTATTGGTGCATCTATACCCAACATCGGGTATTGATTTGATGTTTAGCCGCGAAATTCAGGAGCACCAAAACTCGTTTATAGACGAGGTGATGTATTTAATAAGCTGCCCCGGCTACATGCCCGAGGCACCGATTATGATAGGGCTTACAAGTATTATTCTGTTTTTATTTAAGTATAAAAAGGCAGCAGGCTACGTGTTGCTTACCACCTTATGCGGCCTGGTAAGTACGGTTATCAAGTCGGTTATTAACCGCCCGCGCCCTTCAGATACCATAGTGCGCATTGTTATAAAAACCAGCCAGCAAAGTTTCCCAAGCGGGCATATGTTATTTTATGTGGTGTTTTTCGGTTTTTTAATAGTGCTGATGTATCAGCTGGAGGGTGTCCCTAAGGTTATACGATGGATGGTAGGGACAATAAGCGCTTTGTTGATTTTGATGATACCCATCTCGCGTATCTACATGGGCGCACACTGGTTTACCGATGTATTGGGCGGCTTTTTATTGGGCCTGCTTTGCCTGTACCTGCTATCGTGGTTATACCTGCGCAAACGTGCAGATAGCAAGGAAGCACCGCATGCTGAAACCCATTAAATATACTGCTGAATGATCTGTTGCAGCTGACTGGCTTGCACTACGCCGCTTTGGCGCCATTTAGTTTCGCTGTTTTTAAATATCATTAAAGTAGGCACGCTTTGCACATGCAGTGCATTGGCCGCCTGCGGGTTTTTATCAATATCAATTTTGATGATGCTTACCTTATCGCCAAGGGCGTCTTTCACTTGTTTTAATATAGGTGCCATCATTTTACATGGCCCGCACCACTCTGCCGAAAAATCGACTAAGACGGGTTTGTCCGAAGCTATAATATCCTGAAAGTTTGCCATGGGTTTTCTGCTTTTATTTATAACGATTAAACCGGCGATACGTTTTTATATCCGAAGAAAAATAAGCCAACTGTTGCGCACTTAAATGAATATACCTCTAAATCCGCTTGTTTTTATGCTGATTTTTTTGTAAATTATGGTTTTGGACACCAACAAAAAAGTGAAAAAATCTCACCTATAAATCCAAATTAAAACTAATAATAACGAATATTTTAGCTGTGACCTGCAACAGCTAATTATGCATCACCTTTTTCAATTCTGGTTTTAAATAGTGGCTGTCTTCCAGCCAGTCGGCAAGGCGTTGTGGCCAGTTATTGATGGACTTTAGCTTGCGGTTGGTGCCCATGTTAAAGGCATGGTCGCCGCGGGCATACATGTGCATCTCTACCGGCACTTTAGCCTCGCGATACCGCTGTAAAAGCTGAATTAAGGGTAACGAGCAGCAGGCATCATCGTTAGCTGCTACCAGAAATGCAGGTGGGGCATCAGCAGGAATAGTTTGGGGCACAAAGCCGGGGCCGGGGTAAACCTGTATAATAAAGTTGGCTTTGGCCGTAGCGTGGTCTATCGGGTCGGGGGCTTTTGGGTCGCCTTTTCCGTCTGTAAATGCCACCATATCAACCACCTCACCACCTGCCGAAAAGCCCATCAGGCCAATGCGGTTAGTATCAATAGCCCACTCGGCTGCGCGGCTGCGTACCAGGCGCAAAGCACGCTGTGCATCCTGCTTAGGGTGTATATCAACTTTATAGGGCGATAGGGTATCGCGGCCTAAACGGTACTTTAATACAAAAACGGTAATGCCTAAATCATTAAAAAACTTGGCAGGTGCAACACCTTCTGCATTGTAAACCAGCAAGCGGTGGCCGCCGCCGGGGCAAACTATAACAGCTGCGCCATTGGCTTTATCTGCAGGCGGGGCATACACCGTTACCGATGGATTGTGAATGTTTTTTACCCAATAATCTTTAGCTTGCTCCGGTTCGTTACGGCGTCTTTCAAAGCCGGGTGCACCATTTGCCCATAGCGGAATTACAGTTTGCGCATTTGCACTAACACACAGCATTAGCATGGCTAAGGTATAAGCCGCTTGTTTGATTATTTTCATCGGTTGGTAAATTAGGTCGTTTAGTTTATTAACTCATGAATGGTTTCCACCATAACGAGTTATACGGGCCTTTTACCTCGGTAGGCTGACCCGGCTCAGGTAAAAATAACTTAATATTTTTATCTTCTGCAAACTTTAACAACCTTTCGGCAGGCTCGAACCAGGCGTGGGGTGCCAGGTTAAATGTACCCCAGTGTATAGGCATCATTATTTGGCCCTTAAGGGCTATATGCGCGTTGTAGCATTATCGGGACCCATATGGATATCTGCCCAGTGCTGGCCATAAGCGCCAACCTCCAGCATGGTTAGGTCAAACGGACCAAAGGCATCGCCTATTTCCTTAAAACCCGGAAACCAGCCCGAATCGGCACCAAAATATATGTTATGATCCGGCCCTTTAATTACAAAGGACGACCATAGCGTAGTATTACGGTTAACTATCCCCCTGCCCGAAAAATGCCTTGATGGGGTAGAGGTAATATTGCAATCGCCTATCATTACGCTATCGCCCCAGTCTACTTCGTGGATATAATTTCTCACAATACCAAAGTCCTGCAGAATATCGCCAACCCCTAATGGACAAATAAAGGGGATGGTTTTACCTGCAAAAAATTTCATGGTGCTTTTATCCAGGTGATCGTAATGATCGTGCGATATGATCACCAGGTCAAGTTCAGGAATTTCATCTGATGGCAGCGGGGCCTTAAAAAAGCGTTTAGGGCCAAAAAAGGAGGAGAATGAAGCACGCTCGCCCCAAACAGGGTCGGTTAAAATGCGTATGCCGTCAATTTCTATTAATAAACTCGAATGCCCTATCCATGTAATGCGTAAACCGCTTGCAGGGTCTTTTTGGTAGATACTGCTATCGGTTTTAAACGGGCCTAAAGTTTTTTTAGGCGTGTTTTCGGCTTTATTACTATAGTATTCCTTTAAAATAGGAACCATTTTATCGAAACCGGCTTCGTCTGTAGGTATTGGGTTTAAAAACTTGTTTCCATTTTTTTTGGCTCCGGCTAAACTCATATAGCAATTATAAAACTTGTTTATCTATTATATACCACAATACGGTAAAACTTTCATTACAGATGTTTAAACAATTTTATTTTTTGAAAAAGGCGATCGTAGCATCACAAAAGGCTAAAAGCTGGGCAGGCAGGTTGGGTTGTAAGTATGGGTGTACCGCGTTAAATGTATGGTCGGCTCCTGCAATCACCATTAACTCCGCGTTGGGCTGGGCCTTGTGTAGCGCTTCGGCATGGCTTAGCGGAACACTGGTATCGGCATCGCCATGTATAATTAACCAGGGTTGTGTTATTTCGGCTGCTTTAAGCGGTATGTTTAAGCGTAGTGGATGCGTGTATAGATCGTCCAACAAGGCAGCTTTATAGGGCATATTTTGGCCTGTACGCGAATTTACCATATACATTACACCCTGTAGCCGCCACTGCTCTTCGGCCTGTTTGGGCCATAGGTTATGAAAGCCGGATATAGCAGCCATCGTAACCAGTTTTTTAATACGCGTGTCTTCGGCTGTTTTAATGATGCTGATACCGCCGCCCATGCTATGGCCAATAAGGTATATGCTTTTAACCGCCGGAATGGCCGAGCCGCTGCAGGCAAAATCGATAACCGACTTCAAGTCGTCAAGCTCAATAGAAAAGGTGTTGTCGCCAAAGGCTATCAGGTCGGCAAATTCGGTAGGTTTTTCGGCCGTAGTACCGTTGTGCGAAAAGTTGAATTTTAGAAAACGGAAACCATTTTGGGTAAAGTGCCTGGCCACCATGTCGTGCGCTCCCCAATCTTTAAAACCACGTATGCCATGTGCAAATACCACAAGCGGCGCATAAGGGTTAAGGGTATCAAAGGTGATATCGGCGGCCATACCGCGGCCTTTTGCACCGGGGATGGAATAATGTTGCTTAGCGATCATGGTTAAAATATAACGTCTTTCTCAGTTATATCATTGTTTTTTGCAATGATGGTATCTGCCCACAAATCGCCCAACCTTTGGTGTCTGGCTGTTTTTGAAATGCAAACTAAAGCAGGAATGCCATACATGAATATATCGAAAGGGTCTAACAATCGACGTTTTAAACAAGCGGAGAATGTTGGTTTACGACCATCTAAAGTATATACTTTTAATTTAACTATATCGTGCCCTGGAGTGGCCTGATTAGCTGATTCTAATATCACAAAGTACAAAAACCAAACAATAGGAAGTACAAGGGTGAGCGACCCTGTTACTTGCATTTTACCTTCCTGTGGGTCCTCGTCAAATACATATAGAAATATAAATAAAAAGATAAAGTAAATGCCATAATCTATCAATGTGGCAATAATCCTTAATTTAATATGCGGTTTAGGCTCAATAGTATAAAACTTCATTACTATCAATTATACACAAAATGTATCAATTGATATTAAACTTTCTTCCCATTAAACATGATACCATACAGATCGGTGCGGCGGTCTTTTAAGTTTTGTACGCTACCATACTCGTGCAGGGCGCTTAAAACTGATAGGTCCACATCTGCAATTACTATCATTTCGCTGTTTGGCGTAGCTTCTGATTGTACGCCATTCATCGGAAAACCAAAGTCTGAGGGCGTAAACACTGCCGATTGCGCGTAAGAGATATCCATATTATTTACATTAGGTAAATTACCTACACAGCCCGCAATGGCCACATAACACTCATTCTCGACAGCGCGGGCCTGCGCGCAAAACTTAACCCGGTTATAACCATTTTGGGTATCGGTTAAAAAGGGTACAAACAATATATCCATATCCTGGCTGGCCAGTATGCGCGATAGTTCCGGAAACTCTACATCGTAACATATTAAAATACCAATGCGCCCGGCATCCGTATCAAAAACCCTGACATCGCTACCGCCGCGCATACCCCACGAGCTTATTTCGGAAGGCGTGGGGTGTATTTTTATGGTTTCTTCCATGCTGCCATTGCGCCTGAAAAGAAAAGAGACGTTGTACAACGAATCGTCAATTATCTTTGGCATACTGCCTGCAATAATGTTTACGTTGTACGATACCGCCAGCTTGGCAAACGCTTCGGTAATGGGCCCGGTGTATTTGGCCAGCTCGCGCATGGCCTTTGCTGCATCCATATGGTTATACTCGGCCATTAGGGGCGTATTAAACAACTCGGGGAATAGTATAAAATCCGACTGGTAATCGCTCACGGCATCCACAAAATACTCGGCATGCTTCATTAGCTCGCTTATATTATTGTATGGCCTCATTTGCCATTGCACCAAACCAATGCGCACCACAGTTTTATTATTGATGGATGTGCTTACCTCTTCGTAGTATACATTGTTCCACTCTATCAACGTAGCAAAACCCTTTGAGCGGGCATCCTCGGGCAGGTAATTGCGCAGTATTTTACGCACGTGAAAATCGTTAGCTAACTGGAAAGACAGGGTAGGGTCGTATATTTCTTTATACTTTACTTTATCTATATACTGCCTTGGGGTAAGGTCATTTTGGTATTTTTGATAGTTGG
The DNA here is from genome assembly GCA_005938025.2 of Inquilinus sp. KBS0705. NCBI lineage: Bacteria > Pseudomonadati > Pseudomonadota > Alphaproteobacteria > Rhodospirillales > Rhodospirillaceae > Inquilinus > Inquilinus sp. KBS0705. Next base: position 179,357 of record VCCI02000004.1, on the reverse strand, counting down.
GTATACGGCCACCTGCTATAATGCTTTTTAGATTCAGCTTTTCGCAAAGCGCCTTGCGGGCCTCGTATAGGCGGCGTGCCAGCCTTAGGCCGCGATACTTAGGATGTACAAATATCTCGATACCATAAAGCGTATCGCCATTTTCGTCGTGTGTTTTAAAGGTGCCGCTACCGGTTATTTGCTTATAGGTATGGCTATCGCCAAATTTTTTATAATCAACAATAATGGCTAGTGCGCAGCCTACTACTTCGCCGTTAACGGCAACGCAAACCTGCCCTTCGGGGAAAAGTTTTATCAGTTTTTTTATCGATCCGGCGTCCCAATGGTCGTCTTCCATATCCAGGTAAGCCGATTTCATCGATTTTTTCAACTCCTGGTAATCCTGTACTTCCAGCGTGCGTAATTCAATACTTTGCAGATCCATTTTCCTGTAACCCGTATTTTTTATAAATGTTTGTAATAGTACCAAGTAGCAAATATTTAATGTAAGTATCAAGTTTTTTGAATAGAAATTTAACTTGCACTTATACTAAACTTGCCGCTACTTTCTATGCCACCACGCCCACAGCATTAATACCGGTTGTAATGCCAGCCTGGCCCAGGCTATGGTTGGTGTAACCAGCAAATTGCCCAATTTAAAAGGTGCGTTGGCAAGCATGGTAATATGCACGGGTAAAAAAGCGATAAGCATTAAAATTATGCCCCATGCGGCAACCTTACGCGTTTTTGAGCGTATCAGCAAAAGGGCAAACAATATTTCGGCAATGCCTGCCAATATGTTTAATATAGCAACATAGGGCAAATAATGCGGAATGATGTTAACGTAACCTGTAGGATGTATAAAATGGTTTAATCCGGCTAAAAAGTATAAAATGACTATAGTCACTAAGCTTATCTTTTTTAATATTTGCATTTTATGTTGAATATTTGCTTATAAAAACGATATTTTGCTAACAAACAGAGCTATTAATTCAATTTTTATCATTATTTATAATCATTCTAAATGCGCCTGTTTGACAAAGCCTTGACATTGCATGCTGTTTGGTATCTTATTTTTGTTGGGTCAAATTAAAAACTGCTTTGAAGTATTTAAAGGTAATAGCTTTTACGCATAAACAGATTGAGCTGAAGGAATTAGGGAGATTGGTAATTTGCCAGGAAAATCTGACTGATAAGCTTCGTGAGGTGAAAGCCAATTTTGGTATCTCGGAAATATTTTATTTGGCTACATGTAACCGGGTTGAATTTGTTATGTCGACCCAGCAAACAGTTGATAAAGAATTTGCACATCGCTTTATACAGGCTTTAGAAATTGGCCTTTGCTCGCACTCCACCGATATTTTTTTAAACGCTGCATCTATATACAGCGGGCAGGATGCTATGAATCATTTGCTGCGCACCTCATGCTCCTTAGAAAGCCTGATAGTTGGCGAAAAAGAAATTTTAGCCCAATTGCGTAAAGCTTACGAAGATGGCCGCCAGGCGGGCTTAACCGGCGATTGCCTGCGCGTGGTGATGGATTGCGTAGTAAAAACCGCTAAAGAGGTTTATACTCATACCAATATTTCAAAAAATCCTATTTCGGTAGTGTCATTAGCCTATCGTAAATTAAAGGACCTTAAGTTATGTTCAAACGCCCGCATCCTTATAATTGGTGCAGGCGAAACCAACAAGAATATATCTAAATATCTGCAAAAGCATAAGTTTTCTAACTTTTCGGTATTTAACCGCACTATATCAAAGGCGCAACAATTGGCAGGCGATTTAGGCGGAGAAGCTTTTGAACTTGCCGAGCTTAAAAATTACAAAAAAGGTTTCGATGCTATTATTACCTGTACATCGGCAACAGAACCTATTATTACTCCCGAAATTTACACCTCCTTATTAAACGGCGAAACCGATCGCAAAACTATTGTGGATCTGGCTATACCAAACGATACCGCACCCGAAGTATTGGAGCAATTTGAGGTAAACTTTATTGAGGTACACTCGCTTAACGAAATAGCTAAAAAGAACCTGCAGGAGCGCTACCAGGAATTGGTACATGCCGAAACCATTATAGAGCAAAATATTGCCGAGTTTTTGGTGATGCTTAAACAGCGCAAAATTGAACTGGCGATGCGCCAGGTGCCCGAAAAGATAAAAGAGATACGCAACAACGCAGTAAATACCGTATTTGCCGATGAAGTGCAAAGCCTTGATAAAGAATCGCGTGAGATACTTGAAAAGGTGATGAACTACATGGAGAAAAAATATATCAGCGTGCCCATGATAATGGCAAAGGATATATTGATCAATAATAATTAGGCGCAAGCGTACTTCCCCTAATAGCTGCCGCGAGTTTAGCATAGCGTAACTCGTGGTAAAGCACAAGGTAAGCTTTCAGCTTACATTACACTAAATCAATAATAAAACATCCAGCAATCCCTTACCATCCGCGTAATCACGTGCGCTGCTGTATAGGTAATGTTCGGGCTCATCAACCCATCCAGCTTTTACCGGATTGTTATGGATGTAATCCAATTTTTGGTCTATAACATCGTTGCTCCATAGCTCAATAGGATGACTTCCCTGCTGCCAAAATTGATATTGTTCGTTATTAGGGTTCCCTTTGCCTTCCCGCTCAAAAAACCATAGTATCCATTCCCGCCTGCTTTCTTGGGTATTCTCACTAATTGCTTTTGTAACTTGCTTTGAAGTATGCCTTTTTATATCTCTTAAAATATCTTGCATTGGTTTATTATTAGTGCCAATTGTCAGGTGTACGTGGTTGCTCATAATAACCCATGCGTATAATTGCAGGCCTTTATGTTCAATACAATATTTTAGGCTATCAATAAGTATGTCTTTGTATTCACGCCTGGTAAATACATCTATCCATCTTACTACAGAGAATGTTACAAAATAAGGGCGTTGCTGGTCGTGGAATTTATAGTTACGGCTCATTGCGGTAAATTAGTAAATTGGTAGTAAAGCTGAAAGCTTTAGCTATGCTACACCACGAGTTACGCTGCGCTAAACTCGCGGCAGCATCTCTTTTTTTAATTATGCAAGTTCATTAGGTCATTTAGTTGCAATTAGATTTATTGATGTTACTATCATCAGCATAAAAAATTAAATTTGCAGTGTAAACTCATACCCCTTTGGATAGAACAGTAATTATAGGAACGCGTGGCAGCGAATTAGCCTTATGGCAGGCTAACTTTGTAAAGGATAGCCTGGCAAACATTGGTATTACCGCCGAACTAAAAATTATAAAAACACAAGGCGACCGGATACTTAACCTAAGTTTTGATAAACTGGAAGGAAAGGGCTTTTTTACAAAAGAGCTGGAGGAAGAATTGCTGGCGGGTACCATTGACCTTGCCGTACATTCGCATAAAGACCTGCCTACCGAGAACCCGCCGGGACTGATCATAGCAGCTGTATCTGAAAGGGAAGACCCATCTGAGTTATTACTGATATTGAAAGATTGCGTGGATGTGCACCAAAAGCTATCCTTAAAATATGGCGCTATTGTGGGTACATCATCTAACAGGCGTAAGGCGCAGCTGTTGGCCTACCGCCCCGACCTGGAGATACAGGACCTGCGCGGTAATGTGCCTACCCGCATCAATAAACTACGCGACGAGAATTACGACGCTATTATGATAGCCAAAGCTGGTGTAAGCCGTTTAGGGTTAGATTTGAGCGACCTGCACGTAGAAGTACTTACACCAAACGAATTGATACCTGCGCCTGCACAGGGCGTATTGGCTATACAGATACAGGAAAACAATACCGAATTGTTTGAAGCCTTACAGGCCTTAAACCACCCGGATGTTGCCGAGGAATTAGCGGTAGAACGTACCGTGCTAAAACTGTTTGGCGGTGGATGCCACTTGCCATTGGGCTGCTATTGCCGTAAGGATGATGGCAAGTTCCAGGTGTTTACCTCAAAGGCCGATGAGGGTGATCAATTCCCAGACAGGCTGTTTATAGAAGCCGAGACTACCGAAGGCATGGCCCAAAAGGTAGTGGCTAAATTTGATAAGGCCCGTAAGTATCCGCAAAGCGTATTTATAACCCGCGAATTATCTGAGCAAAGCTACTTCCGCAAAGCGCTCGAAAAGCATAATATTACCATAGAGGCACGCTCGTTGATACGCACCGTGCCTGTTATTACCAAATTAGACTCTTATATACTGCGTAATGTCGATTGGATATTTTTCTCGAGCAAAAACGCGGTAGAGTACTTTTTTAAACTGAACCCTCAATTTTCTAAAAACGTAAAGTTTGGCGTGATGGGCAGCGGATCTGAAGAAATGCTGCGCCGTAAAGGCTACTTTACCAATTACGTGGGCGAAGGCGTTGATACTGCTGAAGTAGCTGCCGAATTTGCGGCCCTGGCCAATGGTAAAACAGTTTGTTTCCCCGGTGCCGAAGGTTCAATGCGCAGTATACAAAAAGGCTTATCGGCCGATACGAAGATCATCGACCTGTCGGTTTACGAGACCGTACTGGAAGAGGATGTAGAGCCAACAGGTGCGGATGTGGTGGTGTTCACCAGCCCATCAAACGTAGAGGCTTATTTTGCAGATAATTTGTTAGAACCCAACCAAAAGGTTGTTGCCATTGGTAAATCAACAGGTAGCAAATTTGATGAAATGGGTGTTAAATATACCCTGCCATTCTCGCCCGATGAGGTGGGATTAGCAGAGGCAGTGTTTGGACTATAGACGTTCATTGGTTCATTTGCTCATTAGTTCATTGGTGTCGCTTTTATAGCCCGCTTTAAACTAATAAACCGATGAACCAGTGAACTAATGAACTAAAACATGTTACAACGACCAAGAAGAAACCGGAAAAGTGAAGTGATACGCCAAATGGTGCAGGAAACGCATGTGAGTGCGGCAAACCTGATATTTCCTTTATTCATTATCGATGGCGATAACCAAAAGAGCGAAGTGGCATCAATGCCGGGCATTTACCGATACTCTGTAGATAATTTGCTGCGCGAGGTAGAGAGCTGTCTTAAACTGGGGTTAAATTCGTTTGATCTTTTCCCTAATATCGATGAAGCCTTAAAAGATAAATACGCTACCGAAAGCTATCGCGACGAAAGCCTGTACCTGCGTGCCATACGTGCCGTAAAAAAGGAATTCCCTGAAGCTTGTGTAATAACCGATGTAGCCATGGACCCCTACAGCAGCGACGGACACGACGGCGTTGTAGAGAATGGCGAAATACTGAACGACGAGACACTGGAGATATTGGGGAAAATGGCACTGGCCCATGCCCGTAGCGGTGCCGATATTATTGCCCCATCAGATATGATGGATGGCAGGGTGGGCTATATACGCAAGGTGTTAGATGATAATGGCTTTAGCGGTGTATCTATCATGTCGTACTCGGCCAAATATGCCAGTGCCTTTTATGGCCCGTTTAGGGATGCCTTAAACTCGGCCCCTAAGTTCGGCGATAAAAAAACTTACCAGATGAACCCCGCCAACCAAAGCGAAGCTTTAATTGAGGCCAGGTTAGACGAAATTGAAGGCGCGGACTTTTTAATGGTAAAACCGGCATTGCCTTACCTTGATGTAATAAAACTGATAAAGGATAATACCCAGCTACCCGTAGCGGCCTACAATGTAAGCGGTGAGTATGCCATGATAAAGGCAGCCATACAAAAAGGCTGGTTAAACGAGCAGCGCGCCATTACCGAGGTGCTTACCAGCATACGCAGGGCAGGGGCAAACGCGATATTGACTTATCACGCTAAAGAAGTGTTATTGAATAAGTGGTTGTAAGCAAGCTTAAGCTAATAAAGCGTCATTGCGAGGTACGAAGCAATCTCAAAACTATGCATAACCGATATGCTTAAAGGGAGATTGCTTTGTGCCTCGCAATGACGGCAGGATAAAGAATAAAGACAAATGACACAAGTACCTGATATCAGCAGAGTAAAATCTGCAGCATTATACGAAAAAGCCAAAACGTACTTTCCGGGTGGGGTAAACTCGCCGGTGCGTGCCTTTAAATCTGTTTACGGCACGCCGCTGTTTATTGAAAAGGGTGATGGCAGCCATATTTGGGATGCTGATGGTAACGAGTTTATAGATTTTTGCTGCTCGTGGGGGCCGCTTATTTTAGGGCATAACCACCCCGCGGTACGCAACAAGGTAACCGAGGTGATGCAAAATGGCATGTCGTTTGGTGCACCAACAGCACTGGAAAATGAATTGGCCGAACTGATATTGGGTAACAATAAATTCATTCAAAAAATACGTTTTGTAAGCTCGGGTACCGAGGCGGTAATGTCGGCCATAAGGCTGGCAAGGGGCTATACCAAACGAGATAAAGTTTTAAAATTTGAAGGCTGCTACCATGGCCATTCAGATAGCTTGCTGGTAAAGGCGGGCTCGGGTTTAGTAACCTTTGGCGAAACCTCATCTGCGGGCGTGCCAAAGGCTTTTGCCGACGAAACTATAGTGGTATCGTTAAATGATATAAAAGCCCTTGAGGAGGCCTTTAATGAGTTTGGAGGGCAGATAGCGGCAGTCATCATCGAGCCTGTACCGGCTAATAACGGCTTGTTGTTGCAAACCAAAGAATATTTAGAATATCTGCGTGAACTTTGTACCCAAAATGGTACGCTGCTGATATTTGACGAGGTGATATCGGGTTTCCGCGTAGGTTTTGAAGGGGCGGCCGGTTACTATGGCATACAGCCCGATATTATTACTTATGGTAAAATAATAGGTGGTGGTTTACCGGTTGGCGCCTATGGGGCATCGGCCGGGGTGATGGATCATATATCGCCTGTTGGATCGGTTTACCAGGCGGGCACATTATCGGGCAACCCGGTAGCTATGGCAGCGGGTATAGCGCAGGTAAGCGAATTGTTAAAACCCGGTTTTTACGATGAACTGCATGCTAAAACAGCAGGTTTTGTAAACGATATACAGCATTTTGCAGCACAGCGTGGCTATGCATTTAAGGTGTTTACCATCGGCTCGATATTTTGGTTTGCCTTTACAGATAATGACAGCATTGCCACCGCGGAAGAAATTGACCCTAAAAGCATGGAAAAATTTAAGCTGATGCACCGCGAGCTGATAAATAGGGGCATTTATTTAGGCCCATCGGGCTATGAGGTAGGCTTTATATCTGCCGCCCACACAAATGCCGATTTAGAAACAACAAAATCAGCTATATTTGATAGTCTGGACATAGTATTTAATTAGTTAGCAGTTTATAGTTAGCGGTTAGCCATCTATTGATAGCAATTATTGCCGACTGCAAACAGCTTAATGCAAACCCATAATAATGAAGAAGTCACTGGTTATATTTTATGCTATTATCATTTACGCCGTTGCGGAGCTGATGTGGTGGGGCTACATGCTGGCCAAATTGCAGCCAAAGCGCTTAGGCATGATCATGGGCGAAGGCTCGATGTTTGTTGTCGTGTTTTTGCTGGGCGCTTATTACATGCACAAATCCATCAACAAAGAAAAAAAGCTGATGGAGCAAAAAAAGAACTTTTTGCTATCTGTAACTCACGAGCTTAAATCGCCACTGGCATCTATCAAAATATTGCTGCAAACCATCCAAAAGCGCGACCTCACCAAATCACAAGTGCTCGATTTTATAGATAAATCGTTACTTGATGTAGAGCGTTTGGACGACATGGTAGAGAATATGCTGCTGGCATCAAAAATTGATAACCGCTCATATACCTTCCCTAAGGCAAAATTCAACCTTTCGGTTTTGGTAGATAGTATTGTAAACCGCCTGCAAATAAGCAAGTGCGATTGTAACCAACAGATCATACATGCCGAAATTGAACCAAAGATCGAGATAACCGGCGATAAGTTCGCGCTAACATCGGTAGTAACCAATTTGGTAGAGAACGCGGTTAAATATTCCAGCCCCTGCGAAACGGTTGATGTTAAGCTTTTTGAAAAAGAAGGCAAGATATATTTCCAGGTGGCCGACCATGGCATAGGCATAGCCGATAACGAAAAAAGCCGTATTTTTGATAAGTTTTACCGTGTAGGCAGCGAGGATACACGCAATACAAAAGGTACAGGCCTTGGTTTGTACATTGTAAAAGAGGTGCTGGATAAACACCAGGCCAGTATAAAAGTTAAAGACAACCGCCCTGCAGGTAGTGTTTTTGAAGTTGTTTTTGCATTAACCTAAATTTATAGATCATGTCCAAAAAAAGAATTTTATTAGCCGAAGACGAAGACCATTTGTTAGAGGCCATCAAATTAAACCTTGAACTGGAAGGTTATAAAGTTTCTACAGCCAATAATGGTAAAAAGGCCCTGCAAATTTTTAAAGAGGAGCGCTTTAACCTGGTAATACTGGATGTAATGATGCCCGAGATTGATGGCTTTGTAGTTGCCGAAACCATCAGGTTAGAAAACTCGGAGGTGCCTATTATGTTCCTGACTGCTAAAAACACCAACGAGGATAAAATATCGGGGCTTAAAAAAGGTGCCGATGATTACCTAACCAAACCCTTTAACCTGGAAGAGCTGATACTGCGTGTTAACAACCTGGTAAAACGCAGCCTTAAAGGCGATGACCTTAAAGAGTTTAACAGCTACAAAATAGGCGAAAAAACCATCCACTTTAACTCGTTTGAATTGGTTAACGAAGATGGCAGCATTACACCGCTTACCAAAAAAGAAACCATGTTGCTAAAGTTGCTGATAGAGCGCCGCAATGAGGCTGTATCGCGCGAGCAAATACTGGAGACGGTTTGGAATTACGATGTTTATCCATCAACACGTACTATTGATAACTTCATCCTTACATTCCGTAAGTACTTTGAACCAGACCCTAAAAACCCGGTTTATTTCCATTCTATACGTGGTGTGGGCTATAAGTTTACCGATAACCATTAATAAATGTTCACAAAAAGGGCACGCATTTTAGTTACCGGGCTTTTTGTGGTTTTGCTGGCTGTTATATTATACCTGCGGGTTTATCAGCTGGCTGCTGTGGCTGTAATGTTTATTGTGATACTGGTATGGGGTTACTTTAAACAAGGGCCTATTGTACTGGCCGCAAAGCATTTTCACAACAAAGATTACTTTGGTGCCGAGCGCTTGCTGAAAGAAGTGAGCCGGCCCGATTGGCTCAGCAAACGCAGGCGCGGGTTTTACGAATTTATATACGGCGGCATATGCCTGCAAAAAAAGGAGTATGACGAAGCCGAAAAGCATTACGAAATAGCAGCACAATACCCGCTGCGCAGTGCAAACGACCATGTGGCAGCACTGGTGCATGTGGCCAATATAAATGTGCGCAAGGGTAACTACGAAAAAGCCAGGGCATACCTGCAACTAACCGAAAAACATAAAGACAATATAACTGCCAAAATGAAGGATGTTATCCAACGGGTAGAGCAAGAACTTAAAAAACACTAAAAAAGAGGCAAGAAATAAGAATCAAGAGCCAAGAATAAGTCTTGCATCTTGATTCTTGCGTCTTGACTCTCTGACATAAAATGAAAGATTCGTTATTTATAAAAGCCGCATTTTCAGAAAAAGCAGAACGACCGCCCGTGTGGATGATGCGCCAGGCAGGCCGTTTTATGCCCGAGTACTGGGAGATCAAAAATAAGTACTCTTTTTTGGAGATGTGCAAAACGCCCGAGCTGGCTGCCGATGTTACCATGCTGCCGGTAAACTTGCTGGATATTGATGCCGCCATATTATTTTCGGATATATTGGTTACCGGCGAAGCCATGGGGGGCGATTTAAGCTTTACGCAGGGCATTGGCCCCAAATTTGCCAACCCCGTGCGCACACAGGCTGATATAGATGCTTTACAGACAGATGTTGGCGACAGACTGCAATATGTGGCTGATGCTATAAAAGTTATACAGCAGCGCTTAAATGGCAGCATACCGCTAATTGGTTTCGCTGGTGCACCTTTTACGGTAATGAGCTATCTGGTAGAGGGCGGATCGTCAAAAGATTTTAAGCTGACCAAACTGATGCTGCATAACCACCCGGAAATGGCGCACCAGTTACTATCAAAAATAGCTACCGTTACTGCCGATTACCTAAACCTGCAGATTGCCGCAGGTGTAAACGCCGTACAGATATTCGACAGTTGGGCACAGGCCTTGTCATGGGATGATTACAAAGAGTTTTCGCACCGCTATATTGTAGAGATCATCAGTAAACTGAACAGGAAGGATATTCCTGTGATATCGTTCTGTAAGGGCAGCTCGGTATTTGCGCCGCTAATGGCCGAGGCTAAGCCGGATGTAATATCTATCGACTGGAATGTTGATCTGCTGGATATCAAAAACCGCTTGCCAAAAGGCATTGCCGTACAGGGTAACCTTGATCCGCATATTTTGTACGCCGATAAAACAGTAATTAAAGAACGCATCCACCGCCTTTTCGAGCGCATGCGCGGGCAGGAGGGTTTTATATTTAACCTGGGCCATGGCATTATGCCCGATATCCCATTTGATAATGTAAAGTACGCGGTAGAGGTGATAAAGGAATATAAATATTAAGCCCCCTAACCCCCTGAAGGGGTGATGATTAGGTGAGGCGGCATTATAAACGATTAAAAAACTCCCCCTTCAGGGGGGTGGGGGGTATATGTACCAATACGTATTAGCCATACATATCATATTTGTAGTCTGCTGGATGGCGGGGCTGTTTTACATGGTGCGCCTTTTTATTTACCACACCGAAGCACAGGAAAGACCACAACCCGACCGCAAGATACTCTCTGACCAATTTGAGATAATGGAGCGCAAGCTTTGGTGGATCATTACTACGCCAAGCATGTACCTGGTTATTATTGCGGGTGCAACCATGCTGCATTTGTTACCAGCCTGGTGGCACGAGCGCTGGCTACATATAAAGCTGCTGTTTGTGATAGGGCTTATTATTTATCATTTTCTGTGTCAGCAAAAAATGAATCAAATGGCCAAAGGGATTTTCAAGTGGACATCTACCCAATTACGCCTTTGGAACGAACTGGCTACCATACTGCTTTTCGCTATTGTATTTTTAGTGGTGTTAAAAAATGCCGTTAACTGGATATATGGCGTAGTAGGTATAATTCTTTTCAGCATCATTATTATGATTGCTGTAAACATTTACAAAAGGTTAAGGGAAAAACATTAGCCGAATATCCGCTCTTCTCCTCACCTTTACCATAAATTATTATTCGGTGCTTACCTGGGTTGTTTGCCAATTATGACCCATATATGTGAAAATAACTGTGCCAATATTGTATACCTGCAATTTTAATAAGCTTTGTAATTTGCCCTAAGCCTTTACTATCCCCTTATAAGGCCATATCAAAATCAAACCAATTCAAGTTTAAAATTTTAGGTTATGAAGAAAATTTACCAGGCATTACTGTTAGGGTCGGTATTGTTAACTACCCAATGTAAAAAAAGCGAACAACCGGCACTAACTAACGCTAAGCTGGCGGTAACCAGGGCCTCGATGATTGATACAGCCCGGCCTGCTCCATTATCGGTAATAACAATTGCCGGCTCGTACAATGTTCAGGGTAATGCAGATGGTACAGGTGCCGATGCAAGGTTCAACTATCCGCATGGGATTGATATTGCAGATGATGGCACCTTATATGTAGCAGATTTATTTAATAACGCGGTACGCAAATTAACCCCCGGGGGTGTGGTTACTACTGTGAATATTCCAACAGCTAAGGACGGCCAGAAACTTGTTTATCCCGAAAAGGTATTGTTATCAAAAGATGGCTCACTTAATATTTTGGCCTATTATGATCTTACACCTAAGGAACAGCATAAATTTTGGATATTGAAACCATCCGGCGAACTGATAACCCCCGCCAGCCAGGTAAATTATTATACCTATATCTATTATAACATTGCCAAAGACCCATATAGCGATTATTTACAAACATGCGGCGAACGCTTTGTTACCGGTGCCGAAAATCACAGGCAGGGATTTACCGAAAGTACCGAAATAGCGAATGGCGTTATTGGAAAACATCCCTTTACCCCGCCCTTAGATTCGTTGAATACCAGCAGCCGGGAATATGCAGCGGTAACCAATGTGTTTTGTGGCTATAACGGCGTAAAGTACATTGTTATACGCCATAAATATGTGTATAAGCTTACCAAAAGTGGCGTGTTTACCCGTATTTTCCGCGACATCAATTTTCATGAGATAATTGACTTTATTGCCAATAAAGACAGCCGCACTATTTACATAGTAGATCAGGGTGCCATTGTAAGCATATCTAATAATAAGTTAACGCGCCTGGTGGGTTTAAGCAGTTCATCTACGTTTTCGCACCCCGACGGGGTAGGGGACAAAGCCTACGTTTTGGCCGATGGTATAGCATTATCTAAAGATGAGAACACCATTTACTTTACCGACAACAATACCATACGTAAACTGATATTGAAGTAGGCGTAGGTTTAAATATTTACTAATCTGTCGCCACTATTCAAGTTAGTATAAGTACAAAAGCCCCGCATGCGGGGCTTTTGTACTTATAACCTTTTTATTTATAGGCGTATTTAATTTTAGTAGTTACAGGTGGCAAGCCTGGTTGCGCGTTCTTTTTAGTTTGGATTAAAGGGTAGCCGGCGCTATCGTAAGTGTAGGTATAAGTGTTTATTTCGGTAACCTTATTTTTTTCATCTGTTGTGGTTTCTTTAACCGGATTATGTATAGAAAAAGCCTGGAAAAAAGCTTGCGACAATTGAGGTGTACTGCTTATGGGGCTTTTTTTAGTATCATAAACCGTTTGGGTTGTCTCTGTAAGCGAAAATTTATGCGTTACAAACGAGTAAATATAACTTTTGTTAGTAGTTACATCGCTGCCTGTATAAGTATAGGCTAGCTTTAAAAATGCCACATCTGCGGTTCCGTATTTAACATACATGGTTATTTCGGATATCTTGTTGTTTTGATAAGCGAATTTCATGTAGCTAACTACTTTGTTACCGGGGTTAGTTACAATATCTACACGGGTAAGCAGGCCGCCTGTGTAAATATAGTTCATGCCACCGCCTTTGGTAAGCGCGCTTTTCAATATCTTTTTGGCATCATAGGTAAAGGTTGTGGTAGTAAGTTCTCCATCTTCCTTTTCATCTACTTTTGTGATAAGGCCGTTGCTGTAGGCAAAAGCCGTGTAGTTCTTAGCGTCCTGGTCCATACGGGTAAGCATATGCGTAGTAGCGGCAAGCATTAAACCGTTTTGTGTAATAGTATCCTGTTCATCAACAGGTGTTGCTGTTATTTCGGATTGGTCGTCTTTTTTACAGGCAGCTAATAATAATACGCCTGATGCAAATAATAGAACAGTACGTTTGGTAAATTTTGTGATCATTCTGTTTCGGTTTTTTTTAACAATTACCTAACAGGACGAAGATTGAAACAAAAACGTTACATATAGTTAAAACTAATCTATCAGCGTCATTACTTCACGTCCACTAATGTATCTTAAATCATTTTTATTTATAAGTTATTAGCGGGGGTTAATTCCTGATCTTTATCATTGTTAAAAGTACCCATGTCATTATCATTATTTTCGACTATCGTTTCATTTTCTAGTATTACAACATTCCGGTTATTGTAAATTTCAACCAATATAATTGCACCTGCAAGGGCCATTAAATTGATACTTAAATTAAAATCAGCTTGAGAGTTTATAGACATTGTGAATGATGATAAAATGGCTGAAATGTTAAATTTTAAAGATAAATTCTGTATACCTACAGTAAACTCGAAACCAGACACATATTTAAAGGCATAGCCAAACATACCAAATTGTAATATCTGTAATGCCTGATTAATTATACCTACTATAATTGCTTTTGTCTTGTTCCTATCAAACAACAGTGACTTGCCACAATAAATGGAATATATATATAAACTCAAGCCAAAAAGTAAAATTAATAAAGTTGGTCCGGTAATAGTTTCAATGTGCATCATCAAGTAAGCCATCAGGCCAATACCAAATATGCCGCCAATAAGCTGAACAAGGCCAATGATCTTTAATAATAGTTTTTGCCGCTTTAATATAAATTTCATACGTGTAGATTAAGTAGGTTTTGTATTTAAAAGTTACGGTTAATATTTTTTTTTACTTCTCCTCCACACTCAATATCACACTTGCCCGGCCTTGTCTAACATCGGGGTTTATACCTACGGTCATTAAAAAATCGCCGCTATAGGTTGCTGTGCCTATGGATGATTTGGTGCCGGGGTATAAATTGATCTCGCTTACGGTGTAAGTTTTACCGGCTTTTAATCCTTTTAGTTTGATAGGCAAATGTGTGCCTGCGTTATAGCGGTTACTCACTAAATAGTTAAACATAATGGCTTTGTTTTTCCCTTCTTCGGTATACATTACAGCTGCTACATCGTTGTGCCAAGGGTCTTGCAGGCGGTATTGGTCGCCGTGCCATATGGCTTCGCTGTATTGTTTGTAAACCTTAATAGCGTTTTGGCAATAGGCCAGGTCATTTGCTGATAGTTTGCTCACCACAATATCAAAACCCAATTTGCCCATCATGGCAACATCTGTACGGAATTTAATGGGCTGTTTGCCCCAATCGGTAACATGGTTGCTGCTGGCTATAGCAGGGTAAAAGTACGAGTACTCCCACTGCAAAAATATACGCTCCAATGGGTCGGTATTATCGCTTGGCCAGTACTCGGTAAAGTATTTAAGCGCGCCATAATCAACCCGGCCACCGCCGCCGCTGCACAGCATCATGGGCACTTTAGGGTATTTGGCACGCAGCCTATCCAGCACGCTGTACAGCCCTTTTACATAATCGGTATAAAAGTTAGCCTTATGCGTTTCGTAGCTCGATTGCGCGTTATACATTACCGCGTTGCAATCCCACTTAATGTAAGCGAGTTCAGGGTTTTCGGTAAATAGCTTATCTACTACGCCAAATACAAAATCCTGCACTTTTGGGTTGCTTAGGTCTAATACCAATTGATTACGGTAGTAAAGCTCGGGGCGTTGCGGTTGTTTCACCACCCAGTCGGGGTGTTTTTCGTAAAGTTCGCTTTTTGGGTTTACCATTTCGGGTTCAACCCATATACCAAACTTTACATCGTTGGCTTTAGCTGTTTTGGTTAAAAAGGCAATGCCCTCGGGCAGTTTGGCCTTGTTCACTTCCCAATCGCCCAGGCCTGCATGGTCATCATTACGCGGGTATTTGTTGGCAAACCAGCCGTCGTCAAGTAAAAACAGGTCTGCACCCAGGGTATGGGTATCTTTTAATATCCCTGCCAGTTTATCATTGTTAAAGTCAAAATAGGTCGATTCCCAATTGTTCAGCAGCGTAAGCCGCGGGCCATTGCCATCTACAATTTTATATTTGCGCGCCCATGTTTGCAGGTTACGGCTGGCCTCGCCCTGGCCCTTATCGGTATAGGTATAAACAAACTTGGCGGTTTCAAAAGCCAGGCCCGGTTTAAGGGTGTATTCGGCAGCATAATTGTTGATGCCGGCTATCAGACGTAAATTGTTTGATGGGTCAACCTCCAGGTCTATACGGTAATTGCCGCTCCACTCTACGTTGCCATATAATACTTCGCCCTCATCCTCGCCTGATGGCTTGTTAAGCGATATCATAAATACCGGGGGCTGAAAAAGATCGGCGCGGGCACCTAATTTGCTATCCAGTGTTTTAATACCATGGTTTAGTTGTTCCTCTTCAGGCTTCATTTCGCGGGCCCACTCGCCATGGTAATGCTTTAACCAGTAACTACCAGCCTGCAGGTATAAGTTGGCCGAGGCGTACTTATTCAATACAACATCGCCTTTTTCATGATGGGTGATCACGCTCCACTGCTCAGTTACGTTCTCGTTGTAATAGGTTTGGTAGTTAAGCGTAACCTCAAAGTTGTAAACAGGGTCTTTAAGGCGTATGCTCAATAACGATACATCATCGTTTATTTTAGTGGTTTTATGGTCTACGTATTGTAATTCTAACGACTTATTGCCATCGGCATGGGTTACGGCAATAGCAGGCTCCAGCAAGTTTTGGGTACCCGATGTAGTATAGGCCGAGTTATAGCCTTCGGTATCGCCGCCACTGCGGTTAGCTTTAGTAATGGCCCCATACTCGTTTTTAGCCGATAGCTTATTGCCAAAATATATTACGGTTAGGTGCTTGTCGGCACTGGCCTGCAGCACCATCGCGTTATCCTTAGTTTCTATCGGTATTAACACAGCTTGTGCATTTGCAGTTAAGGCACATGCCCAAATAAAAGCAGCAAGGGCCAGTTTGGCCATTGGTTTGGTAAGTAAGTACATATATTTACTGGTTATAATTGGTCTTCTTAAGGGTTTATTTTTGCAGGTACACTACACCGTTTTTCATTACCAGTTGTACCTGTTTTACCACATTAATATCGGTTGACGGGTCGCCTGTTACGGCAACTATATCGGCCAGGTAACCGGCTTTTATATTGCCCAAATCTTTTAATTCAAAAACTTCGGCATTTACTGATGTAGCCGATCTTAACACATCAATCGGCTTCATACCGTACTCGGCCATTAGCAGCATTTCGCGGGCATTATCGCCATGGGTAAATACACCCACATCGCCGCCCATGCAAATAGTAACACCGGCTTTAAGCGCGTCGGCAAACATCTTATGCTTTTGCTTAACACCATCCGGATCGGCATCTGTACCCTTTTTCCATCCCCTGTAGCTGTAAATAGCTTCGGTGGCGGCAAGGGTGGGGCAAAGGGCAACGCCTTTCGCTTTCATCAGCGCGAATATTTCGGGTGTGCCTTCATCACCATGCTCAATGGTGCGCACACCGGCGGCAATAGCCCTGCGCATACCCTCGGGCGTACCAGAGTGTACCACTACCTGCCTGCCGCTGCTATTAGCCACCTGCACAGCGGTTTTTAATTCCTCCAAAGTAAAAGTAGGTTGGGCGGCACCGTTTAGGCCCCAGCGGTAGTCGGCATAAATTTTAATAACATCGGCCCCGTAGCCAATTTGCGAACGCACCGTATGACTAATGCCCTCTATACCGTCGGTTTCTTCGGCGCCAATGGGTAAATGGGCTTCGGTTACTGCGCTTTTTGGCCCGTAACTACCGGTTGCCACAATAGCGCGCGTAGCTACCAGCATTCGCGGGCCGGGGACTATACCTTTATTAATAGCGGTTTTTAGGCCCACGTCGTCGTAAGCGGCGCCCTCGGTACCCAGGTCGCGCACGGTGGTGAAGCCGGCCATTAGTGTTGCCCTGGCATGCTGTACCGCGCGGGCGGTGCGCTCGGCACGGCTTTCGGTAAGTACCTGGTCATTCCAGCTGGTTTCGTTATATGGATGTAGAAATAAATGCGAATGGCCCTCTATCATCCCAGGCATTATGGTGCTGCCTTTTAGGGTAATAACCTTTGTACCCGCAGGTGCTTTAATGGCAGATGAATCGCCCGCTGCTTCTATCACTTTGCCTTTAACCAAAACATACCAATTGGTATGTATCTGTTTGCCATCGAATATACGGTCGGGTTTAAGCAGGGTGTAGGTATCTTGCGCAGATAAGCGCAGGGCACTCAAAAAAATGATACATAAAACTATAAGTGCTTTTTTCATATTATTCTCCAGCTTCTTTTAGTGCAATGCTTTCTAGTGTTGGCGAAATCCTGAAATTAGTTTGCCGTATTTTTTCTAATAAAGGTTTTATTGAAGGGATGATACCTATTTGCTTGGCTTTAATAATAATGCCTAACGTACCGGTAATAGATATCCCCAAATGGCTGGCTAACTGGCGGGCTTTTAAATCGTCCAATATGATTGTGCTGTCTGTGATTTCTAACGCTAAAGCTATAGCACTTGCTTCGCCTTTATCTACCTGTAGCTCAAGTATTCGTTGATATTTATTATCTGCCGCTAATTTTACATTTACCCATTCGGGTAATAACTGTTTAAATTCTTCTGCTATGATGGTAGTGGTGGTAATTGTACCGTATAATTTTTGCAGTAAATCTAACTGGTTTATATTCGTCAATAAAATAAAGCAGCTGGTATCTGCAATAATTGTTTCAGGCATTTTTTATATCATTGATCAGTTCATCTGCAGGAAAGTTGAATATCGACACATTATAAGAGCCTAATAATTCGGCAAATGTGGTTTTTGTAAGTCCCGCAAGTTCTGCAGCTTGTCCCAACGAAAGTTTACCGCGCTCATATAAACTGCTTGCCAACAGCATAGCGGCTTCCTTATCATCTATATTAGTAGAATCGGGTACATTTAGGGTTATTACTTTCATATCCAAATTTACTCAAAATTATTTTACAACCCATGCAACCATTATCCTTCAAATACCATCTTACTGTTAAATGATGTTTTTGGAACCTAAACCAAGTATCGACGAGATTGTAAACCAGTGCAAAGCCGGCCAGCGCAAAGCGCAGGAGCTGCTGTATAAGCAGTTTGCAAGCAAAATGCTGGGTGTTTGCATGCGTTACGCCACCGATAGGATGGAGGCCGAGGATATGCTGCAAAACGGTTTCATAAAGGTTTTTGGAAAAATGGCCGATTACCGCGGCGAGGGTTCTTTTGAAGGGTGGATGAGGCGCATAATGGTGCACAGCTCTATAGAATATTACCGCAAGCACCATAAAATGATGCAGGTGGTTGATATTGACGAAGCAGGGCACGAGCCATCGGTAAACGCGGCTGCGGCCAGCAGTTTGGAAGCTAAGGACCTGCTGCTATTAATAAAGGGCTTGTCGCCGGGGTATCGTATGGTGTTTAATCTGTATGCTATTGACGGGTACTCGCATAAAGAGATCGCCGAGATAGCGGGGATAACCGAAGGGGCGTCTAAATCGCAATTATCAAGGGCGAGGGCTATTTTAAAAGAACAGCTATTAAAAATGGAAGGAAAAAAATATGGCTATGCAGGATAAAGAACTTGACCGGCTATTCCGCAATAAACTGGAGGATGTTGAGGTAGAACCATCAGCACAGGTTTGGCCGGATATTACCCGCCGCATGGATTCAGGCAAAAGGAAACCTGTAATTGCCTGGTTAAGTATAGCGGCCAGTGTTATTGTGTTGCTATCGGCAGGCTTATACTTTATGCAGCGTGATGATGTTGCCGCGACGAAGCCCAATAAGCTTGTGGCGCAAAAGAACGAACATCCCACAAAAAGCAATAATATGCCACAGGCAGCTAAAGTTGCACCGAGTATTGCACCTGTAACTGCAAGCAATATTGAGCCGGTTAAGCTGATTGCAAAAATTAAAGTAAAGGCAAAAGGCGGTCATCGCCCTAAAGAAAGCCAAATACCGCCTGCAACGGCCCAACAAACCCAGCCCGAAGAGCAATTGGCCCGGCTTAGCCCGCGCCGCGAGGTTTTGAAAGCGGTGGTGCCCGATATAGAAACACCTTTGAGTATAAAAACCGATATTAAAGACGATATGGCTTTTGTAACTACTGCAACTACGCCAAATGTGCTACCGGCGCAATTGCCGCAAAGTAGTAAGGCTATGGCCGCCGCACCGGTCAGAAAGCACCGTATACGCAGCTTTGGCGATATGTTAAACGTGGTGATTGGCAAGCTGGATAAGCGCAAGGATAAACTAATAGAATTTACCAATACCGATGGCGATGAATCTACCATCACAGGCATCAATTTGGGTATTATCAAAATAAAAAAACAAGAATAAAATTACCGACCTTTATTACCAATATATATGAAACGATTAATACTAACCGCCCTGATATGTGCTGCAACAACATTTGCATTTGCACAAGTAACCGACTCCGTTAAAACAGATACTACTAAAAGCCGCCATACACGCATAAGGCTTGGCTTTGGCGGCGATGCTACAGAGGTAAGCACCAGCAGCCCCGATACGGCCTACCATGCATCAAAAGCGCCGGGCCTGTCGTTCGGGTTAACTTTTACCCGGTTTGATATTGGTTTAACCACCCTTAATGATAACGGCAGCTTTAAGCTATCGCCGGCCAACCAGTTTTTGAACTACCGCTCGTGGCGAAGTAGCAACATAGGCTTTGATGTGTTACAGTTGGGCTACAGGTTTAATAGCTCGTTCAGGATATATACTGCCGGCGGGTTCGACTGGACAAACCTGCGCCTGCGCGAAAGTGTGACCATACAGCGCGATCAATCGTCGCTTACCTATGTACGCGATAATGTTAAATACGATAAAAACCGCCTTACCGCAACTTATATACGGATACCCGTTGCCTTTGATTTTAGGACCCGCGAGGACTGGGATGGCCGCCGGTTTCACTTTGTGGGTGCTTTAGAAATGGGCGCTTTGCTAAGCAGCAGCTTAAAGCAAGAAAGCGAAGCTAACGGCAGCCAAAAGTTAAGCGGCAATTACCATTTTGCCAAATTCAGGTATGGTGCATCGTTGCGTGCAGGTTACGGCGCAATAGGCGTATTTGCCAAGTACTACTTTAACGATATGTTTCAGGATAGCCCCGCCCAAAGCGGCCTGCGTAACTTCTCTTTCGGGATGAGTTTGGGCTGGTAAAAAGCAAAGGCACTACAATTCAAAGCCTTTAGGCCTTAGGCCTAAAGGCTTTGCTCTTTTAATTGCTGCCCGCCAAGTTTAGTATAATGGTATTGTTATCCGGGTATAGCTTAAAGGCGCTGCTGTCGTCGGCTCCTTTAAAATATCCGCTTAGCGCTTTTACCGCATAATTCATCCCCTCAAAGCTGGCGTTTAGTTTGTTTTGGGCGATGGTGGTATAGGGCAGCTTGCTTTTGTCGGGCGCGGTCATATCTAAATACCAGTTATTGGCTTTACCGCCGGTAACATTTATTTTAATAATGCGCTCGCCCATGGTAATGGTTAGGTTGCCGTGCCCGCCCTTTAGCGGCCAGCTGATGAATAATTTGCCCGGCGATGGGTTGCTAATAACCGGGTCGCCGCCTTCTAAATCCACAACCTTGTTATCAATTACAGCTTTAAATTTTAATCCCGCCAATTCTTTAGGTGTGCTCCAAATGTAGCCATCAACTACAGGCAGGGTAAAAAATACACATTCATTAGCCGTAGCCTTTTCCTTTTCGTATATTGATGGGAACTTTTCATCAAACAAATGTATATCTCTGAATTTTAGCGTGCCTTTTTCCCAAAGCAGGTTGCTGCGGTAAAAGCGGCTGTTAAACCAAACCGTTTTGCGGTCGCTGCCGGCCATGTCTTTATTAACCGTAACTGATGTTGCCGGGGTAGTTTTATAATGCGCCTTAAACCACTCGCCTGATGCTGCCAGCGTTTCAACCTTCACTTTATGCTGATCGCGCAGTTTAGCTATCAGCGGCATCTGTATCTCAAAACCTTTGGCCATGGCATCCCAGGTAAAAGAGTTTTCCTGCCCGGCCTGTGTATAGGCAAACTCCATAGATTCGCCTTGTACAAATTCCCTCAAAAACCATTTTACCCATTCGGCATCGCCGCCACCAAAGGCATAAACCGGTTCAAGCGTTACCACACCCTGCCTGCTGGTGCCTAAGCCGGTATCGTACTGGCGTATAGGGTCGCTGCCCAGCATCCTGAAAATGGGGACCGGTATTTGGTTAGCGGCATGCTGCGCCGGCATATAGGAGTTTATTTTGCTGGGGTAATAAGCCTGGTTCCAATAGCCGCCCCAAAGGGTATAGCCATCGGTACCGTACTGGTCTTTACAATTGGCCGATGCCACAATATGATATTTATTATACATGTACTGTAGCGTATGCGCATCTATAAACCACGATGCTACCGATTTTGGATAATATCCAAATATCCTTTTAAAATCGGCCATGTATACGTCGGTGATCTTCTCGCGCTCGGCTAATGTATACCCTGTAGAAAAGCCAATATTGGCACGCCAATCCCAGGGGTAGCGGCCGCGCCATTTTAGCCCGGCTTTTTCTACAAGGGGTTGCGGTATTTCCCACCAGGCGCCAATTTCAAAAGAGTTGCGCGGCAAGGCCTTTAATAGCTTTTGATAGCGCGGGTCCATCAGCGCGTCGTACTGCAGCAAAAAGCTACCGCCCAGCTTATACTTTTTCATGATAGCTACCTGCTTTACCACGGTTTGATAAAGCACATCCTGGGTAATTGCCGAATCGCGAGGCTCCAGCAGGCGTATAAAGTTGACGATGTTAACTATTGCCGGTTTGGCACTTTGTTTTTTAACAGGTTTATCTATAATGATAAAAGAACTCAGCAGGCCAATAACAGCCAGCGACAGGATGAGCCTAACAGGTTTAATGCTTTTCATTTTTCGAAATTAGAACTTTCCGGCATATCCTTTTCATCTTATAAATTCTTAAATGATGTTATCTTTGGCCCTAAATGGCAGATGTACCTTTTTTGCAGGCGGTTTCGATAACTAAAACCTACCCCGGCGCCGAACAATCGGGCGTAAAAAATATCGACCTGGAGATAAAGCCCGGCATAATTACGGCTATAATAGGCGAAAGCGGTAGCGGTAAAAGCACCTTGCTGCGCTTACTTTACGGCCTGCTATCGCCCGATGAGGGCACAGTAAACTTTAAGGGCGAACGCATTTGGGGCCCCGAAGAAAAGCTGATACCCGGCCACGATGCCATGAAAATGGTTACCCAGCATACCGACGACCTTAACCTTTTTGCCCGTGTTTGGGATAACGTGGCGGCCATGCTGCCCAGTACCAACGTGAAATTTAAAGAGGAACAAACCGAACAGGTTTTAACACAGCTAAATATGATGCCGCTGGCCCTTAAACGGGTTGCCGACCTTAGCGGCGGCGAAAAGCAGCGTGTAGCCATTGCCCGCGCCATTATTACCCGCCCACAAGTGCTGTTGCTTGATGAACCCTTTAACCAGGTAGATACATCGTTTAGAGAGGGGCTGCAGCACGATATAAGGCAGATAGTAAAGCAAACGGGGCTTACGGTGATAATGGTATCGCACGACCCTGCCGAGGTGCTATCAATGGCCGACGAGATGCTGGTATTAAAGCAGGGAAGTATAGTAGAAAGCGGGCACCCAAAAAAGCTGTACAAAACCCCCGCAAACCTGTATACTGCCGAACTGCTAACTAATTGCAATGTATTAACCGCCGCCGAGGCCCGTGCCTGCGGACTAGAGCCGACAAAAGAATATGTAGTAATATACCCCGAATGGATACGCCTTAACGGTATTTTAAAAACCAGTAAATGGACCGTAAAGCAGGTGCTGTTTAAAGGTTTTTATGAGGACGTGATACTGGAGAACAACGGGGTACTGCTGCGCGCCGTAAACCACGAGGATGGCAAATATGCTGAAGGTGCCGCCACCGGCCTCAAAATTAAAAAGTGGCTGGAGTATTAGAGCTTATCAGGGGTTAAGACGCTTCGCATTAAAGAAAAAGGGTCACCCTGAGCTCCGTCGAAGGGCGTGCGTAAAGGCCTATTCGCTAATGCTTCGACAAGCTCGGCAGGGCAGATGGGCGATGTTGCCCTTGTTGCAGTTGTCTCCAACAAGCCTCGATGCATTCCTCCATTACTTAATAGTCGTAAAGTTGTTGGTGACAACACCAACAACGGCAAAAACTGACAAACATGACAGTAGATTTTAAAATCAACCTTTGATACGGCTTTTTACAAAGTTGTGACATATTGTCTTGATGTGTCGCGAAAAAAGACAGTAGATTTTTAACCTTTAAGATAAAATACAAGTGCTAACATTTTTGGCAAGCCTATTGATAATCAGCACTGAAACGTTCTTTATACGAGAAAGCCAAAAGGAGTGCGAATCCTCTTGGCTTAAGTAATGTCAAAACAATCTACTGTTTCAACAGTGACATACTATATGACGCATGTTAGTTTTTTAACGCCGCAAAGGTATAAAAAGTTTCAACTTTGAAAAGTTTATTATCAAGGCGTTGTCATACTCCCAAAGATTGTCGGATACTCTTCTTCCCGAGGAATTAGAAGAAAAATTAATTTCTTTAGACATGGCCAAAATTGGTGATAACCACCGATCGGGAGCGGTATGCTCCGGTTCGGAAGTAATTAATCCACTTGAAAAAAAATGGATTAAAAGTAATTCAGAAATGAATGAATTTATGAATGTTGAGCAAAACAGAGAGCCTCTTAAAGGGCTCAGAAAGGACTGCAATTCATGAATCGAGTATTAAATTCTTCAAAATATCTCAAAGGGGTAGTTTTAGAAGACAAAACTTTCTACATAGGATTTGGAATTAAAAATCTTACAGAATTGGGAAAGTCACACCCAGGGTTAAGAGAGCTTATTTCCGGATCAAAAACTACACTTATCGTGACCGGTAAAAAAGGGTCATTGAAAGAAAATACGGCTGGCAAAATGGTTAGAAAGCAACCTGAGAGCAAAGAAACTATTTGGAAGCATATCCATTATTATAGTAAAAGGTTTGAAAAGGATATCGACTATGATAGGGAGTTTCACATTTGGGAAAAAGAATTGCTACATAAATATAACTTGGCTTTAGAAACTGCAAGGACTCCACAAGGCGAGATTATTCTTCACTTTCCGGCTTTCAAAATGAATGATAGTGATGCTTTGTATCTTCAAGCTGGTGCTGCCATGAATATGTCTATCGCTTTAGGATCTTATTTTATGATTTATGACAGCAAATTTGAACCAATAGTACCTGTTACGAAATTTGAGCATAAAAAGATATTATCCTCTGGAACGTTGTCTATAGCTGAAAAGTTAGAAATTATCAGAGATGAAATTATTTCTCAAGAAAAAGGGGAAGTTTCAGAAGGTAACAGCTACAGATTTGCATTGTTAAAGGAAAAAGAGCCATCAGATGTAACTATGGGTTTGGGAGGCTTCCATGAATATTTAATGTTTGAATTCAACAATAATGACCTTATGATACTCGAAAACTTGAAAACAGGTAACGCAACGTTTATTTTCAAGTTATCTAATTTTGATAAGAACAGAGAGTTAAATAAACAAACAGCATCAAACGAGCCTTCATTTTTAAAACGTATTATTCACAATAACTTAGACGATTGGAATAAGCAATTCAACGCTTTTTTCAAAAACTGATTACATATTAGAGATTAAAGCCCCCTGATCCTATTGGGGGCTTTAATTTTTTACTTTCAATCCTCCAATATCCTCCTGAGATAATTTACCTGGCCCAGGTGGTAATTCAAATGGCCATAAAGCTGTAGCAGGTAAAATGTGGTGCTTTTGGTACCTAAAAAATCAAGCGGAAAGGTGTCTTCCAGTTGCTGCTGCGGCAAATTAGTCAGCGTAACTTTTACCACCTCGGCCACTGCAATTATAGCCGATACGATCTCGTGGCGCGGAACGCCGGATGCCGAAAATTCCAGGTCGCGGTTGCGTACATAGCCGCTATTACCCAGCAGATCGCCCACGTAGGTGTTAAGGTTGCCGCACAAGTGCAGGGCCAGGTTGCCGGCAGCATTACTGATGCCATTGGGCTTGCGCCACAAATTGTCTTCAACCTTAAAATTGGTTATTTCGTCTCTTAATCTTAAAAGGTCGCGTTCGAAAAGTTCGGATAGATCTGTATTCATTTTAATTCGCTTAAAAGTAGCGGTTGTTACCGCATGTAACTGCTTGTACAAATATCGGCACAATAACTTGAATATTTGGTGACGCTATTTTGTCACAAGGTAAACAGATGTGAAAATACAACCTGCAACCAGTGTTAGTTATTAAAGTAAAATTTTATATTAGTATTCCCTATTAACCCGCATATCATCAACAAAAACCCAAAATGGAAAACTCAAAACCAAGCCCTATAGTAACCGGCCCCAATGAGGGCACTACCATTGCCATGGCCGGCAACACCTACCGCATGCTGGTAACCGGCAAGCAAACAGGCGGCGAATTTGCCGTAATGGATTTTTTGATACCGCCCGGTGGTGGCCCCGGCCCGCATGCCCACGCCAATTTCCAGGAGTCGTTTTATGTGACCGAGGGAGAGGTGGAGGTAAAATCGGAAGCGGGTACCTACATTGCCAAAAAGGGTTCGTTTGTTACCATACCTAAGGGTGGCATTGTACACCAGTTTAAAAATAAAACGGATAATATGGCGCAGATGATATGCATAGTGGTACCCGCCGGACTGGAAGAGTTTTTTATGCAGATAGGTACACAGGTAGAGCCCGGTGAACGCCAATCGGCCACACCGCCGCCACCACCCGATGCCGAAGCGATGAAGGCGTTGATGGCCCTCGCCCAAAAATATGGGCAGGAATTGTACCCGCCCGATTATTTGGATAAAGTGTAGTAGATTTAAATTCAGGAATCCAATCATTGTCCCCTCAGGGTCTCTCGCAGAGGACCTTGAGGTCGCTGATTTCCTCAGGGTCCCTTTGAGGAGACCCTGAGGAGACTTTAAATTCAAACAACCAATTGTATCAAGCATGACCGTTACAGAAATACTCACCAAGTTCGAATCCTTAAAGGACGACAAGGTGTTCGCTCAAAACAAAAAGCGCGGTTCCGGCCCTAACCAATTCGGCGTAAAAATGGGCGACATACGCAAAATTGCCGCGAAGATAAAAACCGACCACATGCTGGCTAAACAATTATGGGAAACCGGTAATGTAGAGGCCCGCTTTTTGGCTACGCTGATACTGGAGCCAAAAAAGTTATCGGTTGCCGAAATAGATAGCATGGTACGCTCGGAACGCTTTACCCACGTAGCCGACTGGTTTAGCTCGTATGTGTTAAAAGAGCACCCCGACAAAGAACAATTGCGACAGCTTTGGGAACATACCGACGACCCGATGGCCGGCCGTGCCTACTGGGCCCTTACCAGTGGCCGTATTGCACGTAGCCCCGAAGGTTTGGATATCCCGGCTATACTGGATAGGATAGCTGCCGAAATGCCCAACGCCGCACCCGAACCACAATGGACCATGAACACCGCGCTGGCCCAAATTGGCATTAATCACCCTGCCTACCGCCAGCGTGCCCTGGCAATGGGCGAGCAAATGGGCATCTACCGCGATTACCCGGTATCAAAAGGCTGCACCTCACCTTTTGCACCTATATGGATAAACGAGATGGTGAAGAGGCAGGGTTAGAAATTGGCACCACAATTTGGCCTCCTACAAATGTCGGGATAAAGATCAATATTGTTTGTGACACTGTTTTGTCACTAAGGCCCGGGTGGCAAAAATTGCATGGCAACCCCCGCCTTGCAAAAATAGATGTTAGGAATTATGGTTTTTTTATTTTATATTAGTTAGCCCGACCGGAACAAAAAAATGGAAAATGCCTAAGCAGAAATTGCAAAAAAAACGAAAAATAAAGAAAAATTTATAGCGGGGGCTGGAATAAAGATTTTACCCCCAAAATAACATATAAAAAAAGCTCCGCCAAAAATTGGCGGAGCTTTTTTTATGCAGCATAATCCTGCTATATTTCAAAAGACGACAGTTGTACAAACTGCTGCACGCGTGCCGAGATATCCTCCTGGCTAAGGTTCTTAATCTTCTCTGTACCAAACTTTTCTACACAAAAAGAGGCCAGCGCCGAACCAAAAATGATGGCGTTTTTCATGTTATTGAAGTTAACCGCACCTACCTTGGCCATATAGCCAATAAAGCCGCCCGCAAAGGTATCGCCGGCGCCTGTTGGGTCAAATACCTCGGCCAGTGGCAGGGCCGGCGCCGAGAAGATATGGTCTTCGTGGAAAAGCAATGCGCCATGCTCTCCCTTTTTGATAATCAGGTACTTAGGGCCCATAGTTAATATCTTTTTAGCTGCCTTCACTAACGAATATTCACCCGAAAGCTGGCGTGCTTCGGCATCGTTAATGGTTAGTACATCAACCAGTTTAATGGTCTCCAGCAGATCGTCCATTGCTATGTCCATCCAAAAGTTCATGGTGTCCATTACAATTAGCTTAGGGCGGTTTTTAAGGCGTTTTATAACCGTTTGCTGTACTTGTGGGGTTAGGTTACCCAGCATCAAAAACTCGGCGTCCTGGTAGCTCTCAGGTATGATAGGGTCAAAGTCGGCCAGTACGTTTAAGTCGGTAATCAGAGTGTCGCGGCTGTTCATGTCGTTATGGTACTTTCCGCTCCAGAAGAAGGATTTTTCGCCCTTTTTAATCTGCAGACCCTCAGTATCGATGCCGTGGTTATTAAAATCCTGTATCTCCGCCTGGGGGAAGTCGTCGCCAACCACAGCCACTATTTTAACCTTATTATAAAAGTATGATGCGGCCAAACCGGCGTAAGTAGCGGCCCCGCCTACTATCTTATCCGTCTTACCAAAAGGAGTCTCGATCGCGTCAAACGCCACAGTACCAATAACTAACAAACTCATGTAAAAATAATTTAATTTTTTTTGCTGCAAATATTGTGAAATTAGCTCAATAATTATACTTTTGCACACTCCAAACCAGAAAATACTCCTGAGTAGCTCAGCTGGTTAGAGCATCTGACTGTTAATCAGAGGGTCGCTGGTTCGAGCCCAGCCTCAGGAGCTTCAAAAGGGCAAGCACGATAAATCGGTCGCTTGCCCTTCTTTTTTTCATCTATATGCTGTTAATCAAGTAATAAAAGAGTATAATTCACTCATCATACCACCGTTAAGCAGAAGTTCCCTTGCTTTGGCTATAGGGCTGTTCAGGTATTTCATCTCTTTAAGGAAATCGGAGCGGGAAATCGTTTGCGTTGTATTTTGGCTTTTATACGTACCCCCTGCATTATTGCCATGCCACCCGAAGCTGAGCTGTAAAGTACGGTTGTATTTAAATATACGCTATGGAAAGTTAAAAATTTGCCGATAGGTTAAATTAGTGCCAAAGAGTAACACATGTGTGCAATTTAGACAAAATTGGGACAATAATGCCCGGGGGATTGTTGCTGCTTTGTATTCTCTTTAAATTGGTAGGTCATTTGTTTGATAGCCAAGTATTTACTTTATCACTTTTATGAAAACCCTGCTAGCCCAATCCAATCGTCGATACTTATTGTATCACTTCAAGAACACTGTTTTTCTTATTATGTCGTTGTTTTGTTTTATTGGAACGGCTCACGCACAGTGGACGAGAAAGGCAGATGAATTAAGTAAACGTGCCGAATGTAATAACGTGGTTTACAAGGGAAAAATTTACATGTTTGGTGGTTTTGGTGATAATCCTACTATCGAAAAAACGAACGAAGTTTACGATATTGCTACTAACAAGTGGAGCAGGATAGCGTCGTTTCCTGCCGGTAAAGAAATAACTCACCAGGGAATCGTATTGATTGATGATAATGTATGGCTAATAGGTGGGCGCGCAGTTGATGCCCATGGCCCTGTAAGCAGCCAGGTAATTATATACAATATTACAACTAATACATGGACGGACGGCCCCCGCCTTATTAATCCCGCTACAGGTACTGCTTTTCCAATCGGGGGCGGTGGATATGCCCTGCTCGGCCGAACCATCCACGTTTTTGGTGGGTTTGGGCCAACCATTTGCGAAGATCAGTCTACCCTGCATTTAACAATTGATGTGGACAAATATCTTGCAAACAAAACGTCTGTTACTTGGGAAAATAAATTGGCCCCAATGCCTATACCGCGTAATCATTTAAGCTATGTTACGCTGGCCGGTAAAATATACGCTTTGGGTGGTCAGTTTAAACACGATTGCGGCGCCGTCGATCAGATATACTGCCACGTGTACGATGAGGTGACCAATACCTGGACAAGGCTAAAAGACTTACCTGTTCCACGCTCGCATGCCGAGGCGGCAACTTTTGCAATAGACGGTAAGATATTTTTGGTAGCGGGCCAGGGAAAAGATAATGTTACACAAAACACTACATATCAGTTTGACCCTAAAGCAAACAATGGCCTCGGTAGCTGGACAAACATCACGGCTTATAAATTGCCCGGAAGCTTTTTAGGCTTATCAGCAAGATTGGTAGGTAACTCGTTTATTATAACAAATGGTGCTTTAAAAGTTTACAGCGATGAACGCAAGGAAACTTATATAGCAAACATAACGCGCAGCAAAAGCCGTACCTTAGGGTTTAGTGCTTCCTGTTTATCAGGTACTATTAAAGGGGATACAACAGTTACTTTTAAAAATTTATTATATTGTGTTGAAGATGATGCCGCTTACAGCATCTCATCTGATGCAGACTGGCTTAAAATAACTAAAAAAGGTAACGGAGTTGCCGGCCTTAACGGACAAGATATAGAAGCCAGCGTTTATAGCAACGGCATGTTACCTGGTACCTATAAGGGTAATGTAACAGCAACCTCTATGCTAACAGGTTCAAAGGTGTCATTTTGTGTCAACTTAACTATAAACGGCACCACATCCGGGCATACATTAAAAATAACAACAAATGAGGGCGGATTGGTTACCCAATCGCCTAAAAAGGATAGTTATAATGATGATGAAGTGGTTGTATTGAATGCGACACCATTAGAAGGATGGGCGTTCAAAGGATGGTCAGGCGATAGTGTTACAGCTACCAACCCACTCAATTTAAAGATGGATACTGATAAAAGGGTAGCTGCTTTGTTTGAGCGTATAGGGGGAGAGGGAGCTTTAATTACAAATATTACCGCTACCACCGGTAAAACTTATCCATTAACCCAACTGCATTCGGGGATAGAGTATTACACAGACAGAGCTTACACAATTGCAAATGTACCCAACATATTAGAGGGTGTTGCTACAATACGGACAGCAAACGATGATAAAGCTAACAAGTCCGTATCTATGCTATCCTTCAATCTTTCCGATACAGCTACGGTGTACGTGGCCTATGACCCCAGGGGGACAACACTCCCTGCCTGGTTAAAAGGCTGGCAGAAACTTTCTGATAAACTTGGCGTGCATGACCCCAAAATAACCTCACTCAATCTTTATACTAAAAACTTCAATCCCGGCAAAGTTGTGTTGGGCGGCAACCTCGCGTCGCCGGCAATGGGTGCCCAATGCCAATACGTTGTGCTGGTAAAGGCAGTCAACGGTATACCGGATACGGCCAGTATCACTAAGTTAAAAATGAATTCGTCGGTATCTGTAATAACCAAGACTTATACAATGGAAATCGACACAAACAAAAGAGATAAAAATAAAATTAACGAAACCGACAAAGTTATAAAGCCATATTTATACCCTAATCCTGCTTCTGATAATTTCACCCTCGTGTTTCCGCCAGTTTACAGCGGTGTAATACAGACGCGTATCATCGACTGTAATGGCAAGGCACTGTTAGTTAATAACGGTAATATATCGTTTACGCCATCCTCTTACAGTTATCATGTAACCTATAGTAAACTGCGGCCGGGCCTCTATTCTGTTATAGTTACTTCCAATGATGGGAAAAACAACTTTTTCAAGCTAATAGTTAAGTGATCAAAATAATTGAATCCACTTTCTTCATAAAGTAATTCCTTGCTCATAAGAGGGATCGAACCCCTTTAAGCTACTTGTATATCGTTCAGAACTTTCGATTGATCTACAAATGGTTCCGATTTATGTCCAGTTTGGGAGCAAATGCAAAAAGCCTTTAACTTAGTTGTTAAGGGCTTTTTGCATTTTATGCTATTGAGAATATGCCTAATGCCTTCCTTATATCAATCATAAGCTGACATTTGGCAAACGATATTAAGTCCATTAATTGTTAATTTTGTTGTAGATAAAAGGTACAATGTCTATAACTACCGAAAGCGAAAAAAATGGAATGCAGCAGGCAAGTGATGCCGTTGCCATCACGCTAAAAAAGATGCGTGAGTTTGCCAAGCCGGGCATTTCAACAAAAGAACTTGATGAATACGGCGGCGAATTACTGGCACAGTTAGGAGCGCGGTCTGCACCTGCGTTAACTTATAACTTCCCCGGGTATACATGCATTAGCGTTAACAACGAGGCAGCGCATGGTATACCATCCACCGATAAGATTTTAAAAGAGGGTGACCTGGTAAATATTGATGTGTCTGCCGAGCTAAATGGCTACTGGGCCGATAATGGCGGCTCTTTTGTATTGGGCGAAGATGTTTATGGGCATGGCAGATTGGTTCAAGCGTCAAAGGATATATTAAAAAAAGCCATCAGCAATATTAAAGGTGGTGTACGGGTATCAGAGATAGGTAAGTTAATAGAAACTGAGGCCAGGAAGGCTGGCTATACTGTAGTAAAAAACCTAACCGGGCATGGCATAGGCCGCAGCTTACACGAAGAGCCCCACGAAATAGCAAATTATTGCGACAGATATAACACCACGCGTTTTAAAAAGAATTCGGTGGTAGCCATAGAGACTTTCATTTCTACGCGATCAACAATAGCAGAAACGCAGGCTGATGGCTGGACATTAACCGGAAATAAAGGTGGTTTTGTTGCCCAGCACGAGCATACCATTATGGTAACCGGTGGCCAACCTGTAATATTTACAGCCCAAAACGGCATTTGGGAATAATAAATAGTAGTACCCTAATATTAATATAATACCGGCTTTAGCGGAGTAGAAATGCTGTCGGTAAGTTAATGTTCTTCGCTTTAATAGCGTAATAATTAATTAAAAATTAAAAATATACGCCGCTCATATAAATAAAGTATGGTAGATGATCGTCCATTATTTTCACTCGCAAAATACTGGTTTCAATTTTTTTTTACATCAGTCTTTTTGGCTTTGACGCGTAATAATGTATTTATACGCCCTTGAAAGCAGTATAAATACGTGTTTATGAAATTATACGTGTTAGGAGAAGTGGACAGTTTTACGTATTTTGATGTATGCCAAAAATGAAATTATTATGAAAATTATAATTATTTCAATAAATTAAGTGATGAAATTATTAATCTTATAAAGATATTAAATTATTTAATAATTAATTATTGTTTGGCTTTGATGTTGTTCAGTAAGAGTGTTCATTTATCACACTCATGCAAAACAAACTCAAAATTTTTACATGGCACGTTCATGGTAGTTACCTGTACTACCTGTCGCAAGGGAACTACGATATCTATATCCCTATAACACCACAAAAAACAGAAGGTTATTACGGGCGGGGCGAAACCTTTCCCTTTGGAGATAATGTAATTGAGGTGCCTGCACAAGATGTGCGTAATCATCAATTTGACTGTATCCTTTTTCAAACTAATCAAAATTATACCAAAGATCAGTTTGAGATATTATCTGACGAACAGCGCAACCTGCCAAAGATATATTTAGAGCATGACCCCCCACGTCAGCACCCTACAGATACCAAACACCTTATTGACGACCCTGACATAATTTTGGTGCATGTAACCCACTTTAATAAATTAATGTGGGATAGTAACCGTACACCAACGCGCGTAATAGAGCATGGCGTAACCATGCCTAAAACAGCCTACTCGGGCAATTTAGATAAGGGTATAGTAGTGATAAATAATTTACCCACCCGCGGTCGTTTATTGGGGCTTGATGTATTCCTTGAAGCACGGCAACAGGTAAAACTTGACCTTGTAGGCATGGGTACCGGCGAATTGGGGCTTGGCGAGGTGTTGCATCCACTACTGCCCGAATTTCAGAGCCAATACCGTTTCTTTTTTAACCCTATAAGGTATACCAGCTTGGGTTTAGCCATTTGCGAAGCCATGATGATGGGCCTGCCGGTAGTTGGCTTAGCCACAACAGAACTTTCTTCTGTAATTGATAATGGCTACTCAGGTTTTATTCATACGGATATCAATTACCTGATCGGGAAAATGCACCTCTTAATTGCCGACCGCGAGTTAGCAAGGGAGATTGGCGCTAATGGCCGGGACGTAGCCATGCAACGCTTTAATATCGACCGGTTTGTTAACGACTGGGAGCGGTTGTTCAATGAAGTTGCGAATACAAAAAACAAGATCTTATATCAGCCTGACTCATACCATGAAATATCAAAATAAAAGAATCGCTTTTATAAGCGAACATGCATCTCCCCTGGCAATACTGGGTGGGGTAGATACCGGCGGACAAAATGTGTATGTAGCGCAATTAGCTAAACATTTGGCTGCACGCGGGCTTTATGTTGACGTATTCACCCGTAAGGATAACCAGGAACTTGAAGATGTAATCAACTGGGTACCCGGCGTGCGGGTTATAAATGTAACTGCAGGCCCTGCAACAAATGTTATTAAAGAAGATCTGTTACAGTATATGGACGAATTTAAAAGTAACATGGTTGCCTTTATTATAAACGAGCAAATGCATTACTCTTTAATACACGCTAACTTTTTTATGTCGGCTTATGTGGCTATGGGTATTAAGCAGGAGCTGGATATACCTTTTGTGGTTACCTTTCATGCGCTTGGCCACGTACGCAAAATACACCAGCCCGAAGAAGATAAATTCCCGGCAGAGCGCCTTTTGATAGAGGAGCAGACCATACAACAAGCCGATCATATTATTGCAGAGTGCCCCCAGGATATGGACGACCTGGTACAATATTATAATGCTTCGAAAAGTAAGGTGAGTATAATACCATGCGGCTTTAGCCCTAAAGAGTTTTACCCGGTTGGCAAGGTAACCGCCCGCAAAACTTTGGGCCTGCCCTTGAACGAACGTATTATTTTGCAACTTGGCCGCATGGTGCCGCGCAAAGGGGTAGACAATGTGATACGCGCTATAAGCATCTTAAAAAACGAAAAAAAGCCTGTTAAGCTTTTAATAGTAGGTGGCGAAAGTGAAAATTTAACCGAAGAAAGCTGCCCTGAATTTGCAAGGTTAATGCGCATTGCACGCGAGCATAACGTGGTCGACTCCATCATTTTTACAGGTCGTAAAGATCGGCCTTTACTAAAGTATTATTATTCGGCTGCCGACTTGTTTATCACCACCCCATGGTACGAACCATTTGGCATAACGCCTTTAGAGGCAATGGCCTGTGGTACGCCGGTAATTGGCGCTAACGTAGGAGGCATTAAGTATAGTGTTGCCGATGGGGAAACGGGCATGTTGGTTGATCCGCATGACCCCGATACACTTGCCGAAAAAATTGATAAGATCATTGAACAGGATGCCTTACTAAGCCGTATGGGCGAAAATGCTATCTGTCGTGTAAATACATATTTTACCTGGGCAAAGGTGGCAAACAAGGTATCTAACTTATATAACATGCTGATACCTGATGTACAGATAGTCCAAACAGCAACCGCCGGATCACGAGCAGCATAATGGAAAACAAGGCTATTTTTTTAGATAAGGATGGTACGCTGATCTTTGATATCCCTTATAATGTCGACCCTGAATTAATAACACTGCAGCCAAATATTATTGAGGGTTTAAAACAATTGAAAGAAGAGGGGTACTTGTTAATTATTGTTTCAAATCAATCGGGCGTAGCCAGAGGATATTTTACGGAAGACAAGTTGCTTGATGTAGAAAATAAACTCTGGCAGCTTTTTACTTACAATAATTTAGATCTGAGCGGTTTTTATTATTGTCCGCATCACCCTCAAGGGACAGTGGCCGGCTATAACATTAATTGCGATTGCCGTAAACCAGCGCCTGGCATGCTAATAAAAGCAGCCGCAGAACATCAAGTTGACCTTGGCAGATCGTGGATGATAGGTGATATTTTAAATGATGCAGAAGCAGGCAACAGGGCAGGCTGTAAAACAGTACTTATTGATAATGGCAACGAAACGGAATGGTTACCCGGAGATTACCGCAGCCCAACTATTGCCTGTAAAACCATTAATGAGGCTGCTGAGCAAATACTAAAGATAGATACCCATGCATTGGCAGGATTGTAAAAATATACTCTGCATTCGCCCGGACAATATGGGCGACCTGATCATGACGGGCCCTGCCATACGGGCTTTAAAAGAAAGTTTTGGCGCCAAAATAACTGTGCTTACCTCATCAATGGCAAAGGGCATTGTTAAGCATCTACCGGGCATTGATGATGCTATTATATTCGACCTGCCCTGGGTTAAAGCTGCAGATGAACCTGGTGTGGAAAGTTTTGACGAGGTAGTTTCTGTTATAAAAGAACGGCATTTTGATGCCACAATTATCTTTACAGTTTATAGTCAAAACCCCTTACCCACAGCTATGCTGGCTTATTTGGCTGGTATACCTAAAATATTGGCTTATTGCCGCGAAAACCCTTATCATTTAATAACAGATTGGGTGCCTGATAAAGAACCATACGATCATATTGAGCATCAGGTAAAACGCGACCTGGACTTGGTTGCAACTATCGGTGCTTTTACAAACAATAATAAACTATTGCTAACTGTTGACGACAATTTGTGGCAGTCTGTTGTTGAAAAGCTGATTGTTGCCAGTGTTAATATTAATAAACCATGGCTTATTTTACATGCCGGTGTAAGCGAAAAAAAGCGCGAATATCCTTTAGATAATTGGGTACAAACAGCAAAAATGCTGATCAAAGAGAAGGGTTTTCAAGTACTTTTAACAGGTTCGCTGGCAGAGAAATATCTTACTGATAAGCTTGAGCAGTTAATAGGCCAGGGTAGTATAGATTTAGGCGGCAAGTTTAATTTGGATGAATACATTTGTTTGGTAAAGCATGCCCCAATTATGCTATCTGTAAATACAGGTACGGTACATATAGCCGCGGCTGTCGATACACCGGTAGTTGTTTTATATGCTCAAACTAACCCCCAACACACACCCTGGCAAGTGGCAAATAAGGTATTGAACTTCCCGGTTCCCCATCATCTGTGCAGTAAAAATGAGATTATAAATTATGTAAATAATAAGTTATATAACCAGCCAATAACTATGCCTGCTGCTAATGATATTATTGATGCGGTAACAAGCCTGCTTAACTTGCCAAACTCACCAGTTCAACCGTCTCCCGGAATACCGAGTGAAAATCGGGTGATTGCAGCCAGTTAATGGTACGATGTACGCGTTTATCAAGAGGCCCCCATCGCTGCGGCTCTCCATCCATACTAATTACAATGCTTGGCGTTTTAAATGCCGACGCAATGTGTGATACCCCGGTGCAATTAGAAATCAGCATTGCAGCGTTTTGAATTAAAGCCCCAATAGCACCCATAGAGGTTTTACCGGCCGCGTTAATGGGCGTGTAGCGCATGTGTTTGATCACATCGTTTATTATAGTAGCCTCATCGTTGGTTCCCGTTAGCACAGCCTTAAAGCCTTGTTCAATACAGTAGTCGGACAGCGAGGCAAAGTACTGTACCGGCCATTGGCGCCATCCACCGCGTGAACCGGGGTGTATGCAAATGTATTTTTTAGGCTCAATATCAAGTTTTAATTGTTCAAGCGAATCGTAATCGGCAGTAGTTAAAGGATATTCCAGCTCAACACCTTGCGCTTCAATACCCAAAAATCCCATCAACAATAAATGCCTGTCTATCTCATGTCCATAGTCAGGATAGGGCATAAATAAATCATTATCAGGGGCGTAGTGGCCTTCAAAAGTATATCCCGCTACATATTTGGCTCCCAAAAGCTCTATCATCGGGTTAATTATTGATCCGTTGCCCTGCATTTGTATAGCCAGGTCAAATTTCTCTTTTTGTACTGCCGATAAGAATGTGGTAAATGCTTCAGGGTTAAAAGGTTGCTCGGGTAAGCCGGGATATCCTGCAAACTGAACAAAGCCGTTAAAGTAATTGGCAAACCGCTCTGTAAACGATTTTGCCCATGGCAGCCCTATCAATATAATTTCAGCGTCTGGATACGCATGGCGCAATGCCCTTATAGCCGGTATGGCACAAAGCATATCACCTAATTGCAATGACCTGAATATGGCTATCTTTTTAATTTCGGAGGGGGGGAGTTTCATGGTTTTAGATAAATAATACCCTGTATTTTACCGCACCATACCATTGCCAAAATACCGATACAAAAGGAATTACAAGCGAGGTGACAACCATTTCGGTGATGTGGGTTATTGTATGTTGCGTAGCATATAGTCGCTTAGCAATAAAAAAAGCGGTTAAGCATGTCCATGCGGTTAAACCCGTTAAGGCTAATGGGTAATGGCCGATTAGTAGCCCGGTTATCATTAACGTAAAACCCGCAATGATCAGGTAGTAAAATACCGGCGACTTTGATTTGATTTTTTTACGGTAAAGGGTAGGATGCTTTTTGTAAAGCAAAGCGTTATACATGGTTTTCTTTTGCTCCTTAATACTAACGCCCCAGCTCGATTTGCGTACAGGATGGGTTACCAATGCGCTTTCAACTTTTTTTATAGGGATGTTGTTATTAATAAATTTAAACTCAAGGTCGCTGTCTTCGCGCCAGGCCATGCTAAATTGTTCGTCGAATCCGCCTGCTTTAATAAGGGCATTTTTAGTGCAGGCGCAATTGGCAGTGATAAAATCGGCTGTTTGCAGGTGCTGCGTATTAAGCTCGTAATCTGTAGGATTCTTGCTGATTGGCACTTTTACTTGTCCCGTAATCGCAACATCTTCATCAGGATTACAATTGGCAATAATTTCTTTAAGCCAGTAAGCATCCGGAAGGCAATCATCGTCTGTAAAAGCAATAATGTTACCCCGTGCATTTAGCCACCCGTAATTGCGCGCTGCTGCCGGCCCTTTTTTTATAGGCATTTGTATAAACCGTATTAAAGGATAATTGTAACAGCAAAGCGTATCAAGTATTTTTTTGGTTTCGGCGTCGGGGCCATCACTCACAACTATTATCTCATACTCATGCTTGTCAAATTTTTGCAGTAACAGTGCCTTCAGGCAATTGGTTAGCAGCTGCGGCCGCTTATAGGTAGGTACAATTACAGATACTATCATATTCATTTCTCAATAACAAATGACCCAATTACCAAGGCATCAAACGGCGACGACCAAAAGCATTCAACGGCATCCCTTGGTGTGCATACAATGGGTTTGCCCAAAGTGTTAAAAGATGTGTTTACCAATACCGGTACCCCTGTTTTACGATGAAAGGCCTTTAACAGGTCGTAATAGTTTTTATGCTGGCGCTGGTTAATTGTTTGGATGCGGGCAGTGCCATCTGTGTGCCTTACGGCCGGTATCTTGTCAGCTTTATCTGCCTTTACATCGTAAATAAACAGCATAAAAGGCGAATAGGAGGCGTTTTCGAACCATTCGCCGGCCTCTTCTTCCAATACTACCGGGGCCACCGGCCTAAAGTCTTCTCTGTCCTTTACCTCGTTCAACCGGGCCTGCATGGCGGGGTTAATTGGCGATGCTAATATAGAGCGGCTACCTAATGCCCTCGGGCCAAATTCCATACGGCCCTGGTACCAGCCTATTATCTTATCCTGTATTAAGATATCGGCGGTTTCTTCGGCGATGTTGGTTAGCTTACGATAGGGTACTTTCCAAAGCTTCAAATACCTTTCTATCTCCTCGTCGGTATATTCAGGCCCCCAATAGCAGTGGTCCATTACAAATGTTTTGGTGTTGCTTTTACGCTGTTCAGCATCTACTTGCAGGGCTGCACCCAATGCGGTACCATCATCGCCCGAGGCTGGTTGCACCCATATGTTTTTAAACGCTCCCCTGTCGCGTATGCGGGCATTAGCCACGCAGTTAAGGGCTACACCGCCTGCCATGCATAAGTCGTCTTCACGGGTTTCTTTTTGCAGCCAGCCGGTTAGTTCAAGCATGCTCTCTTCCAACACCAGCTGCATAGAGTGCGCTATATTGAAATGAAAAGCGGTAAAGTCTTCATGACGAAGCCGTTTAGGGCCAAAACGCTCCGTAAGGTTTTGGTTATTGATAGTGTACTGCCCGTTGCTGCCTATTTGCACTATCTCCCTAAAGTCCTTAACAAACTCCGGCTTGCCGTATGATGCCAGGGCCATTACCTTGTATTCGTCTGACGAGTGCAGAAAGCCTAAGTGTGTGGTAACATCCTCATATAGCAACCCTAAGGAATGAGGCATATTTACCTGCCCTATCCTGCTTAGCTGCTGCCCGTTGCCGATATTATAGGTAGTTGTAGCCAATTCGCCGCGACCATCAACCGTTATTACGGCGGCGCTTTCAAAGGGCGAACAGTTGAACGCACTGGCCGCATGCGACACATGGTGCTCTACAAAATGCCATCTATCGCGCTGTATATTGCAGCCCAGAAAGCGTTGCTGCAAGTGGTGGGGGTAGCCATCTCTTAGCTGCCCGGGGGCATTTATTATGGATGATAAGAACAAAGGCTCCCAGGGGTTTTTATACTCGTTGTTTAGTTGTGATTGGCTTTCTTCGAAGGGAATCTCAATGGTTGGTTTACCCCTGTATTGCTCGCCTATAAGTAGGTAAGGGTCAAAGGAGTAAGCGATATGGTCAACGTCGTTTATGTGTATTCCGGCTACTTTAAGGCAGTAGTCTATAGCGTGGAAGGGTAACTCCCAGGTAGAGAATGGCACCGGGCGTTTGCCATGTTTAAAGTGTGTAAAACGTTCTTCTTCGGTAGCGGCAAGTAGTATACCATCCTTAATAATACAAGCTGCCGAATCGTGAAATACGGCGTTAATCCCTAATGTGTACATTAACCAGAATTTTCAGATCAAAAGTTTAATTAATTATCTCTTACTATGTTTAATACGCTATATTTTATAGGTATTCAACTATTTAACATAATTAATTAATTATAGTTTTAAGAAATAATAATTGGTTTTGGTTAATATTATAAAAATTGGTTGGATTTTAATAAATACCCGCTAACAACAAAATACTTAATGCCGGGGGCTATGGTTCTCTATTCCACACCCTGTGTGAATTTTTGTTGTTTTTTGCTTTTAATTGCAGATGCAGCTGTAAAATTTTCGTTTTTTTTGTTGGGGTGGGGTCAACTAATATAAAAATATAAACCATATTTCCAAACACCTATTTTGTCATAAGGCCAATTTTGGTAGCCCGGTACCAAAAAATTAGTGACAAAACACTGTCACTAAAACTTATCAGATTTATCCTGAAATTTGGAACGCTTAAAACCGCGTACATCAAAATTAGGTGTTTATTTATCGGCTAGTTGCGCGGCAACAGTTTTCAGGTCAGCCTTGGTTTGGATGGTTTTATTTTGGTGGTGCTGCCGGTGAAAGTTTTCGAGTTTTTGCAACAGGTGTAGCAGGCTTAGCTTTTCGGGTAGGGTTAGCTGGCCGGCTATTATTTTGCCTGCAAAGCTCATATCTATAAACACCCGGGACAGTAGTTCCTTGCCGGCATCGGTTATGGCAATTTGCCGGCCGCGTTTGTCATGGGGGTTATCCCATTGTTTAACCAGGCCGGCGGCTACCAGGCGCCTAATCACTTCGGTGCCCGAGGTTTTCTCCTGCAGGTTATGGTTGATCAGTTCGGTTTTAGAAAGGTGGTTATGGGTAAGCAGTATGGTTAAAGCCGTAAAGTCTTCGGCGGTTTGCAGCAGGGTATCATCAAGCGCCTTTTTAATATATATTTTGGCGTAGCGACTCATAAACACAAATAAGCGGCCTATATTGTTATCCAGCTGGTAGGCAATTTGCTGTGCCAGGGGTTCATTGCCGCCAAAGCGGATCTCGGTACTTTCTGTACCGGCTATTTGCGGCCCAGCCTGTTTTAGTAAATACCCGGCGAATTCCTGTATCGAAACCTCATTGCCATTGTTATCCTGCTCCAGTTGCCCAACCAGGGTAATCAAATGATGAATGAGTTGATGTGATTTCATTGTTGCGTTTTATGTTGCGGGATAAATTACCCTATTGTATCAAGTTGCCTTATTAAGCGCCGGGTTTTGTTTTTTAAATGCCGCAAAGGCCCGGCTGTGATTTTGCCGTGCATCGCCTGTTGGCTTAAAGGTTTTTAAAAGGTTTATTGTTTTAATAAGGGCCAGTTTATACCCGGCCAGGTCAGGCGCCTTTATGGCAAGCATATCGGCTATTTCGGTACCCAGCAAGTAGCGCATCAGGCCCAGTATATCGTTTGCGCTGGCCTTGCCTTTGTTAACCGTAAGGATATGATCGGTAAGCGACTGCGCGAGCTGCTGCCCATGGATTGAAACCCGGAACTGCCGCTGTTTGATGGCTGTATCCAGTAGTTGCGCCTTTTTAGCGTTTTGGGGTATCAGGTCCTCATCCAGTCCCGTTAGGTAACCTATAACCGCCCATAGGTGCATAAAGGCTTCCTGATCATTACGGCTAACGGTAAAGCCCAGCATGCGCAGGCCGCGTATCACAATAAGCGAAAAGGACAGGTTGGTACCCGCCATGTCTTCCTGGTTAATGGGCAGTCCCCATGCATCGTCCCATTTGCCGCTTTGCAGGGTGTAATAGCGTACAGCGGCATGCACCAGGCGTATCTTTAAAATTTCGGTATAAGCGTTACCATCTTTGTCAAACGCATCGGGGCCCATTACCTCCCAAACAAACAGCGCCGTGTCGTACAGCCGCTTGGTGGTTTGTTTGCGTATTAACTCCGACAAGTACAACACCATTGCCCCATTGGCTGCGGTATAGCAATAGGGTAACGACAACAGCCCCAGCAGGCTCATTATCATTTCGGAATGGCGGGCAAAAAAAGCGGCACCGGTTTTCATAAGCTCGGGCCGGGCCCATGCAGGCAGCTCGGTTGCCCGGTTTATAAGGGCAAACTGCGGATAGGCATCCTTTAAAAAGGCGGGGTTTAAATTGCCGCTTAGCCATTGCTGCAATTGCAGCTTGCGGGCAGGGTCGGCAAGAACAAACTGTATAAATTCATCGGCCTGCGGGTCGCCCAGTAACCTTTTATGGTCCAAAAAATCGTTGCTATATGGGCTGTTATTATTCATTATTACTCATCGTGTTTATAATAGCTTCGGCTGCAAGGCGGCCACTTTTCATAGCTGCATTTATAGATCCATTCATCAAATGGTCGCCGCAAACAAAACATCGTGCATTTGGCCTCATTATTTTATAATCAGGTTCATTTGTCACGCTGTCATTATTTGGTAGGGCGTAGTTGATATGATATGTTTTTAAATGTTTCCATTTGGTAGCTTCCGGATACCACGTTTTAAGTTCGTTTGTTACCCTTGCAGCAAGTGCTGCTTCATCACCGGTTACATGGTCGCCAATAAGTGATACCGATATTAATGCCTCACCGTTTTTAGAATAGCGCGGCGATACCTCATTCATCACCGCTATGTTATTTACAAGCCTGCCGGGCTTACTATTTAGCGCAATAATGGGTATATTAAACGGTTTGTTGGCGGCGGTAAAGTAAATATTAGTTACCAAATGATAAGACCCTGTTGCTTGTTGATAAGGCCATGGCAAACTTACCCCATTAGTAGCTATAAGCACATATTTACAGGTATATATAGCCTCGCTATTGGTTATTACCCGGCCATCATCAATTGCAACAACTTTTTGGTTTAATAGCAGCTCGGTTGGGTTTAACGCATCTGCAAGTTGCCGGGGTATCATTGCCATGCCCTTTGCCGGAATGGCTGCATCGCCCTCGCTAAACATTTTAAACACAAATTCAAACATGCGGCTTGATGTACTCAGTTTAGGTTCCAGAAAAATACCTGTCATAAATGGTATAAAAAACCGGCTTATGATCCTATCACTAAAACCGGCCTTTTTTAGATAGTTTAACGTAGTTGTTTCCTTATCGGTAAATATCTTATCGATGCTTTTATTTGCCAGTTTTATTTTAAGCCTAAGCATGCGTAACTTATCGGCTAAACTACCTGCCGAAGAAAATAAGGTACTTATTAAAGACGAGGGTTGCCTGATAGGATCGCCGATGCTGGTGATACCCTTGTTGCCAAGTATTATAGCGCCGGGATGGAATTTTCGCAGATCAAGGGCATCGTAGTCTAACAAGCGTTTTGTTTCGGGATAGGCGGTTAGCAAAACCTGGAAACCATGGTCGAGCAGGAAGCCATTTACCTCATCGGTTTTTACTCTGCCGCCAACACTATCAGTAGCTTCAATCACTTTTACCGACCGGCCCGCTGCCTTTAATACCTTTGCGGCGGTTAACCCTGCTAAGCCCGCGCCAATTATAATTACTTCAGCGTCTGTTTGTAGCATAACTATACTTTGTCTGCTGTAATTAACTGTTTAGTTGGCACACCCGGCTTGGCATAGGCCAGCCTGCCTATTGGCTGTGGCAGCGAGTAGGTATCTAAGCCGGCCACCGTAAGGGTTTCGGCCTTTACATGGTCTATAGTGCCGTCGGCGGTTATCAGCTCGTCATCGGCCAGTATGTGCATTATTTCGCCAATTACAATGGTGGTGCCGTTAAGCTCTACATCAATGGTTTCGCGCAGCTCGAGGCCAATACTTATGGTAGACTGTTTTACAAAAGGGGCCTTAAAGCCGGTAATGTATTGTTTTTTAAAGCCGCACACATCAAACTCCGATACCTGC
Organism: Inquilinus sp. KBS0705; assembly: GCA_005938025.2. Classification (NCBI taxonomy): domain Bacteria; kingdom Pseudomonadati; phylum Pseudomonadota; class Alphaproteobacteria; order Rhodospirillales; family Rhodospirillaceae; genus Inquilinus; species Inquilinus sp. KBS0705. Next base: position 135,066 of record VCCI02000004.1, on the reverse strand, counting down.
GAGGGGTAGCTTGCGCTGGTTTGGTGGGCCTGCATATACCAGGCGGGTAAAACATTGTTTAGTGTATACTGGCCCGTTGTGTTAATGTTGCTTAGTGTGTCGTTATGTTCGCGCTCGGGCCGTATAACCATACCCAGCAGCGGGGGATTGGCCCCCAGGTGAAATACTGAACTAACGATACAAAGGTTGGTAATACCATCATTGCTGATAGTACCCAACAGGTGTAAGGATTTATAGCCCGCCAAACTATTGATAAGGTTAATACGGTAGTATTTCTCCATGTCGGTTATCTGGTGGCTGGTAATGCTTTTCATTTATTCGTTATTATTTACTTAAACCATGTTAACTAATATATGCCGCGCTTAAATATCAGGATGCTATATGTTTAAGAAATTCATTCCTGGTATCGGCTTCTAAAAAGCGGCCGCTGTATTCGGCCGTTATGGTTGTACTGCCGGCATCTCTTATACCCCGGCTTGATACGCAATGGTGATGTGCATCTACAATAACGGCTACATCTTCCGTGCCAAGGGCTTCTTTCATCAGGTTGGCTATTTGTATGGTTAACCTTTCCTGCACCTGCGGGCGTTGCGAGCAGTACTGTACTATGCGGTTTAATTTAGACAGGCCTATTACCTGCCCGTTGCTGATGTAAGCTACATGTGCCTTGCCTACAATGGGTACAAAATGGTGCTCGCAATTGCTAAAAACCGATATGTTTTTTTCTACCAGCATTTGCTTGTATCTGAACGGGTTTTTAAAAAGCGTTGGCTTTGGCTTATTGGCCGGGTTAAGGCCGCTAAAAATTTCTTTAACATACATTTTGGCTACCCGCTTTGGCGTATCTTTCAGGCTGTCGTCTTCCAGGTCCATACCTAATACCTGCATTATGCCTGCAAAGTGCTTGGCTATCAGGTCTACTTTTGTGTCGTCGTCAAGCACAAAGGCATCTTCCCTTAAAGGGGTGTTAAGGGTTGAACTATGGTGGTCGTGGTCAAAGTGTAAAAGGTCTTGTTCGTCTTGTTGGTCAACTATAGTGTTGTTTGTCATAAAAGTATTGGTGGGCTTATAAGTTATAGCAGCGTAATTAAATCGCCAAACAAATATAGTACGATATTGTATTAATTTATTTCAAATAGTATAATATGGTTATAAAATGACGTTTGGATATTGCTCTGTAACAAAAAGGTGGCCCCCTCCTCAATAGGGGCCACCTTTAAATATAGCACAGGCTATAAATTAAGCCAGGTCGAAACGATCCAGGTTCATTACTTTAGCCCATGCAGCAACAAAGTCGTGCACAAACTTATCATGGGAATCTTCGGTAGCGTAAACTTCGGCAAGGGCACGCAGTTCAGAATTTGACCCAAATATCAGGTCGGCACGCGTACCGGTAAATTTAACTTGCTGAGTTTTACGGTCTCTGCCTTCAAAAATATCCTGCGTATCCGAAACAGCGTTCCATTTGATACCCAAATCAGTTAGGGTAACAAAAAAGTCGTTGGTTAGCACGCCCGGGCGCGTAGTAAATACGCCATGTTTCGATTGATCGAAATTGGTGTTCAATGCGCGTAAGCCACCTACTAAAACCGTCATTTCGGGTGCGGTAAGGGTTAGTAACTGCGCCTTATCAATCAGTAACTCCTCTGCCGCGGCAATATGGTGGCTGTTTAAATAGTTGCGGAAACCATCGGCAGCCGGCTCCATTACCGAAAACGATTCTACATCGGTTTGCTCCTGCGATGCATCTGTACGGCCCGGTGTAAAGGGCACTGTAATAGTATAACCGGCGTTTTTAGCCGCCTGCTCAATACCGGCGTTACCGCCTAATACAATCAGGTCGGCAAGCGATACACGCTTGTTGCCTTGCTGCGCGTTGTTAAATGCGGCTTGTATACCCTCAAGTGTTTGTAAAACGGTGGCCAGTTGGGCCGGGTTGTTTACCTTCCAGTCTTTTTGCGGGGCAAGGCGTATACGCGCGCCATTTGCGCCGCCGCGTTTGTCGGACCCGCGGAAGGTTGATGCCGACGCCCATGCGGTTGATACCAGCTGCGATACAGAAAGACCCGAAGCCAACAGCTTGCCTTTTAGGTCAGCAATATCCTGCTCATTAATTAGTTCGTGTGTTACCGCCGGGATAGGGTCTTGCCATATCAATACTTCGGCAGGCACTTCGGGGCCAAGGTAGCGCGCGCGGGGGCCCATATCGCGGTGGGTTAGTTTAAACCATGCACGGGCAAAAGCATCCGCGAACTGATCGGGGTTCTCTAAAAAGCGCCTTGATATTTGCTCGTAAACCGGGTCTACACGTAATGCGATATCGCTTGTAAGCATAAACGGTGCATGGCGTTTAGCCGGGTCGTGGGCATCGGGCACAGTGCCTGCGCCGGCGCCGTCTTTTGGTTTCCACTGGTGTGCGCCTGCAGGGCTGCGGGTTAGTTCCCATTCAAAACCAAAAAGGTTTTCAAAGTAATTGTTGCTCCATTTTGTTGGCGTGGTGGTCCAGGCACCTTCCAGGCCGCTGGTAATGGTATCGCCTGCATTGCCGCTGCCGTAGCTGTTTCGCCAGCCCAGGCTTTGCTCGGCTATGCCTGCTGCCGCGGGTTCTTTGTCAACATACTGGCTTGGGTCTGCAGCGCCGTGGGTTTTGCCAAAGCTATGGCCGCCTGCAATAAGTGCAACGGTCTCTTCATCGTTCATGGCCATGCGGCCAAAGGTTTCGCGTATATCGCGGGCAGATCCACGCGGGTCGGGGTTACCGTTAGGACCTTCGGGGTTTACATATATCAGCCCCATTTGTACAGCCGCAAGCGGGTTTTCCAGTTCGCGGTCTTTAGTATAACGGTTATCGGCCAGCCATTCTTTTTCGGCGCCCCAGTATATATCTTCGGCAGGCTCCCAAACATCGGCGCGGCCACCGCCAAAACCAAATGTTTTAAAGCCCATTGATTCCAACGCGCAGTTGCCGGTAAGTATCATCAAATCGGCCCATGATAGTTTTTTGCCATACTTTTTCTTGATTGGCCAAAGTAGTAAACGCGCTTTATCCAGGTTGGCGTTATCGGGCCAGCTATTAAGCGGGGCAAAGCGTTGTGTGCCAAAGCCCGCGCCGCCGCGCCCGTCAGATACGCGGTAAGTACCCGCGCTGTGCCAGGCCATGCGTATAAAAAACGGGCCGTAGTGCCCATAATCGGCAGGCCACCAGTCTTGCGATGTGGTCATCAGTTCAAAAATGTCTTTTTTTACGGCATCCAGGTCAAGGGTTTTAAATTCCTCGGCGTAGTTAAAATCATCACCCATAGGGTTAGATAATGAAGAGTATTGGCGCAGTATGTTTAGTTTAAGCTGGTTGGGCCACCAGTCGCGGTTGCGGGTACCATTGCCCGCGCTTTGCTTAAGCGATCCGTTAAGAAACGGGCACTTAGCTTCGCTGGTGTTCATATCGCCCAATTTGGTGATGTTATCTTCGTTGGTTGCCATAATTTATAGGGTTAGTTTATACGTCTAAATTTATAGTTATATATGTTAATGTTATAGTACTACGCCGTTATGGAATAATAAATTACACGCACATGGCTTTTATAGCCGTGGCTGCAGGTTATAAATTATTGATAATACAGGGGTTTACCTTGCTTTTAAGGCACTTATAAATATAGCAGATATATTTATAATTATAAACACAGCGGTTTATAATTAACCGCTATAAGGTAAAAAGCAAAGCCCCCGGTGGTTAATCCGGGGGCTTTGTTATGTGTTGTTTGTGATGCTTATTTTGCGCGCTCCAGGTATTCGCCGGTGCGGGTATCAACCTTAATTTTATCGCCCTGATTGATGAACAGAGGTACTTTTATCTCGACACCATTTTCGGTTGTGGCGTTTTTTAACGCGCCCGATGAGGTATCGCCTTTAACTGCAGGTTCGGTATAGGTAATTTCCAGCTCTACGTTGTTAGGGGCCTGCGCCATAATAGGCTCTTCGCTTTCAAAAGATACTATTACGTTCATACCTTCTTTTAAAAACCTAACGGCTGTGCCAAATAATGTTTTTGGGATGTTATGCTGCTCGTAGGTGGTGTTATCCATTATCACCATGTAGTCGCCATCTTCGTACAGGTACTGGTAATCATTGGTTTCTACACGGCAAATCTCAACTTGTTCATCTGTAGCTAAACGCGCTTCAACAATTTTGCCTGTTTTAATATTACGAAACTTATCTAAATAAAAGGCGCCGCCTTTACCTGGTGTACGGTGCATTACTTCGGTAACGGTTACCAGTTCGCCGTTGTAACGTAATATATTTCCTACTTTAACTTCAGATGCTTTTGCCATAAAACGATTGTAAAATTTTGAACGCAAATATAAGGGATGTACTGATAAACCCCTATTTTAATATTTAGCCCAAATTCCGCTTGTTTTTTGGTGATACTTTATGCCAGTTGCGCTGTAAAAAAGTCGATTGAGCGTTTCCAGGCCAGTTCTGCGGCGGCTTTGTCATACCGCGGCGTGGTATCGTTATGAAAGCCATGGTTCACGTTTTCGTAAATAAAGGCATCGTATTTTTTACCATTCTGTTTTAAAGCGGCCTCGTAAACCGGCCAGCCGGCGGTTATGCGCGTATCTAACGATGCATAATGCAGTAACAACGGCGCTTTAATTTTAGGTACATCATCAGCAGCGGGCTGGCTGCCGTAAAAAGGTACGGCGGCGGCAAGGTCGGGCACGCGCACAGCCATCATATTGGCTATGCCGCCGCCAAAGCAAAAGCCAACAACACCCACCTTGCCATTGCAATCGGGGTGGTTTTTAAGGTAGTTATAGGCGGCAATAAAATCTTCTTCCATTTCGCCTTTATCCCTTTTGCTTTGCAATTCGCGCCCGGCATCGTCGTTACCGGGGTAACCGCCCAGCGGGGTAAGCGCATCAGGCGCCAGCGAAATAAAGCCTGCCAACGCGGCGCGGCGGCCTACATCTTCTATATATGGGTTTAGGCCGCGGTTTTCGTGAACTACAATTACACCACCCAGTTTCTTTTTGGCGTCAGCGGGTTTTGATAGTAGCCCCTTAATGGTACCACCGCCCTTAGGCGACGAATAGTTAATATAACCCGATTGCAGGCGCGGGTCATCTGCCTTTATTTGTACGTTGCCCTTATAATCGGGCATTAAAAAACTCATCAGCGCGGGTACGGTTAACCCACCCACCGCGTAAATAGACAGTTTTTGCATAAACGAGCGCCTATCCAGGCGGTTATGCGCGTAATCGTCGTAAAGGTCAAAAACTTCCTGCTTAACGTCTTCTTTTTTTATCTGGCTCATCATTAAAGGCTTTTATCAAATTTAGTGATTTTGCCGCTTAATATGCCAAACGTTATTAATGTCTCGCCCGTTTTTTGAGCACGCCACCGGCGGCTTCTTTAATGGTGCTGGTAAAAATAAAGGCTTTGGGGTCTATTTCGTGTACAAGGTTGCGCAGGCGCCTTACTTCAAGGCGGGTTATTACGGTAAAAACAATATCAACGGGTTGGCTAATATCAAAGCTGTCGCGCAGAAAACCGCGCTCGCCTTTATAAACGGTAATGCCGCGGCCAAGTTCCATCACCAGGCGTTCTTTAACCAGCTGGCTTTCGCCCGATATAATGGTTACACCGGTGTACTCTTCCAACCCTTCTATCACAAAGCTGATGGTTTTGGAAGCTGTATAATACGTCATGATAGAATATAGGGCGGTTGGCAAGCCAAGGTCAATAGCAGCTATCAAAAAGATAATGATGTTGATACCTAATATGATCTCGCTGATGGTAAAACTGATGCGTTTGCCGGTATAAAGCGCCAGCACTTCGATGCCATCAAGCGCGCAGCCACCGCGTATGGCCAAACCGACGCCGATACCCATAAATACCCCACCGAATATGGATACCAGCAGTTTATCGGAGGTTATTTGCGGATATGGGAAGAACTGCAGGCAAAGCCCCAGGGCTATTACAGCGGCTAAAGTTTTATAGGCAAAGCGTTTATTTACATGAAAAGCGCCCATTATAATAAACGGGATATTGGCCAGCACTATAATATAACTAATATCTAAGTGATAAATTTCGTGTATCAACAGTGATATACCAGTTACGCCGCCGTCAAAAAACTTATTGGGTATCAGGAAACTCCTTAAAGCGAACCCCGAAAACAAGATACCTGCAAGGGTATAAAGGGTATCGGTTATCCATTGCGGAATGTTTGTGGTCTTCATCAATATCCTTAATTAATTGCCGTTTTTTAGGGCTAATATATTAAATGTTTTGCTGTAGGCAGGCATTTTTTACATATACAAGCGGTACCCTATATGTTTTATGACGATGTATGGGCTAATATGCTTAAAATAATTACTTTTATGTTTAATTAATACCTCGCTTACGCATGCAAGTTTTTTTATACATCGCCGCGTTCTTCCTATTAAGGCGCATTATTAAAGTAATAAAATTCACCCCGCTAAAGGCTAAATGGGCAACCATTTTAAATATTGCCAGTGTACTGGTTTGGGTTGTTTTTATTATTGTGGATGAGAAGATACCCGACGGTTACGACTACCTGTTTAGCGCGGTATTTTTAGGGGGCTTGCTGTACTACTTTAAAAAAGAGGAAGATTTTAAATTAGTAAGCTTTTATCTCGAATCGCATTATCCGCTGGTGGTAATTACGTTTGTAAGCGGCCTGGTTGAATTAATTGCACCAAAGTTTTACGACAAGTATGACACGATTTTCACCTTAGCCATCCTTGTAGGCTTTTCGTGGATATTTGCGCGATGGGCCACCTCTAAAAAGCAGGAGGAGGAGTTTAGGGCCATTAACCAGCAAAACGTAATACTGGATAAGCTTGTTGCCGAGCGTACCGCCGAACTTACCCGCCAAAAGGATGAGTTGCAGGAAGCGGTAAAACTGCTGCAAACCACCCAGCAGCAATTGATACAATCCGAAAAACTGGCCTCGCTGGGCGAGCTTACAGCCGGTATAGCGCACGAAATTCAGAACCCGCTAAACTTTGTAAACAATTTTTCGGAAGTAAGCATGGAGCTGATAGACGAAATGGAAGAAGAACTTGCTAAAGGCGATACCCAAGAAGCCATAGCCATAGCAAGCGACATACGCCAAAACTTAGATAAGATAAGGCACCATGGCAAACGTGCCGACGGCATTGTAAAGGGTATGCTGCAACATAGCCGTGCCAGCAGTAACGTAACCGAACCGACCGACATTAATACCCTTGCCGATGAGTATTTACGGCTGGCCTACCACGGCCTTCGCGCCAAAGACAAAAGCTTTAATGCCGAACTGTTAACCAGTTTTGGCCCCGATATACCCAAAGTAAATGTGGTGCCGCAGGATGTAGGGCGGGTATTGCTGAACCTGTTCAACAACGCCTTTTATGCGGTGCAGCAAAAGCAAAAATTAGGTGTGGCCGATTTTAAGCCTACTGTGCAGGTAAGCACAGCACCCGGTAAAAACGGCATTGTTATTAAAGTTAGGGACAACGGCACGGGCATCCCCGATGAAATTAAGGATAAAATATTACAGCCCTTTTTTACCACAAAGCCTACCGGCGAGGGTACTGGCTTGGGCCTATCACTTAGTTACGATATTATAGTGAAGGCGCATAACGGCACCATTGATATAGATAGCAAAGAGGGCGAGTACACCGAGTTTGTAATTTACATTCCGGCTAAAAACTAAACAAGTATATTTACAGCGCATATATATGAAGATACTGGTAGTAGATGATGAGGCGGACGTACAGCCGCTATTTTTACAGCGTTTCCGCAAAGAGATACGCAATCACGAAATAGACTTTGGCTTTGCCTTATCAGGCGAGGAAGCGCTGGATTATTTAAAGCAAAAAAAGTCGGAAATAGTGTTGATACTAAGCGATATTAATATGCCCGGCATGAGCGGTATTGAGTTGCTTGGCCACATACGCGAAGACTTTGATACGCCGCCGCCACCCGTGGTTATGATGATAACCGCCTATGGCGATGAAGAGAACCGCCGGCAGGCGATGGAAAAAGGGGCGAATGATTTTTTAACCAAGCCCCTTGATTTTAATTTATTGAAAGAAAAACTTAAAGCGTTTATTGAACAATAATGGCCAAAATATTAGTAGTAGATGATGAAGCCGATCTGGAGCTGCTGGTAAAGCAAAAGTTTCGTAAAAAAATACGCGAAAACGTGTATGAGTTTGTTTTTGCGCAAAACGGCGAAGAGGCTTTGTTAAAAGTAAAGGAACACCCCGACCTGGATATTATATTAAGTGATATTAATATGCCGGTAATGGATGGCCTTACCTTGCTAAGCCGGTTGCCCGAGGCTAACCCCATGCTTAAGGCGGTGGTGGTATCGGCCTATGGCGATATGCAAAATATACGCACTGCCATGAACAGGGGTGCCTTTGATTTTGTGTGTAAGCCGGTTGATTTTGAGGACCTGGACCTTACCATGGAAAAAACCATACAGCATGTAAAACAACTACAGGAAACCATAAGGGCCATTAAAGAAAACAACATACTAAAAATGTATGTAGACGAGAATGTGCTTAATTTTATGACGCACAAGGAGTTTGAAAACAGCCTGATGAAGAATGAGGTAGTTGATGCCACTGTGTTGTTTATTGATGTTTGCGGCTTTACAGCCATTACCGAAAACGTACCCGCTAATACGGTAGTAAACCTGATAAACTCGTTGTTTGATAAGATTGTAAAAGAGATTGTTGCACAGGGCGGCCATGTTGATAAATTCATGGGCGACGCAGTAATGGCTGTATTTAGGGGCAATTACCATTTGGACAGGGCGATTGATGCCGCCCTTGCAGCCAAAGCGCAGTTAAACAACGTTGAAGCAGTAACGGCAGGCGATAAATCATACAAACCGCAAATAGCGGTAGGTATCAACTCGGGCGAAATGGTATCGGGCAATATCGGCTCTGCATCACTAAAACGATTGGATTATACCGTAATTGGCGATGCCGTAAACCTGGCGCAGCGCCTGCAATCGTCTGCAAAGGCGGGGCAGATCATCATATCCGAAGAAACCTACCATAAAGCCAAAGAATCGTTCAAATGCGAACGGATAGGCGAGGTTACCCTTAAAAACAAAGCCCTGCCCGTTACCATTTACGAAGTGGTAGAATAAGGTCTGATTTACACCATGTCATTTCGACCGTAGAGAGAAATCTTGTTCGATTGACAGGTGGGGAACTTTGTGTCTCGAACAGGATTTCTCCTCCTTCGTCGTTCGAAATGACATTTTTTTAAGTTATTTACTTACCGATATTATTTCGTTAGCTGATTTCGGGGCGTAATGGATTTGCGCTTCGCCCCTAACATTGCTTGTGATGCTTTTTACCTTTGTACCATTAACCGCAAAATTGTAAACCGTATTGGGCCGTAGTTGGTAAAGCGTGTAAGCAATCGGGCTCTTGCCGCTTTGCTGCCATTCCATTTTAGCGGCACCCCAGTTTTTTATGTATATGCTTAAAGCCGGCGCAGTAGCCTGCAAAGCAACTTTAGCGTTAGCTTTGTTAAAATACAACAGGCTGCTTTTTGCGGTGTTAAAGCCAAAAGGTTGGTTAGCGCAAACTTTATAGCTGCCCTGCGTTACCGAGTAACTGTCTTTATCAAGATTGATCAGCAATTGCTTTCCTCTGTATTTGTATTTAAGCGCGGTGCCTGCAAGGTCGGGTGTTATATGTGGCTCCAGATAAAAGCGGTTGTATAGCGGGTTTACGCCATAAATAGCCTGGTATAAACCGACAATGGCCAGGCTATTGCCCGATAGTATATCATCGCCCAGGCCATCCTGCTTTACACGGCCGTATCGCTGATAGGCAAGCCCGTCTTTACTATATTGTTCTAATACATTCTTTACATATTTTAAGGCAAGGCCGGGGTTATACGCTGCATATGCCTTTACCGCTACCGATCCCCATGATAAAAACAGGTCGCCGTTTTCATATATAGGGTAGGGGAACTGGTATTCCTTGCCTTCGTTGGTTTCATAGGGGAACATAGACAGGGGCCAAAAGAAAAGGTTTTCTTTTTTCATCACTGCTTCTACGTTATCCAATATAGTATTGCGGCGCGTGTCGTTATCGCAAATGCCGTAGGCAATGGCCATAAAGTTTACCGGGGTAACCAGGTTACGGCCATGCATAGTTTGGTCCTTATCGCGCCAATAATCGTAATAACCCTTTTCATCATCCCAAAAGCCGCCATCTTTTGTGCTTTTGTTAAAGTTGTCCTTTAGTTTGGCTGCAAAGGCGGTATAGTATTTAGCCTTTGGCGTATTGCCCAATTGCTGCTCAATATCGGCCCATTTAATAAGGGCGTGGTATAGCTTGGCGTTTACAAAGGCATTTTCGTACGATGCCCATATAATATCTATCCAGTCGCTGCTTTTTTTCTCGGCGGTGTTGCTGTTGGTCATTTCAACCAGGCCGTTGCCGTTACTGTCGCGTTTTAATATCCACTCCAGGGCTTTTTCGCACGATAGCTGATGGCTTTTTACCCATGTCTTATCGCCTGTCATGTCATACAGGTCGGCAATGTTGGCTACAAAGTCGGGGTTCGAATCCATTAAAACACCCCATTGGGCCTCGTAAAATCCGTACTTGTTATATTGGCCCGGTGCAGCGTCTTCGTTGGTGTAGGCCCAGCGTGGGTATACGCGGCCATCGGGTTTTATGGCGTGGTCGCGGTAATAGTTAAGGGTACTGGCGTAGCCGGTTAAATATTTAAGGTCGTTTACGGCTAAGCCAATTTGTGCTATATATTGCTCGTGCAGGCAAATTGGGCCATACGGGGTATGCCAGCTGTTACCGCCAAAATGTAACGAATCTATCACCCCAATGCGCGCAATGGTGTTTAACACCGCGCCTACTTTATTACCATCAATAGCCTTAAATGTGCCGCGGCCATACTTTTGGTCAAAATCAAAATAACTGAGTGTTATGGTTTGGCTGGTTGTACCTGCGGGGCTGGTAAACGGTGCCCATACATCTGTTCCGCCGCGTATAAAACGCCTGCGGTTGGTGCCGCTATCCTGTTTGGGTATTAACTCTTTATTGCTCACGCTGATGGTGTAAGCCAGTTTATCGTCGTTGGTGCGGCTGTATTTCATGGCTACGTTTTTGCCTCCGGCAGCTACGGAAATATTTAGGCCATTGCCCGTTTTGCTGTTCCAAAAATCCGATGAGCGGGTGTGTACGCCGTAGGTGCAAAGCTTTTCGTTAAACAGGTAAAACCACGCCAGGCCGCCATAGCCCTGGTAGGCACCCTCCCAGGTATTGATACTGTCGAAATTAAATACAGGGGTGGCACTTTGGCTGGTTAGCGTGGCCTTGCCAATGCTTCTTTCAATGGTCCACTTAATGGCATTATTGCTGATGGTGAATAACCAGTTTTCGGTTACAGGGCCGTAATGTATGCCGCTCAATTTAATAACGTTGCCGCTTTTTAAAACCACCGGGCTTTGTTTTGCCTGTAGCGAAGAATAAGTAAAACCCCCTAATTGTATAGCCGTATATATGCCATCGGTACTATTGATAACTTTTTGCCCATTAATAACCAGCGATTGGATACTAACCCCCTCGCTATAACTTAATACCATGCTTATTTTGGGGTTGCTAATGATGATCTCTTTAGATACAGCAGGTGTAATAGCAATTAACAGGTAGGTTAAAAAAGCGATGGGTTTTTTAGCAAACATAGGTATGGCTTATATGAAAGGTAAATATACCATTTGCTAATATTTATATGCCACAGCTTTGTTAATTCGCGGTTGCAATGTATTATCAGATTGTTAAAAATCGTTAAACGGCGTTGATTTCATGTTAACTACAGATTTGAACAGTAATATTGATACTAAGGCTCAGAAAGTTGTGCTGTTTAAACATCTATACAATTAATATATCGTATATACGTTATTGGGGCTTTAAAGTGTCGTCAGAAATTCAAAGCCATATTATTAAAGCACTTAAAGTTGAATATCATGGATAGAAAAGAGTTTCTTTCGGCAGTTGGCATTAGCGCGGTAGCTTTTGCAGCATTAAGTTGTGCAGGTTGCAGCAAAAGCAGCGATAGCGGTGCATCATCGGGTGTTAATGGCGCAACAGGAGTTGATTTTACCCTTGACCTAAGCGCGGGGGCAAACGCGTCGTTATTAAGCAATGGCGGGCATGTAGTTTCAAATAGTATAATAGTAGCACGCACCAACGCGGGGGCTTATATAGCGGTTCAGCAATCGTGTACACATCAAAATTACCCGCTTGCTTACGAGCCGGGAAACCAGCGCTTTTACTGCAATAACCATGGTGCCACGTTTAACGAAAAGGGAGTTGTTACCGGTGGACCGACTAACCGGTCGTTAACGGTATATAAAACAACATTAACAGGTACATCATTAAGGGTGTATTCATAAAAACATAAGCACATGAAACAAATATTAGCAATTATATTACTGGCATTTATGGCTACGCCGGTTACCTGGTCGGGCGATTTTGACGCCGCGCAAAAAGAGGCTCAAAAAGCGCATAAATATATGATCATTAATTTTTCGGGCTCTGATTGGTGCGGGCCATGTATACGCTTGCGTAAAGAGATATTAGAATCGGCTAAGTTTGAAAGTTATGCCACATCGCACCTGGTACTGGTACGTGCCGATTTTCCGCGCCAAAAGAAAAACCAGTTAAGTAAAGAGCAGGTAAAACGTAACGAGGCCCTGGCCGATAAATACAACCCCGATGGAAAGTTCCCATACACCTTATTGGTTGATGAGAATGGTAAAGTGATAAAAGATTGGGATGGTTTCCCTAATGAGTCTGCAGACGCGTTTGTTGAACAAATAAATAAAACCGTTAATGCCGGTAACTAAAGCTATAAAAAGCGAGCTAACTGTTCATAAGCGGGTGCTTAAATTAATGGGCAACCGCTTTGAAATAAGCGTAGTAAGCAGCAATGCCGAATGGGCCAACAGGCGCATTGATATGGCTATTGAAGAAATTAGCCGCATAGAAAAGCTGCTTACCACTTTTAGCGATGATAGCCAAACCAACCAAATAAACGCCAATGCCGGCATAGCCCCGGTAAAGGTTGATAAAGAGGTTTTTGACCTGATAGCACGCTCTTTAAAAATATCCGACCTAACACAGGGTGCTTTTGATATTACCTACGGTTCTATTGATAAAAGCCTGTGGAACTTTGATGTAAACATGACCGCCCTGCCCGATGCGAAAACCGCGCGCGAATCGGTAAGGTTGATCAACTATAAAAATGTGTTGCTGGATGCCGAAAATACCACCGTTTTTTTAAAAGAAAAAGGAATGCGTATAGGCTTTGGCGGTATTGGCAAAGGTTACGCCGCCGATAAGGCCAAAGCGGTGCTACAAAGTAATGGTGTTGAAAGCGGCATTGTAAACGCGGCCGGCGACCTTATTACCTGGGGGACCCAGCCCAATGGCAAACCCTGGACAATAGCCATTGCCGACCCCGACCAGGAGGTTACGCCATTTTCGACCCTGAACATTAGTAATATGGCCATTGCCACATCTGGTAATTATGCCAAGTACGCTGTTATAAACGGTAAAAAATATTCGCACACTATCGACCCTAAAACCGGGTTGCCGGTAAGCGGTATAAAAAGCGTAAGCATTATTAGCCCCAGTGCCGAGTTTGCCGATGCCATGGCAACCCCTGTAACTGTAATGGGTGTTAACGTTGGTTTAAACCTTATTAACCAATTGCAACAAACCGCTTGTGTAATAATTGCCGATAACAGTTGCCTTTATACTTCAAAAAATATAAATATTAAATAACCCATACAGATGAATAAAATGCCCCTTAAAATTCTAACTGTGGCGTGCCTTTGCATACTTGGCAGTATGGCATCGTGCGTGGCGGTAAAACCCTACCAAAAAAACAGGCTAAATGATACCGAAATGGATCTGACCGCGCGTAAATCGCAAAAATTTGAACAAAGCTTTCAGCTTTACCGCGAAGGTGGTTCGGGTGCTAATGGCGGCAAAAGCGGCGGTGGTTGTGGTTGTAATTAATATTTAAGCGATTTTAAATGAGAAAAATATATTTAGGTGTTATTGCCATGTATATGGGCATTTTGGCCTCGCATGCGCAAACTACCCCAAAGCCTGTTAAAGATTCGACAAATTACGAAGCGCGTAAGCTTAAAATAGACGAGGTGAATTTTGTATCGGCCTACTATCATCAGAATGGTAATAACTCGGCGGTTACAGGCGGTATAGGAACCGAGAAACTGACCGACTTTGCCAATACCTTCGATCTGCAGTTATCAAAATATGGCAAAAGCGGTAAAAAGCATACTTTTTTGTTTGAGTTAGGGGTAGATCATTACACATCAGCTTCGTCTGATAAAATTGACCCTTACAGCGTTTCTTCGGCATCAATGCAGGATACTCGCGTATACCCATCGTTAAACTGGACGGTATCTAACGATAAAACAGGCAATGCCTTTGGCCTAACGGCATCATACTCGCACGAGTTTGATTATCAATCAGTAGGTGCGGGGTTAAATTTTACCAGGTTATCAAAAAACAAGAACACACAATTTGACTTTAAGGCGAACGTGTTTTTAGACAAGTGGAAAGTAATATTGCCCGTAGAGCTTAGGCCGCCGGGTTATGGCTCGGGTTCGGATAAAGAAGATAACCGCCCGGTTGATTCTAAGCCGCGTAACTCGTACAGTACATCATTCTCGCTTTCGCAGGTATTAACCAGCAGGTTGCAGGCGGCTATAATAGTAGAACCATCGTACCAGCATGGCTTACTGGCTACCAAATACCAGCGCGATTATTTTACAGATGGATCTGAAAGGGTAGAAAACCTGCCCGATAACAGGTACAAGCTGCCTATTGGTTTAAGGCTAAACTACTTTCTGGACGACCACTTCATTATACGCGCCTTTTACCGCTATTATATGGATAACTGGGGCATAAGGGCACATACGGCCGAACTGGAAATACCGGTAAAGCTAACCTCGTTTGTATCGGTAAGTCCGTTTTACAGGTATAATACCCAGGTGGGCACCCGTTACTTTGCCCCCTACGGCCAACACGACCCTAACGCGCAATTTTACACCAGCGACTATGACCTGTCGAGCCTGCACAGTAATTTTGTGGGTGCAAACATCCGCTTATCGCCGCCTAATGGGGTGTTTGGCTCAGCGCATTTTACCTCGCTCGAACTCAGGGCCGGACACTATATGCGCTCAACTGGTTTAAATTCTAACATTGTAACCCTGGCTTTAAAATTTAAATAGTAAACAAAAAAGCGGGCTGCCCATAAGGCAACCCGCTTTTTTGTTGAATTAAATAATAATATTAATGTTTGCCGTGGCCTTTACCATGGCCGCCACCGTTGCCTCTATCGCCTTGTTTAGCCCAGCCCTTGTGTTTGCCGTTATCCCAATGTTCGCGGTACTTTTCGTCGCGGCTATCGCGTATAATAGTTTGTCCCTTTTTTCCTTTATAGCCTGCATACTTTACACGGTATACATCGTTTCTAAGCCAGGGCCTTCTTTCGTTTATAACTACTTTATAGCCGTCATATACATTATAATTGCGGTAGCGTACAGGTAAGGTTGTACGGCGTACCCAGGTGTTGTTTTCGTAATAAACATATTGGTGTGTAGGCACCGAATAATAAGTATCAATATCGGGCATATAATAATAGTCGGCACGGTCGTAGCCAACAGGGCCCCAGGCAGGCTGGCTGCCAATGTTTACACCAAGGTTTACGCTTATTTGCGCATTAGCGGCTTTAAAAGCAAAACAGCTAAGTAGTATAGCTGCTGCAAAAAGTAGTTTCTTCATGATATGTTTTTTGTTAGTGTAATACATGAAGCATAAAAAGCTAATATTGTTTTGTTTACAAAAAATATATAGTGTTTGTGTTAAAACCTGCGGCCTAATATTATTTTAAATATGGCTTTATCGGTGCCTTTAGTAAAACCATAACCTATCCCCCCGTTTAGCTCAATGTTGGGGCTCACATTTAGGTCGGTTGCCGCAAAAAGCTGTTGTTGTTGCTGCTGAAATGCATCGTAATGGAAAAAGGGCCCGGTACTGCCATAGTATTCAAGCCCCAGTGCTACCACCTTGCTTACATCGTAGCTACCCTTAACATTTGGCGAAAAAATCAACCCCAAATTTTTATCGGGCCCGTTAAAGCTTTTTTCTAATGTTGGGTTTACCGATATGTACAATTTGTTCCACTTTTTGTCTATGATGGGTCGTATCTCTAAACTACTGGTATTGGCCGAGTATGCCCTTTTTTGAAAGCCAAATTCGGTAGAAAGGCTTAGTCCCACAGGAAGGTGCCAGCTTAAGGGAGCCATAACCCGTGGCCGTATGTGCGAGCCCACATAAGCCGAGCGGCCACCACTACCCAACGAATTAAAAATATAAAATCCGGTTTCGAACCAGGTGGTCCAGCCGTGGGTTATCTCAATAGTTTCGTGGAATACATGGTTATCGGGCAACTCACCGTTGCTGCCTGTTTTAAACCCACTGGCGGTATAGTTGCTATGCAATTCCAGCATAGTGCGGCCCTTTTCTATAGTTTCCGAGCCATATACCTGTATCTCGTAGTTGTCTTGCGCCTTTGCATGGTCAGATACAAAAACGATAATTAAAGCAGCGAATAAAATTTTAAGCATAATAATTAATTGTTTTCTGCGCCGCCGTTTATCATGTCAGATACAATACCTTTACCATCCTTGCGCTCGGCCAGGTACACACCAGCTAAATGCACTACTATAAAGGCAATAATAAGATACATGCAAAAGCCATGCACTTCTTTAACCGAATGCCTGATGGCTTTATACGGTTCCATAGCATCTTCAAAAGCCAGGAACAAACCGGTTACTGCCATTACAATAAGCAGCAGGTAAAAAACAGCGTATATGGCTTTTACGGTCAATTCGTGGCGGGCAACTTCGCGTTTTTTAATAGTGTTAAACTGCTTGTAGGCGCTCTTCATTTTGCGGATAAACCTTTGGTCGGCCAGCTGAAAAAACTCCAATAGTAACCTAAACACCAGTAACCCTGCTAATACATAGCCAAAATAAATATGCACGGCCCAAACGCTATCGCTTAAGGCATGCGCGGCTCCCCGTGTCTGCTCATCAGTTACGGTAGCGCCCGATTTTTGCAGCTCGGTTTTTAACAGGCCCGATGTTGCGCGGTCATCTGTTATGGTTGAATTGATGAGTACCGTAATTAACGAGCCGCTTATCACAATGAAATTTACCCAATGCCAAAAACGTAACGATGCCGAATACCTTTTTATTTGTGTGGGGTGTTGTACATCTCTACGGGTAGGTTCAATAGTTGCCATGTTTTATAAATTATACTGATGTAATACAGTTGTTTATTAATTATGTTATGCCGTATGAGTTATACGGATTATGTCAAAATAAAAATAAATAATAAAATTGAGTTAAAACTGAAGTAAGTTGTGCTTCAGAATTTCTTCAACATCAATAATTATATTTGATAAAAACAACCTTTGAAAATACTAATAGTAGAAGATGAACAGGGCCTGCGAGAGAATATTACAAGCTACCTAAGCGAAGATGGTAATGTTTGCGAAAGCGCACACGACCTTGCAGGTGCCATGCATAAACTGGCTTGCTACGATTACGATTGTGTTTTGCTGGATATCGGCTTGCCCGATGGCGAAGGATTTGCGGTTTTAGATTACTTAAAATCTAAAATGAAGAACGAGGCGGTTATCATTATATCGGCCCGTAACTCGTTAGATGACCGCATAAAGGGCCTTAACATTGGTGCTGATGATTATTTGGTGAAGCCTTTTCACCTGGCGGAGCTTAAGGCCCGTGTAGTAGCAATTTTTAGACGTAAAGCCGCCAATGGCAACAATACCATAATTTTTAACGAAATTGCTATAAACTTGCAGGGCCGCACGGTCGAAATTAACGGCACGCCTGTGTTTTTAACCCGTAAAGAGTTTGATATGCTGCTTTATTTTATTGCAAACAAGGGCAAGGTAATATCAAAAAACGCCATTGCCGAGCACCTATGGGGAGATGAAATGGATATGCACGATAACTTCGACTTTTTATATACCCACATTAAAAACCTGCGTAAAAAGATGATGGATGCATCGGCGAACGATTACCTGCGATCGATATATGGGATAGGTTATAAATTCAGCGCCTAAAGAATGAAGCTGTCCGCCTATTACAATAAGGTGAGTATTGTGGGTACTATTTCGGTATTGCTTATAGGGGGCATTATTTACTTTTTTGCCATAAACAGTATAGCCCGCGACCAACTGGACCGCGACCTGTCTAAAGAGGTAGCTGAGGTTATAGAATACATTGACCAGCATCAGCAACTACCCCGGCCGGCTGATTTTGATGAGAACGAGACCGTATTTATAAAAACAAGTAATACAAAAATAAACACCCGGTTTTTTGATACGGTGTATTGCGACAAAAAGTTAAAAACAAAAAGTGACGGCAGGGCTGTAGAAAGGCAGATTAACTTTAAAGGGCAAAACTATAAGTGTATCATCACCATATCAAGAGAAAGTACTGAATACATGATACAAGTTATTGCCATAATAACCCTGGTGCTAACCATAGTTTTGTTAACCGTATTGTTTTTAGCCAACCGGTATTTGCTAAACGATATATGGCAACCATTTTATGGCCTTATTGGCCATTTAAAAGCTTTTAATGTATCAGAACCCAGCGGGTTTAAGCTGGCCGATAACAATGTTGACGAATTTAATGAACTGGATAGCGCCATCGCGGTGATGTCGTCGCGGGTAAAAAGCGATTTTCAAAACCTGAAGCAATTTACCGAAAATGCCTCGCATGAGATGCTTACCCCGCTGGCGGTGATCACCTCAAAACTGGATACCCTTATACAGGACGAAACCTTAAAACCTGAGCAATTTGACCAGATACACGATATATATGGCGCGGCGGGTAAACTGTCGCGGCTTAACCAATCGCTTTTGTTGCTGGTTAAAATTGAGAATAACCTTATAGACAATACCGAGCAAATTGATGTTAAAAGCATGGTAACCGAAAAGTCGAGGCAGTTTCAGGAGTTAATGCACGATAAAAACATCCGGTTGGAACAAACACTGGGCGAGAAGGAGGTAACCGCCAGTAAATACCTGATAGACATTTTACTGAATAACCTTTTTAGTAACGCTATAAGGCACAATAATGCTAACGGCACAATAAACGTTAGCTTAAGTGCCGATAAGCTTATTTTTGAAAATACAGGCGCTGATACGCCCCTAAATGGTGATACCGTATTTGACAGGTTTCAAAAAAGCAGTAAATCTGAAGGCACCGGTTTAGGCTTAACCATTGTAAAAAATATCTGCTCGGTTTACAACTGGGATATTGTGTACAAATACATGGCTAAGGTGCACGTTTTTGAGATCAGCTTTTGATGACGCCAACTTCAGATTTTAAACAGAATAGATTTTTATATAGCATTAAATTAAATAGCAGGTATGAAACACATTAAAATTTTAAAGGGATTGTTGCTTTGCATGGTTACGCTTTGTTGTGCCAACGCTTTTGCGCAAAAAGGCACGGGTTTGCATATTATAAAAAAACATGCTATTAAAGGCGAAGGCGGTTGGGATTATGTAACCGTTGATGCCGCGGAAAAAAAGATTTATGTATCGCATGGTACGCAGGTTAATATTCTAAGCACAGTTACCGGCGACTCGATAGGCATTATTCCAAACACCAATGGGGTGCATGGCATAGCATTGGTAAAGGGTTTGGGTAAAGGTTACGTAAGCAATGGCCGCGATAACACATGCTTGGTTTTTAACCTGAAAACCAATGCCGAAATAACCAGGATACCGGTAGGCACCAATCCGGATGCTATATTTTATGATGATTTTTCGAAAAAGGTATACACATTTAACGGACGCAGTAAGGATGCCAGCGTAATAGACCCGGCTACCGATAAGCTAGTGGCTACCATTCCGCTGGGAGCCAAGCCCGAGACAGGTGTATCTGATGGTAAAGGCAAAATATTTGTAAACGCCGAAACTACCAACGAGGTAGTTGTAATTGATGCTAAAACATATAAGGTTTTAAACCGTTACAAGATACTTAATGGCGACGAACCTTCGGGTTTGGCAATAGACAGGGCGACCAATCGTTTATTTATTGGCTGCGGTGGTAACCAAACCATGGTAGTTATGGATGCCACAAATGGTAAAAACCTGGCAAAGTTTGCCATTGGCGATTGCGATGGCGTGGCCTTTGACCCGGCTTTAAAACTGGCGTATTCATCAAACGGTGATGGCAACGTATCTGTAATAAAAGAAGTTAGCGCCAATAAATTTATATTTGTAGAAAACATTGCTACAGAAAAGGGCGCACGCACCATTGGTATTGATGAGCTTACTCATCATTTGTTTTTACCAACAGCCCAAACACAGGCCGTTGCACCAACTGCAGATAATGCGCACCCGTGGCCTAAAGTGGTACCGGGTACTTTTCATGTAATAGAATTAGGAAAATAGGACTGTTAATTTATACCCCTTAGTTTGAAAAAAGTAGTTGTTATTATATTATGCCTTTTAGCTTTTAAGGCCAACGCACAGCAAGTTACCACCGATACTACCAAGAAAGTAAGTGTTATTGATACGCTAAAAAAGGACTTGTTAACGGTGCCCGATACCGTTAAACACCTGCATACAAAGGCGTGGGCCATGGTGCCGCCGGCTGTGTTGGTAGCTTATGGGGCAAGTAACTTTTTTATACCTGCGGTAAGGCGATTGGATGTAAGTATTTATAATGACGTAAATGAGGATCATCCTAACTTTAAGCACCATCCCGAAAACTATTTTCAGTACACGCCCGCAGCTTTGGTTTATGGGCTAAACCTGGTTGGGGTACACGGTAAAAATACCTTTGTAGATCGTACGTTTATTTACCTGATGGCCGAGGGTATGATGGGGGCAACAACTTTTATACTTAAAAAAGCTACCCACCGGTTACGCCCCGACGGATCAAATTATTATTCGTTCCCTTCAGGCCATACCGCCAATGCCTTTGCCGGTGCCGAATTTATGGCGCAGGAGTTGGGCGGTAAATCAATAGGATATAGCGCTGTAGGGTACGGCTTTGCAACGGCTACAGGCGTTTTGCGTATTTATAACCGCGACCACTGGTTTAGTGATGTAATAGCCGGGGCAGGCTTTGGTATTTTGGCTACCAAGGGTGCCTACTTACTATATCCCTATATACGTAACACCTTTTTTAAAGGCGACCGCGATAAAGAAAAAAATAAAGACGTACCTGTTGAATTGAAGAAACAACGCAGCAGCAGCTCTTTACTCTTGCCTTCCTATAACAACGGAGTATTAGGTATGCAGTTTGCCATGGAGTTTTGATCCGTTTAATTACTTTTTATCAAACTGGTGGTTGCGGTAAAATACACGCATCATGCTGGGTAGCACTATTAATAACAACGGCAGTGCTGCTAAAAAGCCACCAATTACAGCAATAGCTAAGGGCTGGTGTAATTGCGCACCGGCCCCTATGCCTAATGCCAATGGCATTAGCGCTATAATGGCGCCTAAGGCGGTCATCAACTTCGGTCTTAACCTGGTCGATATCGAGTAAACTATCGCATCGTCAACACTGCTTTCCCTCGCGCTTTCTCTAAACTGCCAAAAGGTAAATATGGCATTCTCGCCAATAATGCCTACAATCATTATTAACCCGGTATAGCTGCCTACGTTTAGCGGCGTATGGGTCAAAAATAAAGCCAGTAAACTACCGCCAATCCCCAATACAGCTACTACCAGTATCAGCAATGCTATCCTGAATTGTTTAAACAAGAACAATATTACCCCAAAAACCAACAAGCTTGCAGTAACCAATATCATTAACAATTCTTTAAACGATTGCTGCTGCTCGGCATACGCACCACCATACTCTACATGGTAACCCGGTGGCAGGTTTATTTTCTCGGCTATACCTTTTTGTATGGCCGGTATCACTGTACCCAGGTCGCTGTTTTCTAAACGGGCGCTGATAACGCCCATTGCCTGTAAATTCTCGCGCTCAATCTCGGCATCGCCGGTGTGCAGTTCTACTTTGGCCAATTGGGTAATGGGTATTAACCTGCCATTGGGTAAAAACAGGTTTAAACCTTTTATGCCTGCTACATCCAACTGGCGGTTGCCAGGGTAAACCATACGTATGGCCGATTGTTGTTCCTTTTCAAATAGGTTACCTATTACATTCCCCTCTAATGCCGATTGTACCTGCAATTGCAAGGCCGACGGATTCAGGTCATACTGCGCCAGCTTTGCATAATCGGGTATAATGTTTACCGATGGGCCGGCTATTACTATACCGTCAAAAACATCGGCAGTACCCTTTATATCAGTTACTATAGCGGCAACCTGTTTAGATAATTGTTGCAGTTTAGCCTGATCGTCGCCAAAAACCTTAATTTCGATAGGTTGGGTAGAGGTCATCAGGTCGCCAAGCATATCACCTATCACCTGCCCAAAATCAACCCTTAATGCCGGTTGCGATGCCTCAATTTTTTGCCGCAGATCGCTTATCACTTCTTCGGTACTTTTATCGTGGCCTTTTTTAAGTTGTATCAAATAGTCGCCCTTATTAGGTTCGGTAATAAAAAAGCCCATTTCGGTGCCCGTACGTCGCGAGTAGGCTTGTACCTCGGGCTCTTTTAGAATAATAGTTTCTATTTGCCGCAGCATACGGTCGGTTTCTTCTAACGAAGTGCCCGGCGGCGAGTTATAATCTAATACAATGCTGCCCTCATCCATATCGGGTAAAAAGCCGGTTTCCAGTTTTGAGGGTATAAATACGATTACCGCAACTAAAAGCAGTATAACAATGATGCTCACAAAAGGCCGTAAAATAAAAAAGGATACCCAGCGCTGCCGTTTAACGCCATGCGCTTCTTCTTTAGCTTTAAGACTGTTCCCTGCTTTGTTTTTGGTAAGCAGCAAATAAATTACAGGTAAGCCTATCCAGGTCACAAAAAACGAACATACCAGCGTAATGATCATGGTATTGGTCATCACTTTAAAATAGGCTCCTGCTACACCTGTCATTAACAAAAAGGGAATAAATATGACAATGGTACTCACAGATGAGCCCACCATTGCCGGGAAAAGGTAATCTATAGCCCTTTGTAACAGGGCTAATGTCGGCTCTTCGGGGTGCTCTTCGTGGGTGCGGTGTATTTGCTCAACCACTACAATGGCATCATCTATTATTAAACCTATGGCGGCTGCTATGGCGCCAAGCGTCATGATATTAAGCGTGTAGCCTATAGCGTAAAGCACAATAAGTGTTAGGCATAGGGTTACCGGTATGGTTATTAATATGGTAGCGCTTGCCTTAACAGATCGTAAAAAAATAATAGCCACAATAATGGCCAGCGCCAAACCTATCCATAAACTATCACTCACGCTTTTAACCGACTCGTTCACAAAATCGGCCTGTATGTAGTAAGGCTTTATGGTTACGCCTTTTGGCAATACTTTTTGCAGTGCGGCAACCTTATCGGCCATGGCCGATGACAGATCGACCAGGTTGGAGTTTGGTTGTTTAATAACCGCTATCAGCACGCCCTCGTGGCCGTTCGCGTTTATCTTGGTATACTCAATGCCGGGGTTTATTTGTATTTCGGCTACATCTTTTAGCTGTATAACCCGTTTGCGGTCGTTGCTTATTACCAGGTTTTGCAGTTGCTGGCTGGTGTTAACACTTGCATCAGTTACGGTTAGGTACAGCATTTTATAATCAGACAGGTATCCCTCCGATTTGATGAACGCCGTTTGTGTAAGCGCGTTGCTTATCATATCCGGCGTTAAGCCAAGCGAGCTCATTTTTTGGCGGTTAAGCACCAGCCAGTACTCTTTTGTTTTACCACCTATAACCCGTATCTCCGATACCCCATCAACCTGCGACAAAAATGGTTTTACGGTATAAGTTGCCAGCTGCTTTAATTCAATGGGCGATAGGTTGTGGCTCTCCAGTGTGTAGCCACTTACCGGTAGTATAGATGGGTTCATCTTCTCTACAGTAACACTCACTTCGGGCGGCAGGTCGTTTTTTATTTGCGCTATGCGTGATTCGATGCGTTGCTGGCTAAGGTCAATATCGGCATCCCAATTCATATAGGCTGATATTTCGCAACTGCCACGGCTGGTAGTGCTGCGCACATAATGCAGGTCGGGCACTTGTTTTATAGCGTTCTCTAACGGCTTGGTAACCGTTACCATCATTTTGTTTACCGGCTGCAGGCCCGCATCGGCAATTACCTTTATTTTAGGGAAGGTGATCTCGGGGAATAATGATGTTTGCAGCCGTGAATAAGCAAAGCCGCCGCCTAATAAAATAATAAACAGCATTAAGCTGATAGGCTTTTTATGGGTGATGAAAAAGTTATTCAGCTTATCCATTATTTCACAATTTTAACCCGGGCGGTATCTGCCAAACCATAATTACCGCTTACCGCAATACGGTCGGTAGCGCCCAGTTGCGGCGAAAGTATCTCCACTCTTCCGCCCGATTCTATTCCCTTTTTAACCGGCAGCTTTACGGCGGTGGTATCGTTTATCAGTTTCATCACCCAAAACTCGTTCTGGGTTTCGTTAGCTAACACGGCCGATTTTGGTAACGATGGCGCACTGCTTTTAGCGGTTTTAATGAGCAGCGCCTTAGCCACCAGGTTTTCGGGAATGGGATGGCTGCTGTTTACTTTTATTACGATGCCCTGCGTTTGCGACAAAGTATCTACCGATGGCATTACCGATGCAATATGGCCATTTAACCTTTCGCCATCGGGCAGGGTAAGTACAAGGTTTTGGTTGTTGGCTATAACGCCTCTTAATTCGTAGGGTAACTGTAAAACAAAGGCGAAGCTTTCGCGGTCGCTGATGGTGGCCAATTGTTCGCCATCCTGCACATAATCGCCTGCCTGGTGTGCCAGTTGCGTTACAAAGCCGCTGCGCGATGCCCGTATATTGTTTATGCCCGAAAATTTAAAAGTGGTATCTAATACATTAATAGTATTGCCAATGGTTTGCGCCTCTTTGGTTTTTATGGTAAACATTAACTGCCCTTTTTCTACATAATGGCCGGGCTGCACATTTACCTTTTGTATATAACCAATGGCATTGGCCTTAACAAAGTTTTTTTGCAGGAACGATGAAGTGGCATTCAGTTCGATAGTATCGGCCAGGGCACTATTGCTAACGGTGGTAATGGTTACGGGTGTTTGCGCATTTACCTCCGCATCCTCATCACTTGCTGCATTACCGCCGCACGATGCGGTTACCGCTACTGCCAGGCATGCAAATAAAATATGTAATGGCTTAAAATAGGATTGCTTCATAATTATTTGCTCCAGTAATTAAGTTGGTTAATAAGTTGTAGCCTGCTGATAACGTTTTGCGTTAACAAGTTTTTTATGCTGAGGTAGTTATTAACAGCCAGTATCAGGTCGGCCATTTTAAGGTCGCCGGTTTGCAGCAGCTTGGTATCTACCTTTATCAGGCTTTCGGAGTATTTAAACTGATCGTTTATTTCGGCTATCAGCTTATCGTACTCGTTTATCTGTTGGTTTAGCTGGTTAATTTGCTGGGTATACTGATTATTAGCAAAGGCCCGGTAGGTGCGCTGCGATTCCTGCTCAAGCGATAGCTTTTTGTAAAGCAACTTACGCTGGCCGCCATCGTAAATAGGCATGCTAACGCTAAAGCCCACGCTGGTGCCAAAGTTTTTATAGTACTGGCTCGTCAGGTCCGAGTTGTAACCACCATCGGCAAACAGGCTGGCCCGCGGGCGGTAGCTGTAATCTATCAGTTTACGACTGTTCAGTAGTCTTAAACTATCCAGTTGGTACTGTTTAAAAAATATACTGTTGTTGCGGTCGTAGCTTATGTTTCTTTGCAGTTCGGGTTTAGTAAGTTCTGCTATAGTGGTATCGGCTATGCCGGATAGATAATTAAGCGTAGCATAATCGGTTTTATACTGTAGTTTGGTTTGCAGCAGCTGTAGTTGCGCTTGTTTAAGGGTAACCAAAAAGGTTAGGTAGTCGCTTTGGCGGTATACATTGCTGCGGGTTAGCCGTTTTAAAAGGTCCTCCTCGCTGCTAAGCAGGTTCACAATTTCCTGGTTAAATTTTTGCTGTTGCAGGCTGCCATAAGCGGCAATATACTGGCCAATAATGGTACGCCTCAGGTCCTGCTCGCTTAGTTTAATGCTGTTTCGTAACGAATCTTGCTGCAAGCCCAGGCCGGCAAATTGTGCGTTAAGGTAGTCTTTACCAATAAACGATTTGCTAACCGTAACTAAGCCGCTAAGCGATTGCCCGTTGGTAATAGCCGACGAATAGCCGTAACCCTTTATCACCGGGGCATACAAGCCCGTGCTGCTGGCTGTAACCTGTGGCTTAAAGCCGGCCTTAATACGTACACTATCTATTTGTGCCGATAGTATTTGGTTATTAAGGTCTTTTAATAAGGGGCTATTTTTAACCGCCTGTTGCAGGTAGTCGTCCAGGGTTTTTGTTTGGGCAAAGCAATGAGTTGTAGCGAAAAATAAAATGAATAAGCCGGCTAAATATTTCATTTATATGTTGCAAAACCTTTGTAAACGCCTACGGATGATTATTTTATTTAAAAGTAAATGTTAATACTGGAGAAAATCTGTAATTGAGGGAAAAGATGTATTTTAAAGCTAAATATATTAAATAAACAGTGTTTAAAGCCCCGAAATCAAATGTATATAAACATGTTACACAACTTTTTGTAGTATGATATGCAAAAATATCAATGCATATTTTTAGCTTAGATAAAATATGTGCGAGATACTATTATATGATATTCAATTGCTCGATCGCCTTAAGCAGGACGATGAATCGGCTTTGTGTGCCATATATAAAAAGTACTGGCAACCGCTTTATTTATCGGCTTATCATGTAATAAAAGATAAGCAGATATGCGAGGATATTATACAGGAGTTGTTTATAAAACTATGGAACAACCGCCAGGCAATTGAAATTACCGTATCGTTAAAAGCCTACCTGTACGCGGCCATCAGGTACGAGGTGTACAGGCAAATTCGTTCCGGTTCCGTGCGTGCCGATATTTACGATGACCTTTTAGAGCGTATACACACACCCGCCGTATACGGCACTATAGAATATAAAGAGCTGATAGCCCAGATCAGTTCTGTAATTAACAAACTGCCCGAAAAATGCCGCGAGGTTTACAAGCTAAGCCGCGAAGAACACCTGTCGCACAAGCAAATTGCTGAGCGCATGAATATTTCGGCAAAAACGGTCGAGAATCATTTGACCAAGGCGCTAAGGCAATTGCGCACATCGTTAAGTATCCATGTAGTGGTGCTTTTGATGGCGTATTTCATCAAATAAAAACCCTGCGTTAATATCCTGTTAAATTTATTTCGCCCGGTAGTAGGGGATAGGCCTGTTTTTTTACTCTTCTATATATAAACAGGTTAAAGTGAATAAGCAGCAATTTTTACGACTTATTGATAAGTATTTGGCAGGGCAGGCTTCAATTGAAGAGGAGCAGCAACTGCTTAACTTTTTCGATAGCTTTAGGCAAGATGGCGGCTGGGACGAAAAGCTGCTTGGTGTAAAGCAAAAGCTGGAAGATAAAATGCTAAAGCGTTTGCAGGCTGCCATCAGGCAGGATAGGGTTCAGCGCAATGCAAAAGTGGTTGATTTTACCTGGATAAAAAAGATAGCCGCTGTTTTTATAGGCTTTGGTTTAATAATAGGTATTGTTTTTTACACCTCAAACAAGGGCCCCGATCAGCCTTTAATTGCTCTAAGCAAACCGGTAAAGCACGATGCCGAACCGGGTACCAATAAAGCCATACTTACCTTGGCCGATGGCTCAAAACTTGAGCTTAATGCCGCCAAAAACGGCGTACTTGCCCGGGCAGGCCATATCAGTATTAATAAAACCCACGACGGACAACTATTATACGTTATAGGAGCTTCAAAAAATACCGATGCTAACAATGTAGTTGCCTTTAACACCATTGCTACGCCCATAGGCGGCCAGTACCAGGTTATTTTGCCCGATGGTACCAAAGTTTGGTTAAACGCGGCATCATCATTAAAATACCCAACCTTATTTAAAGGTAGCCAGCGCGTGGTAGAGCTTACCGGCGAGGCTTATTTCGAGGTGGCAAAAAATGCCGCCATGCCCTTTAGCGTAAAGGTGAACGATATGCAGGTAAAGGTATTGGGCACGCATTTTAATATTATGGCCTACAACAACGAGCCTGCCATTAAAACCACCTTGTTAGAAGGCTCGGTGCAGTTAAGTAACGGTTTGGCAAAAAGCATTTTAAAACCCGGCCAGGAGGGTGCAGTTAATAAAGCGGGCGATATCAAGGTATCTGATGTAGATACCGACCATGCCGTGGCCTGGAAAAACGGCTACTTCGACTTCAAAAGATCGGGTATAAAGGAGATAATGAACCAACTTTCGCGCTGGTATGATATGGATATATCGTATGCCGGCAACGTGCCCGATGATGAATTTGTGGGTAAAATACCGCGTAGCGCCAAGCTATCGCAGGTGTTGCGCATATTGCATCTAAGTAAGGTAAATTTTAAAGTAGAAGATAAAAAAATTACAGTAATACCTTAACAATAAACCAATTAAAAATTAAATGAGCCCTTATGAAAAAACACCGACACAACCATTAATAGCATATCTTTTTTAGTTTTTATCCAAAAAAAAATCGGGGTGCTGCAACACCACCGATTTATTAGAATGGATAAAGATTTAATGTGTTTCCACAACAGATTTTCTCAACCCAAACATTACTAAGATATGCAATTAATATTTAGTGGTAAAGTGCTTTATCACAAAAGCTACGTCACCTCCATAACTATTTTTGCCCATGAAATTAACGGTACTATTAATTATTATTGGCTGTTTGCACCTAAGCGCTAAAGGCCTCTCGCAAACCATTACATTAAACACCAATAAGGCCGACCTGGATAAAGTATTTACCGCTATTGAAAAGCAAAGCGGCTATTACTTTTTTTACCGGTATAAGGATCTTAGCGGCGCCAAACCTGTTACCCTAAATTTAAAGGGTGCATCGTTAGAAGATGCTTTAAAAGAGTGCTTTAAAAACGAACCTTTTGTTTATACTATCGAAAATAAAACGATTGTAGTAAGTAAAAAAGACGCGCTTGCACAAGCACCCGTGGCCACGGTAAAAATAACCGTAACCGGTACCGTGGTTGACGATAACGGCCAAACCCTCCCCCGTGCCAGCGTTACCATTAAAGGCAGTACCAATGCAGTTATTACCGATATAAACGGAAAATATAGTATTACAGCCGAAGAAACGGATGTGCTGGTATTCTCCTTTATCGGCTTTAAAAGTACAGAAGAGCCTATAAACAAGCGCAGCTCCATTAACGTAAAGTTAGAGGTTGATAGCCGCAGCATAAACGAGGTGGTTGTTGTAGGGTATGGCACCCAGGCGCGCCGCGATGTAACAGGTGCTGTGGGCACGGTTAAAATGGCCAATATCAAAGAGATAAAAGCAGCCAGTGTAGACCTTAAACTGGCCGGTCAGTTGGCAGGTGTTACCGTAAACCAGGTAACAGGTACACCGGGTGGTGGCGTATCGGTAAACATACGTGGCGCAGGCTCGGTTGGTGCCGGCGACGACCCGCTGTATGTAATAGATGGCTTCCCGGTTTCGCCCGGTTTCGACCAATACTCCAATCCGCTAAGTACCATTAACCCCGATGATATCGAAAATATCAGCGTATTAAAAGATGCCGCTTCAACAGCCATTTACGGTTCACGGGGTTCAAACGGTGTTATTTTGATCACCACTAAAAGGGCTAAAAAGGGCGAGTCGAGCGTAACGGTAAATACCTCGTCGGGTGTTCAGTCTATACTATCGCAAAGCAAGTTAAAGGTGATGAATGCTACCGAGTTTGCACAATGGCGAAAGGAGGCTATACAGGATGCTAACGCCGTTAACGGTACAAACAACCCCATACCTGCCGAGTACCAAAACCCATCGCAATATGGCAACGGTACCGATTGGTTTGACGCTGTAACAAGGGTTGCCCCAATGCAAAATTATGATGTTACCGTAGCAAACGGTACCGAAAAGGTACGCTCATTATTCTCTATGGGGTACTTTGACCAACAGGGAACGGTGCTTAACACAGGCTTTAGGCGCTACTCGCTAAAAGGCAATATGGATGCCGATATTACTAAAAACCTTACCGCCGGGCTAAGTATAGCGCCTACTTACAGCCAGCGCCATTTGCAGGAAACCGATGGGCACTTTTTAACAGGCACACTAAGCCAGGCATATTTAGAGAGCCCGTTAACACCCATCAAACAGCCCGATGGCTCTTACACAAATGTGGTTGGCTCACCCGGTACCTTTCAAAACTCAAACCCGGTAAGCCAGTTAATAAACAC
This sequence comes from Inquilinus sp. KBS0705, assembly GCA_005938025.2. Taxonomy (NCBI): domain Bacteria; kingdom Pseudomonadati; phylum Pseudomonadota; class Alphaproteobacteria; order Rhodospirillales; family Rhodospirillaceae; genus Inquilinus; species Inquilinus sp. KBS0705. The sequence goes on along the minus strand of VCCI02000004.1, from coordinate 104,487 downwards.
CACCAATAATTTTACCCAGTTCCGTACGCTGGCCAACGCTTACGTAAACTGGAAAGCTATTAATGGCTTAGATATCCGGTCAACCTTTGGTGTTGATTATCAAAATAGCAGCGGCGATTATTTCCGCCCATCATTTTTAGGCGCGTTTAGCGTACCCAACCGCGATGGTACACAGGTAAAGGCGGTGGGTAACTTTAGCTCGTCGAACTCATTTAACTGGCTTAACGAAAATAGCGCTACCTATAAAAAAACCTGGGGCAACCATACTTTAACCGTATTGGGCGACTTTAGTATACAGCAGGAAACAAGCCACTACCGTTTTGCGCATGGAGCCGGTTTCCCTGATGATGCTATACGCTCCCTTGCTGCAGCTACCATCATAACCGCCAATGCAGGCGACGAGCAATGGCGCCTGCTATCATTAATAGGCCGTGTAAACTATGCCTTTAAAGATAAGTACCTGTTAAGCGCGTCTATACGCCGCGATGGTTCATCGCGCTTTGCACCGGGCCATAACTGGGGTACTTACCCGTCTGTTTCGGGCGGATGGCGAATTTCGGATGAATCATTCTTTCCCAAAATAAGCTTCCTTGATCAAATGAAGTTTACCGGTAGCTATGGCCTAGCAGGTAATAACAACATTGCTAATTATGAATATATAGCGGCCGTAGATCAATACAATTATACTTTTGGTGGCGTGCTTGCACCGGGCACCGCTATATCTGATCTGGGTAATAAGGCCCTTGGCTGGGAAACTACCCGCCAGTTAGATATTGGGGTTGATATATCGCTTCTTCACGGCCGTATTTATTTAATTGCCGAGTATTATAACCGCTTTACGCGCGATATGCTGCAATATATTCCTGTACCCGGTGTATCGGGCTATACGGGTACATGGACCAATGTTGGTAATGTACGTAACCGCGGTTGGGAGTTTACCCTTACCACTAAAAACATTGTAGGCAGTGGGTTCAACTGGTCTACCGATTTTAATATATCGTTTAACCGTAACAAAGTTTTAAGCTTGGGCCCAACCCCGCAAATATTAGATGCGCCTGCTAATGATAACCCAACCAGCATTACTAAAGTAGGTTATCCGCTGGGTCAGTTTTATGGCTATTTCTTTGATGGGATATTCCAAAACCAGGCCGAACTGGATAAATACCCTCACTTTGATGGCGAGCAGGTAGGTAACATCAGGTATAAAGATATTAATGGCGATGGCGTAATTGATGGTGCCGACCAAACCGTTATTGGCAACCCATGGCCCAAATTCACCTTTGGTTTTAGTAACCACTTTAACTATCGCAGGTTTGATATGAATATTATTTCGGCAGGCTCGGTAGGCGGCCATGTGTTTGATATGTACAAGCAGTTTACAACAAATTTAGATGGGGTGTTTAATGTCGAAAAATCGGTAATACAACGCTGGCGGTCCGAGAGTAACCCCGGTGCCGGTTTGCTACCAACAACCGTATCAAACACCAACCTGGCGCGCGATTATTATCCGTCGTACTGGGTAGAGAGCAACTCGTACCTAATGGTGAAGAATATTGACCTGGGGTACAACTTTAAAACCAAATTCAGTAAAAACTTTAGGGTATATGTAAGCGCGCAAAACGCCATACTGATAACCGGCTACAAAGGCGGTAACCCCGAGGTAGGTATAGATGGGCAGGACGGTAACCGTTCGCTTTCGCCAAACGTGAATTTTACGGGGTACCCTGTATCGGCGGTTTACACAGTGGGTTGTAACGTAACGTTTTAATGGTTAATTGATTTTTTTGATCTCAACAAATTAGTAACGGCATGAAAAAATATATATACCTTTTTGTTACTGTAATTGGCATAGCCGGTTGTAAGAAAGACTACTTAAGCCTGCAGCCTGCCGATTCGCAAAACGCAGCCAGCTTTTTCAAAACACCTGATCAGTTCAGGCAGGCCATAAACGGTGCCTACCAGCCCCTGCAGGGTTTGTACAACGGTACTTTTTGGGTAATGAGCGAAATGCGGTCAGACAATACATCTTACGAATACGATCCATACGACCGTTCGGGGACGTTGAAAGAAGAGGTAGACGAGTTTAGGGAGTTAAACAATAACGATTATCCTGCTGTATTTTTAGGTACTAACTACACCATAATTGGCCGTTGCAATGCCATATTGGGCCGTTTGCCCGCCGCTAAAATTGATGCCGCTATAGCCGACCCTATTGCCGGGCAGGCCAGCTTTTTAAGGGCCTTTAGCTATTTTAACCTGGTACGCATATTTGGCGATGTGCCCCTGGTGCTTAAAGAAGTACAATCGGTAGATGAGGCTTATAAAATAGCCACCAAAGCACCGGTAGCCAGTGTTTACGATGCCATTATTGCCGATGCAAAAGATGCCATTGCCAAACTGCCGGTTAAATACACCTCAGATACCGATAAGGGAAGGGTAACCAAAGGTACTGCCGAAACCATGCTTGCCGAAGTATACATGACCCAGAAAAAGTATGATCAGGCTATCCCCTTGTTAAGGGCTATCATCGCCTCAAACGCGTATAGTTTAAATGCTAACTATGCCGATAACTTTAACATCAACACCAAAAATGGCCCCGAATCTATCTTCGAGATACAATATATGGAAGGCCCTAACGGTTTAGGCAGCGATTTTATCGATTCATTTATCCCGTGGGATTATTATGATACGGATGTAACCGGTTACGAAATAAACAACGGCGCGCAAAACGGCTGGAACATACCTACACAGGATATGGTAAACGCTTATGAGCCGGGTGATAAAAGAAGAGCCGCGTCTTTAATTGATTTTACATCAGATGAGTATGGCATTGATCTGCCATTCATCAAAAAATACCAGAGCATAGGCGCTGTGCAGGGTGTAACCGCCAACGATTTCCCGGTTTACCGCTATGCTGATGTTTATTTAATGCTTGCCGAGTGCCTTAACGAGCAGGGCTACTCGGGCGGTGGCGACGCGTTCAAGTATTTAAACCTGGTGCGTACGCGCGCGGGCCTGGCAAGTAAAACGCCGGTAAATACGCCAAACCAGGTAGCTTTTCGCACGGCTATAGCCCACGAAAGGCAAGTAGAACTGGCTTTTGAAAACCACCGCTGGTTTGACCTTTTGCGCACAGGCAAGGCCACCGAAGTAATGACGGCCCATGCCGCGCACGAGCGGGCTTACAAGTCCGACTCGTGGACAATTAACCCGGCTGCTTATGCAAACATTCGTTTGCTATACCAGTATCCTTTAAATGAGCAACTCCTCGAAAATCAATAGTTAATGATATTACAGTCCCCGCGTATATACGCGGGGCTGTAATTATCGTTTATATGACTACCTTATACTGGTTTTTTAAACCGGTGTATATTAATAAACGTATGTTCCGATATATCATTTTAGTATGAATTTTTCACAAAAGATTGTTCGCAAAGGGGTTTATTTCAGTATTGTTTTATTGTTGTTTGGGGCAAGGGCCAACGCTCAAAAAAAGGTTGAGCCGGTTACCTTGCTTAAGGTAGATAACCTGGTATGCGAATATGCAACCAACCCCATTGCCGTTGAGGCAGCCAACCCGCGCCTAAGCTGGAAACTAATTACGCAGCAGCGCGGCGTAGTGCAAACGGCCTACGAGATAAGGGTAGGCGGCAACGCGGTAACACTCACCAAAGGGAAAGACCTGCTGTGGACATCGGGCAAGGTAACTTCCGACAGATCTATTCAGGTTAATTACGAGGGACCCGCCCTGGCATCGCGCCAAAAATGCTATTGGCAGGTAAGGGTTTGGAACAACTATGGCCATGTATCGCCCTGGAGCATGGTAAACTACTGGAAAATGGGCTTGTTAACCCCCGAAGACTGGACGGCCCAGTGGATACAAAACAACTACGAAAGCGATACTACCGGTGGCCCCAGCCCAATGTTTCGTAAAGCCTTTAAGCTGGAGCATAAAGTGCGTGCGGCGCATTTATACATCACCGCCCACGGCGTATACGAGGCACAGCTGAATGGTAAACGCATAGGCGACGATTACTTTGCCCCCGGATGGACAAGCTATAACAAACGCATACAATACCAGGTTTACGATGTTACCGCAGGCCTTAAAAAAGGTATTAACGCCATTGGCGTAACCATTGGCGACGGCTGGTACCGTGGGTATACCTATAACCGTATAAAAGATGTTTACGGTAAAAAACTGGCCCTGCTTTGCCAGTTAGAGGTTTTGTATACCAACGGCAAGCGCGAAGTTTTTACATCAGACAAAAGCTGGAAGGTAGCCTATGGGGGTATACGGTCATCGTCGTTTTTTGATGGTGAGGTTTATGATGCCCGCAAAGAGAAGCCCAACTGGGCGGCACCGCTGTATAATGATAAAACCTGGGACACCGTTAAAGTAGACAATACCATAAAAGATAACTTGGTGAGCATGATTGGCCCACCCGTAAAAAAACACGAAAAGTTTTATCCCTTAAAGGTGCTTACCACCCCCGAGGGCGACCGCGTGGTTGATTTTGGCCAAAACCTGGTGGGTTGGGTGCAGTTTAAACTAAAAGCCAAAGCAGGCGATACCGTAAAGCTGTTCCACGCCGAGGTGCTGGACCAAAAGGGTAACTTTTATACCAAAAACCTGCGTACCGCAAAACAGGAGAATACATACGTATTTAAAAGCGACTCTATAGAAACGTATGAGCCGCACTTTACCTTTCAGGGTTTTAGGTTTTTAAAGATAGTAGGCTATAGCGGCCCTATAGATTCGACCAATATGGTGGCCAATGCCGTGTATTCGGATATGGCCCAAATGGGTAAGTTTTCTACATCAAACCCGTTAATAAACCAATTGCAGCACAATATACAGTGGGGGCAAAAGGGCAACTTTATTGATGTACCTACCGATTGCCCCCAGCGCGACGAGCGCATGGGCTGGACCGGCGATGCACAGGCATTTTGCCGTACCGCCACCTTTAATATGGATGTGGCCGGCTTTTTCACCAAGTGGTTAAAAGACCTGGCCGCCGATCAGCATAAAGATGGGGCGGTGCCTTATGTAATACCCAATATGTTAGATAGCACATTGGCAGCGGCATCCGGCTGGAGCGATGTGGCTACCATTGCTCCCTGGAATATTTACCTGGCCTATGGCGATAAGCAAATTTTAGAGCAGCAATACCAAAGCATGAAGGCCTGGGTAGGCTACATTCAGCAGCACAGCCGCAATTACCTTTGGGACACCGGCAACCACTTTGGCGACTGGCTGTTTTACGCCGGCACCGATTACGAGGACGGCGCGGCCCTAACCGATAAAAACCTGATAGCACAGGCATTTTACGCGCACTCTACCCAGTTACTTATCAACGCGGCGCAAATATTGGGTAAAACCGATGATGTAGTAAAATACACCGGCTTGCTGGCCAATATTAAAAAAGCTTTCCAAAGCGAGTATGTAACGCCTAACGGGCGCATGATATCTGGTACGCAAACATCATACGTGCTGGCCCTTAACTTTGATATGCTGCCCGAAAACCTGCGCGAATCGGCGGCCAAACGGTTGGTGAACAATATTGACGATTACGACGGCCACATTACCACCGGCTTTTTGGGTACGCCTTATATATGCCACGTTTTAAGCCGCTTTGGGCATACCGATATGGCCTACGAACTGCTGATGAAGGAGTCGTACCCATCGTGGTTGTACCCGGTTAAGAACGGTGCTACTACCATTTGGGAACGCTGGGACGGCATAAAACCCGACAAAAGTTTTGAAGACCCCGGCATGAATTCCTTTAACCACTATGCCTACGGCGCCATTGGCGATTGGATGTACCGTGTGGTTACCGGCATTAATACCGACGAGAGCGGTCCGGGTTTCCACAAGATTGTAATAGCGCCGCACCCGGGCGGCAAGTTAACCGCTGCCCAGGCCGAGCTTGAAACAATGTATGGCAAAGTAAAGTCGGCATGGAGCATTGTTGATGGCATTTTTACCTTAGATGTTATTGTACCGCCAAATACTTCGGCTCAAATTGTACTGCCATCGGTAACGGATACGGTAACCGAGGGAGGGCTGGATATAAATACCGTAAAGGATATTACCAACATCCAAAAGGCGGGTAACGACGAGCAGTTAAACGTAGGCTCGGGTACTTACCGTTTTGTGTACACTTTAAAAGTAAAAGGTAAAAAGAATTGATATGATGTCCCCTCAGGGTCTCCTGAAAGGGACCCTGAGGGGACAAAAGTTATTTTAAACAAACCGTGTCATCCGGAGCTAGCGCAGCGACGAGGGATCTTGTTCGAAAGACAGGCGGCGATCTTTGCATAATGAACAAAATTTCTCGCTATCGCTCGAAATGACATAAATTTTATAAGGATAGAGAGAATTAATAAACATGGCTAAAACCTTTAAAACCTTATCTGTTATGTCCCCTCAGGGTCTCTCGCAGAGGACCCTAAGGCGTATGGATACCTCAGGGTCCCTTTCAGGAGACCCTGAGGGGACAAAAAAAACCGTGTCATCCCGAGCGAGCGTAGCGACGAGGGATCTTGTTCGAAAGACAGGCGGCGATCTTTGCATAATGAACAAGATTTCTCCTCGTACCTCGAAATGACATGAATTTTATAAGTATAAAGAAGAATTAATACATACATGACCAAAACCTTTAAAACCTTATCTGTTTGCTGCATTGTGCTATTGCTTAGCATGGGGGTAAAGGCACAGCTAAGCATCATTCCGCAGCCCTTAAATATCGAATCGAAAAAAGGCGGCTTTATTTTACAAAACAACGCGGTTATTGGTACCGATGCGCAAACACAGGCTATTGGTTTATACCTGCAAAACTACCTGGCCCAAAACTATAAGCTGCACCTAAAACTGAAAGTGTATACCACAATACCGGCCAATGTTGCAATCAAACTTGTAAGTGCCAATGCCGGTGCCGAGGAGGCATACACCTTAAAGGTGAGCAAGGCTGGGGTTAAAATTGCAGGTGCTGGTGCAGGTGTGTTTTACGGTGTTCAATCGTTAATACAAATGTTGCCGGCTAATGGTGGCGTGCCTATGCGTATTGCGGCCTGTACCATAACCGACTCGCCGCGTTTTAAATGGCGGGGCTTAAGTTTGGATGTTAGTCGCCATTTTTTTACGGTAGACGAGGTGAAAAAATACATTGATGTAATGGCCCATTACAAGCTAAATACCTTTCACTGGCATTTAACTGATGATGAGGGCTGGCGCATACAAATAGACAAATACCCCAAGCTAACCGAGGTTGGGGCCAGGATAAGCTATTACGAAAAACAGGGCAAATTTCGCAAGCTGGATAATTTGGTAGATGCTGGCCGCGATGGCTTTTATACCAAGGCAGATATACGCGAAGTGTTAAGATACGCCGCAGAACGCTATGTAACGGTATTACCCGAGATTGAAATGCCGGGACATAGCGAAGCGGCCATTTTTGCCTATCCCGAATTAGGATGCCAGGATTCGACAGGGGCCAAACACCGGGTGCGCATGTTGGACCCAAGCGAGCATACCTTTACTTTTTTACAGGATGTATTAACAGAGGTTATTGCGCTGTTCCCTAACCAGTATATCCACATTGGTGGCGATGAAGCCGACATGTCGGCATGGCTAAAAAGCCCGGTTGCCGTGGCTTTAATGAAAAAAGAGGGCCTGAAGGATGAGAGGGAAGTACAAAGCTATTTTATTAAACGGATAGAAAAATTCCTGCTATCCAAAAACAAGAAACTGATAGGCTGGGACGAGATATTGCAGGGCGGCCTGGCACCATCGGCAACGGTAATGAGCTGGCAGGGCGAAGCGGGTGGTATAGCCGCCGCCAAAATGCACCACCAGGTAGTTATGACACCCCTGCCGCAAATGTATTTTGATGCCCCGCAGGCCAACGAAGAGCTGGAGCCTATAGGCTGGAACCCGCCGGTAACCTGGCAAATGGTGTATAACTACGAGCCCATGTCCAAACAGTTAAACCCGACAGAGGCTACCTACATATTAGGTGCGCAGGGCAATATATGGGCCGAAAAGGTACCTAACCTGCCGCACCTGGAATATATGGTTTATCCGCGCGCGCTTTGCGTGGCCGAGCTTACTTGGTCGGCTAAGCAGAATAAGGATATAGCGCGTTTTAAATATAAAATGTACCGCCAATATCCCCTGTTTAAATTGTGGGGCTTTAATGCCCGCCTGCCCGATATTGAGGGTGTAGATAACGTAGTAACCAATAAAAGCAGGTGGGTTAAAACATTGCGTTATCCCCTAAAAGGCGCTAAGGTGCGGTATAGCATAAACGGAAAAATGCCCGATAGCGCCTCGGCCATACATCAATTCCCCTTAGTAATAAATGTACCCTTAAAAGATACTTTACGTTTGTCTACCTACACCACCTGGACGTTGAACGATCAGCATATCAGGCAAACCGCGTTAATAGCCCACCAGGATATTAATGCGGTTAGGGTGGCCAACGCCGCGCCGGGTTTAAGCTATGCGGTTTATAAAACAAAAGAGCGCGACTACAATAAAATAAGCGGCGAGCCTATCGCTTTGGGTATCCTTACCTATCCGCATGCCATGCCCGAAGCAACCGATGAGGAATACCACTGGGTAAAGGTTAGCGGTTACCTTAAGATACCAACCGAAGGCGATTACGAGCTGACATCAGCATTTGAAATGAGCCCTGAAATTTGGGTAGATGATAAGCCGGCTATCAGCATAGATAAAAACCGCTATGCCGAGCCACAAAAGGCCCTGCTGCATTTAAAGAAAGGTTATTACGCCATAAAAGCTTATTACCCCGTAACCGAAGTGAATAATGACGAAAAACTATTGCAGTTAAAAGCGCCATCGGGCAGGGTATTAAATGTAGCTGCTTACCTGTTTCATTAATTGGCTATGCTTAAAAGAATACAATTGTGCCTTATACTATTGTTAGCTATCACCGCGGCAAATGCCCAGTTATATAAAAACCCCAAAGCAACTGTTGCCGCGCGTGTAAAAGACCTGCTTGCCCGCATGACACTGGAAGAAAAGGTAGCCCAAATGAGCATGAGTCCGCTAAAAAGCTCAACCGATAGTAAAATAGCCTATGGCTTTGTCGAGAGTCCTTTTGTAACCGTTGGCGAGGTTGCTTCGCAATCCATAGCGGCAAAACAATACGCTAAACAAAATACCCGGCTGGGCATACCACTCATACAAATAGGCGAGGCACTGCACGGGCAGCTGACTGGCGGGGCAACCATATTCCCACAGGCTATTGCACAGGGCAGCACCTGGAACCCCGCATTGATTGAAAAGATGGGTTCGGTTATTGCCTACGAGGCTACGTCATCGGGTGTGGACCAGGCACTATCGCCGTTGTTCGATCTGATACGCGACCCGCGCTTTGGCCGGGTAGAAGAGTGCTTAGCCGAGGACCCTTACCTGGTGGGCCGCCTGGGCAGCGCCTTTGTAACGGGTATGCAAGGCACGGCAGCACAAAGCCGCATAGGCATTGGTAAAGATAAAGTAATGACCACAGCTAAACACTTCGCGGCGTATAGCATACCCGTAGCAGGCATCAACTTAGGGCCTGCATCGGTAGGCGAGCGCGAACTGCGGTCGGTATTTTTACCGCCCTTTAGGGATGCGGTGCAAAAGGCAAACATCTACTCGGTAATGCCATCGTATAACGAGATTGACGGCGTACCCGCCCATGCTAATAACTTTTTGCTTAGGCAAATACTGCGTACCGAGTGGGGTTTTAAGGGCTTCGTTTTTTCGGATTACGAGGGCTTAAGTATGTTATACTCCTTCCATCGCATTGTTAAGGATGCCGAGGGTGCCGCTTTACGCGGCATAAGTGCAGGGGTGGATGTTGAAGCGCCCAAGCCCGATGCTTATGCGCAATTGATTAAACTGGTTAAGGCGGGTAAAGTAAAGCAAGCTGCAATTGATACGGCTGTTAGCCGCATACTCACCGCCAAATTTAAGGCCGGATTGTTTGAGAAACCCCTGGTCGATACCACCCAACTAAAAGTAAGGGTGCATACGCGCGAGCACGTGGCCTTATCACAGCAAATAGCCGAAGAATCTATCATCCTGTTAAAAAACGATAAGCAGCTTTTACCGCTGAATATCAATAACCTTAAATCGCTGGCGGTAATTGGCCCTAATGCCAACCAGGTGCAGTACGGCGATTACAGCTCTACCCGCGACAGCCGTTCGGGTACTACCATATTGGATGGCATAAAACAACTGGCCGGCAATAAGCTCACCGTTAACTTCGCCAAAGGCTGCGACCTGTCGTCGATGGATAAAAGTGGTTTTGATGAGGCCCTAAACGCAGCTAATAAAAGCGATGCGGTGGTAGTGGTGTTAGGCACCACCAGCGTAGTATTTTCGGGCATTGGTTGGAACGGCCACACACCCGAAGGAGAGCCTAAAGACCCATTTACCTGCGGCGAGGGTTACGATGTAAGCGATATCAGTCCGCAAGGCGTACAGCGCGAATTGCTGCAAACCTTATACAAAACCGGCAAGCCCATTATATTGGTACTGGTACATGGCCGCCCCTGGAGCATCAGTTGGGAAAAAGAAAACATCCCCGCCATATTGGAGGCCTGGTACCCCGGCGAAAAGGGTGGCAGCGCGGTAGCCAATATCCTGTTTGGCAGGGTAAACCCATCGGGCAGGTTAAATGTAAGCATCCCGCAGTCTACCGGGCATATACCGGTATTTTACAATCATGTTAGTTCGGGCAGGGGCTTTTACCATAACCCCGGCTCGGCAAGCAAACCCGGCCAGGATTATGTGTTTGCATCAACAGATGCGCTGTTTCCCTTTGGTTTTGGCTTAAGCTATACCAGCTTTACATACAGCAACCTTAAAACATCAAAAGCCATATTTGCTAAGGGCGATCAGGTAGAGGTATCGGTACAGGTAAGCAACACCGGGGCGGTAGCAGGCAAGGAAGTGGTGCAGCTGTATTTGGGTAATAAGGTAAACTCGGTAACTACGCCGGTAATGGCGCTGAAAGGTTTTGACAAGATAGACCTTAAACCCGGCGAAACCCGAACCGTAAAATTTACCCTTACCCCCGATGATATAGGTATTTGGAATGCCGCGATGAAATGGGTAACCGAACCGGGCACCTTTGATGTGATGATAGGCCGGTCGGCAACAGATATAGTTTTAAAACAAACTTTGGAATACAAGGAATGATACGGAATTTGATCAAATATATAATGCTTGCTGCTGTGCTGTGTACAAATACAAAAACATGGGCGCAATACAGCAAATATGTAAACCCTTTTATCGGCACATCGGCAACAGGGCATACCTTTCCGGGGGCTACTGTTCCGTTTGGTATGGTGCAGCTAAGCCCCGAAACCGGCAACTTTGGGTGGCAGTATTGCTCTGGTTACCGGTACGAAGATACGGTGATAACCGGCTTTGCCCACACGCATTTGAGCGGTACGGGCGGTGTCGATCTGGGCGACGTGCTGTTTTTTCCCTTCCGGGGCGATGCGCCAAAGGTATTTACCAGCGGCTTCTCTAAATCAACAGAAAAAGCGGCTCCGGGCTACTACACAGTAGTTTTGCCGCGCGATAATATTAAGGCCGAGCTTACCGCATCGGCCCATACCGGCGTACACCGGTACACTTTTAATAAAGCCGGGCAGTCGCATATTTTAGTAGATATGCAAAGCGGGCTGGTTGATGCACCGGAGCAATTGGAAACGCACGTAAACGAAGGCAGTATTAAAGTGATAGATAGCCACACCATTAGCGGCTATGCCTTTACCAGCCTTTGGGTAGATAAGCAAGTGTATTTTACCGCGCGTTTCAGCAAGGCATTTAGCGGTTACCATTTTATTGATGGCGAAGCCCGCAGGCGACTGGTTATCGATTTTAAAACCACCGCGGGCGAAGAGGTAGAAGCAAGGGTGGGCATATCCGGCGTAAGCGTGGCGGGGGCGACTAACAACCTGGCCGAAACAGCAAACAAAAGCTTTGAAACGGTTAAAAAAGATGCCAATAAAATATGGAACAACTACCTGGGTAAGCTAAAGGCCGAAGGTACGAACCAGCAAAAAATCACGTTTTACACCAGCCTGTACCATACCCTTATACAGCCCAATAACATAGCCGATTTGGATGGCAAATACCGCGGTGCGGATAGCCTGGTGCATCAATCGGCAGATAAGGTGTTTTACTCTACCTTCTCGTTATGGGATACCTACCGCGCGGCGCATCCGCTGTATACCCTGCTGTTACCTGATAAAGCGGGGCAGATGGTAGAGAGTATGCTGCAGCATTTTAACGCCACCAAACTATTACCCATCTGGACGCTATGGGGAAAGGAGAGCTATGCCATGATAGGCAACCACTCTATCCCGGTTATTGTGGACGCCAGTCTGAAAGGCATCCCCGGTTTTAACAGGGCAAAAGCCTTTGAAGCCATCAAATACACGCTCACCCACAACAAAAACCCCAAATACGACTGGAGCCTGTACCTGCGCTATGGTTACCTGCCATCAGACACCGTTAAGCGCGAGGCGGTATCGCGGACTTTAGAGGCCGCTTATGATGATTGGTGCGCGGCCCAACTGGCCAAAGCACTGCACAAACAGGCCGATTATGCCTACTTTATGCGGCGGTCGCGGTTTTATAAGAACCTGTTTGATAAATCGACCAACCTGATGCGGGGCAGGCTGACCAACGGCGATTGGGTAAAGCCCTTTGCCCATTTGGATAGCGGCCAGCTGGCTACCGGCGGCGATTATACCGAAGGCAATGCCTGGCAATATGTTTGGCAGGTGCAGCAGGATATACCCGGACTGATCAAACTGATGGGTGGCAAAAAAGCATTCTCCAATAAGCTGGATTCGCTGTTCAGCATGGAATCAAAGGTGTTTGGCAAAGGCTCTACCCTGGATGTTACCGGGCTGATAGGCCAGTATGCCCATGGCAACGAGCCGGTGCATCATGTAGCCTATTTATATACGCTGGCAGGCAACCCGGCCAAAACCCAGCAAATGGTTAGGCAAATAGCCGACCAGTTTTACCTGAATACCCCCGAGGGCCTATCCGGCAACGACGATTGCGGGCAAATGTCGGCCTGGTATGTGTTTGCAGCCATGGGCTTTTACCCCGTTAACCCGGCGGACGGGCATTATGTGTTCGGTGCGCCGCAGTTGCCTAAAATAACCATGAGCCTGCCCGGCAATAAAGTGTTTACCATCGAGGCCAGGGGACTATCGGCCACCCGTAAATATGTGCAAAGCATCAGCCTTAACGGCAAGCCTTATCTGCAAAACTACATTAGCCACCAAAGCATCATGAAGGGCGGGCATTTGGTGTTTGTGATGAGTGATAAGCCAAAAGCAGCGGGGTTTAAAACCTCAGGGTCCTCTTCGACCTGCGAATTATAATAATAATTGTTACAGAAAGTGTCGAGCCTCTTGCACCCAACAAAAATATACCAAATCCATTTTTGCTTTTTATAACTTGTAATTGTCAAAAATTATGTTATCTTAGTTGAGCACCCCGAACGAATTAAAACGAAAAAAAACGAAAAATTCCCGCATAGCAGCGAAAAAAGTGGAATGCTTTAAGTAAGGCTGTGGAATGGAAAAAACCGCATACAAACAAACGAGGCTACCTTTTTGGGATAGCCTCGTTTTTGTTTAGTGTAGTTTTGATGTTAGTTCCAGCCGCCGCCCAAAGAGCGGTATAAATCGGATATAGCGCTTAGCTGATCGCGCTTAATAGTAGCCAGTTCCAGCTCACTTTGCAACACATTGCTTTGGGCGGTAATCACTTCCAGATAGTTAGCCATGCCGTTTTTAAACAGTAGGTTGGCATTGCCGGTAGCCTGTTGCAGGGTGTTAACACGGTTGGCAGCTATAAGCTGCTGGCTTTTAAGCTTTTCTATCTTTACAAGCGCGTCAGATACCTCGCCCACAGCGTTTAACACCGACTGGCGAAACTGTAATACAGTCCGTTCGCGGTCAACCTTTGCCACCTCGTATTGGGTTTTTAGTCGTTTATTGTTCAACAAGGGCTGTACTATACCGCCCGTAACCGTACCAAATAACGATGCCGGAATATTGAACCAATTGCTTGCTTTAAAGGAGTTTACACCACCTGTAGCCGTAATGCTTAAGGATGGGTACATGCTGGCTTTTGCTATACCTACCTGCGCGTTGGCGATGGTAAGGGCCAGTTCGGCGGTTTTAACATCGGGCCTGCGGCTAACTATAGCCGATGGCAGCCCGGCGGGCAAATTATCAGGTATTACCAAAACATCAAGGCTGGCGTTACGCTCTATCCTGTCGGGTAACGCGCCTGTTAAAATGCGCAGCGCGTTTTCCTGTATGGTGATATTCTGCTCAAATACAGGTACCAGTTGTGCTGCTGCTAAGCGTTGTGCTTCAGCTTGTTGTACAGCCAGTGAGGTTACCTGCCCGGCATCATATTGCAGGCGGATGATACGTAAGGTGCTATCATTCAGCTTCACATTCTTTTGGGCTATAGCTAACTGAGCATCAAGCATCAGCAGGTTATAATACCCTTGCGATACGCCGGCTACGATATTGGTTTGTATAGCCTTTTTAGCTTCGTTGGTTTGCAGGTAAGCGGCTAAGGCACTCTTGCTTTGGTTGCGTATTTTGCCCCAAATATCAGCCTCCCAGGATACACCCAGGTTAGCCGAGTAATCCTCTACATGCTTGCTGCCCAAAAACTGGCCCAGGCTTAAACCGTTCAGGCTATTGTCTGACGGGCGGTTGGTGGTAGCTGTAACATTTAGGTTAACCTGTGGTACATAGTTCCATTTTACCTGTTTAAATAATAGCTGCGATGCTTCTATATTCTTAACCGCTATCTGCATATCGTAATTGTTGGCTATAGCGCTGTCAATCAGCTTTTGCAGGGTAGGTTCGGTAAAAAAGTTCTTCCATTGTACATCAGCTATGCTGGTGGTATCAGTGGTGGTTGCCGCGCTCCTGAAAGCTACAGGCAGCGCGGTTTTGGGTGTTTCTATATCTTTTGAAACAGAACAACCGGTTAATACAAGCAGTATAAAACCGAGTTTATTAAATAAATTTTTCATTGTCGTGATCGTTTAAAATTAAGCCGAATATTCGTTTTGCAGTTCAGCTTCTGACTTATCATGCCCCTGTGCCGGTTTATCCAGGTGCCTTAATATAGGTGCACCTGTTATCTTTTCCTGCAAGTGCTGGAATATCACAAACAGCACCGGTATAATAAACAAGCCCAATAATACCCCCGATACCATACCACCTGCGGCACCAATACTAATAGAGTGATTACCTTGTGCCGATGGGCCGGTAGCAATGCTCATAGGGAACAAACCGAACACAAAGGCCATAGATGTCATGATAATTGGGCGAAGCCTTAGCTTGGCAGCCTCTAATGCTGAGTCGATTAACCCGTAACCGGCCTTGCGGCGTTGTACGGCAAATTCGATGATCAGGATGGCGTTTTTAGCTAATAAACCTATCAGCATTATTAATGCAACCTGTACGTAAATGTTGTTTTCGATACCGGTTAAACCTAATACCACAAACACACCAAATATACCTGTAGGGATAGACAGGATAACGGCTAATGGTAGTATATAACTTTCGTACTGTGCTGACAGCAAAAAGTATACAAACACCAAACAAAGCATAAACACAATGGCCGATTGTCCGCCTGATGATATCTCTTCGCGGGTTTGGCCCGAGAACTCGTAGGCAAAGCCCGATGGTAACTGCTCTTTGGCTGTTTCCTGTATAGCTTTAATGGCATCGCCTGAGCTATAACCCGGTTTAGGAATAGCGTTGATTTGTATTGAGTTGAACAAGTTATAACGTGAAGCCGTTTCGGAACCATATACACGGGTTAATTTTACCAGTGTGTTGATAGGCACCATTTCGCCTGTTTTGTTTTTTACAAATACACGGTCGATAGATGCAGGGTCGGTACGGTCGGCAATATCAGCTTGTACCACAACACGATAGTATTTACCAAAGCGGTTGAAGTCTGACGCTTGCGCGCTACCAAAGTAAGCCTGCATGGTTTGTAAAATGTCTTTCACATTTACGCCTAACTGGTTAGCTTTTTCGTCGTCAACTTCTAATTGCAGTTGCGGGTAATCAGCTTTAAATGAGGTAAATGCAAAGGCGATGGCCGGTTTGGTCATCAATTTGCCTATAAACTCGTTGGCTACGCCGCTAAATTTATCCAGCTTGCCACCGGTTTTATCCTGTAAAACAAGGTCTAAGGCCTCTACGTTACTGAAGCCCGGTACAGTTGGAAAGCTGAATACAAAGAAGCTTGCGCCGGTTACAGCACCTAATTCGCCGCGAATAATGTTTTGTATAGCGTTGATATCCTTTACCTGGCCACGGTCTTCATTCGGTTTTAACAACACAAACACAACAGCGGCAGATGGGCTGTTAGAGTTGGTTAACAAGTTGAAGCCAGAGATAGCGGTAACAAACCTTGCAGACGGTAATGCCCTTAATTTGGCTTCGGCTGTGTTCAGTATTTTGGTGGTACCATCTAACGAAGTACCCGATGGGGTAGATACCGAGATAGCCACAAAACCCTGATCTTCTGTTGGGATGAAGCCTGATTTGGTGGTACTTACCAAATAAATAGTAGCGGCGGTTATTAAAGCTAAACCACCCATGCTTATCCATTTGTTTTTGATCAGGAACTTTACACCACCAATATATCTGCTGGTAATAGCACTAAAGCTGCTGTTAAAACCCGCGTTAAATTTTTCGGTAAAGCTTTTCTTTTTAACTACTTCGCCCTCTGTATTGGTGTGGTTGCTTTTTAGGAACAAAGCAGCCAGCGCCGGGCTTAATGTTAAAGCGTTGATAGCCGATATAACAATAGCTATCGACATGGTAAAGGCGAACTGCCTGTAAAAGATACCTGTAGATCCGCTCATGAAACCAACAGGTAAAAACACCGCTGCCATTACCAGGGTAATTGATATAATGGCACCTGTAATTTCTTTCATGGCCTTTGTAGTGGCCTCTTTTGGCCCAAGGTGATCATTTTCCATTTTGGCATGCACTGCCTCAACCACCACAATAGCATCATCTACCACAATACCAATGGCAAGCACCAGCGCAAACATGGTTAACAGGTTAATGCTAAAACCAAATATGTTCATGAAAAAGAAAGTGCCCAAAATAGCCACCGGAACGGCAATAGCAGGGATAAGCGTCGACCTGAAATCTTGCAGGAAGATGAACACCACAATGAATACCAGCACAAAAGCCTCTATCAGCGTGTGCTGCACCTGCGATATCGATTCATCTAAAGCTGTTTTGGTACGATAAAACTGGTTCCATTTAATACCGGCAGGGAAATCTTTGGCTGCCTTTTCCATCACCTTATCTACCGCTAACTGAATTTCGTTGGCATTTGAACCGGCTAATTGTATCAAACCGATACCAATACCATCTTTACCATTTAGGTGGGTAGCGCTGGTATAAGAGTAGGCACCCAGTTCAACACGGGCAACATCCCTTAAGTGCAGTACAGATCCATCTGCATTTGCACGGATAGCAATGTTGTCGTATTCTTCGGGTTTGGTTAGTTTACCTTTATATTTAATAACGTATTCAAAAACCTCGTTGCTGCGCTCGCCTAATTTACCGGGGGCGGCTTCTAAGTTTTTATCTTGTATGGCTGCCATTACCTCGGCAGGGGTAATTTTGTAGGTAGCCATTTGTGTTGGGTTTAACCAAACACGCATCGAGTAATCTTTAACACCACCAAATATTACGGCCGAACCAATGCCCGGTATACGTTTAATTTCGGGGATGATATTGATCTGCGCGTAGTTGGCAACAAACGTTTGATCGTACTTTTTAGGGTCCTCGGTATAAATACCTACGGCACCTATTAAACTGTTTTGTTGTTTAACAGTAGTAATACCTTGTTGTACCACTTCT
Source organism: Inquilinus sp. KBS0705 (assembly GCA_005938025.2). Classification (NCBI taxonomy): domain Bacteria; kingdom Pseudomonadati; phylum Pseudomonadota; class Alphaproteobacteria; order Rhodospirillales; family Rhodospirillaceae; genus Inquilinus; species Inquilinus sp. KBS0705. The sequence goes on along the minus strand of VCCI02000004.1, from coordinate 86,508 downwards.
GCCGGTAACTGGCTTGTGGCCTGTGTAACACGGTTTTGTACGTTTACGGCAGCCTGGTCGGGGTTGGTACCCTGTTTAAAGTATACTGTTATGGCTAACGATCCATCGTTACTTGCGGTCGAGCTCATGTAGCTCATGTTCTCAACACCGTTTATTGATTCTTCTAACGATGGTGCAACCGAGCGAAGCACGGTTTCGGCATTAGCGCCGGGGTATACAGCAGTTACCAATACTGCCGGCGGGGCAATATCCGGGAACATCTGTAAGGGCAATTTGGTTAAGCCCAGTACGCCCACTATCACCAACAGTATGGAGATAACGGTTGATAGTACCGGCCTTTCTATGAATTTTTGAAACATGACTTTTGAGGTTATAGAGGCAACATTCAAGACACAAGAGACAAGCCGAAAATCGACTGTCGCTACGCTATCTTTATTCTTGACTCCTGGTTCTTGAATCTTTAAGAGATAATTAGTTTTTTACCACTGCGGCGGCTTTATCAGCTTGTTTTTGCGGTGCTATTACGGTACCTTCCTGTAAGTGGTCAATACCGCTTAATACTATCTGGTCGCCGGCTTTAAGGCCATCATTAACCAGGTAGTTGGTACCACTTTTACCTACTATGCCAATAGGTACTTTTTTTACTTTATTGCTATCGGCCAATGCAAAAACAAATACTTTATCCTGCATCTCAATAGTGGCCGACTCAGGTACTATTAACGCGTTAGTATGTTGCAGACTTAGGCGCACTTTACCGGTATTGCCCGATCTTAATAAGCCCAAAGGGTTAGCAAAGCTTGCCCTTACGGTAATAGCGCCGGTAGTTTTATCAAACTGGCCGTCTATCATGTCTATCTTTCCTTGCGTTTTGTATTCGCTGTTGTCTGCCAATAGTAACGATACCGCTGGCAGGTTTTTAATTTTATCCTGTAGGCTGGTGCCGGGGTATTGTTCCTTAAAGTTTACAAAGTCCTTTTCGCCTAACGAGAAATAAACATGTACGTTATGCACATCAGATAGTTGGGTTAAAGCTTCTGCATCTTGTGGAGAAACAAGGCTACCTTGTTTTTTTAGCAAGCGGCCAATATAACCGCTAACCGGCGCCTTAATTAAGGTGTAACCTAAATTGATCTGTGCTGTTGATACATTTGCCTTAGCCGATTCGATGTTAGCTTTTGCCACCTGGTACGTTGCTTTGGCTGATTTTAACTGGTAGTCTGATACTACTTTATTAGTAACCAATGGGGTAAGTTTATCAATCTCTAACTGTGCGTTGCCTGCTGCTGCTTCTGCCGCATGTAAGCTGGCCAATGCATTGTTTAATGCTGCGCGGTAGGGTTGGTCGTTTATTTTGAATATGGGCTGGCCCGCGCTAACAAACGCGCCTTCGTCAACAAAAACTTTGTCTAAAGCGCCGCTTACCTGCGGGCGAACTTCTACATTAACGGTACCTTCTATTGATGCAGGGTAATCCTGGTAGGTAGTTTGGGTGCCCGATGTTACGCTGGCTACAGGTAACGATGGCGGCGGCGGTGCCTGCGCCGTTTGCGGCTGCGATGAGCAGCTGAATAATGATATAGCTATAATAGCTGCAAGGATAATTTTCATGATGATGAGTTTTAAAGGTGATCGGTCGGGGTTTAGGGTCTCCCGGATACTGTTTATATATATGGAGTTAGTAGTTTTCATTTTATTATTTATTGTGTGTTATATTGTAATACTTGTAATTTGTGAGTTATTATTAAGCTAATTTTTACAATATTTAATATTGTTAGGATATTTAACACTGTTAAGTTGTAATGGTGGAGTTAGATAAATTGCTTTCATGATATATAGTATTAATGTTGTGCTTGTTATTTAACATCGTTAAATTATTTAACGATGTAGCTTTTGTATTAAAAAAATTAAGGGGTGATCGACCTAATTATACCGGTGATGGCATCTCTTAATACCTGCTTATTTATATCATCGGTATTGCCCCTGTTAAGCAGGTTGATAGAAACCAGCCCGTGCACTACGCTCCAAAAAGTGTAGTACTTGGTACAAATAACTTCCGATTCCATATCTGATATGTTCATCAATTGGCCAATAACACCGGTAAACTGATCCCATGGCAAATCGGCTTCGGGTAAGCTGTTAACCAGTTCGCAGCAACAGTTGGTGCTTACACCAAACATTACCTGGTAAAGCTGTTTATTAGCAAAAGCAAAATTCCAATAAGCCAGCCACATGGCTTCCAGTTGTTTGGCCGGCAGGCGGTGATGGCTTTTAGCTTCCTCTAAGTCTTTTGATAACAATAAAAAGCCCTTGCGGGTAAGCTCTAATAAAATTGCTTCCTTATTTGCGAAGTACTCGTATATAATAGGAGCGGTGTATTCAATTACATCGGCAATTTTGCGCATGCTTAAAGCCTGCCATCCTTCTTCCTTCACAATTTGAAGCGCAGCATCCAGGATGTTTATCCTGGTTTCTTCTTTCAAACGTAATATCCTGTCTTTACTTGCCATTTTTGTAGGGTGTAAATTAATTTAACACCGTTAAGCAAATGTACAGCGATAAATTAAATTTAATGTACATCGAAATGTCACAAATGTTAGTTATGCGTTACTTATTGTCAAATCAATTGCTCAAATGCGGTGTTTACAAGTATATAATACCATTGTATGACAATTGATGAGCCAATAAAATTCTATTCGGGCACCAGCGGGTTGGTGTTGCCTGTGCCCAACAAGCAATTATACCCGCCCGAATACCAGGAAAAAAGCCGGCTTTGTTATTATGCATCGTTGTTTAACAGTATCGAGGTAAACAGCTCGTTTTATAAAATACCGCAAGCTAAAACTGTAAATAAATGGGCGCTTGATGTACCCGAGGGGTTTAAGTTTACTTATAAGCTTTGGCGCGACATCACCCATAACAAAGAGCTTCAATTTAACCCTGCCGATGTGGACCGCTTTATGCAAGTGATAAATGCTGCCGGTGATAAAAAAGGCAGCCTGCTTATACAATTGCCGCCAGGTACAGGCATAGCCACCCGCATGCAATTACAAAAGCTTTTAGAGACCATACGCCAGGCCGATGTTGAAAACAGTTGGGATGTGGCAGTAGAGTTTAGAAACAAAAGCTGGTATGCCGATGATATTTACCGCTTGTTAGATGATTATAATGCAGTGATGGTGATACAGGACATGCCAAAATCCATCACACCAATCATAGACCAGGAAGCCGATTTTGTTTACCTGCGTTTTCATGGGCCAAACGGTGGTTACCGCGGCAGCTACACCGATGCCTTTTTATACGAGTATGCTCAATACATCATTGATTATATACATGATGGCAAAACCGTTTATGCCTATTTTAATAATACAATGGGCGATGCCATTAATAACCTGATAACACTAAATGACTTTATTATCCAAACATAGACAACCGTTTTTATAAGCTTAAAGCATTGTTTTTGCTTATAGCTATAATTATTACGCAAAAATCATTTTAATAGCAGTCAATTAAACATTTATCATTCCAAATGTAATTTATTGCTTAAATTGTGTGTTAAGCAGTAGACCCACTTTATCAAAACGGCTATGAAGAAAAAAAACGGGAAGGAAGATTCGGCCGTTCTTGCAAATGGCGCCGCCATTAAACAAGATGAACGCGAGCAAAGGGCAACCGAATTAATGATAGCCGATAAGGAACGTGCCAACCAAAACCGGGAAAACGAGAAAATTGCAGCTGAACTAATTATTGCTAATAAGAAACTTGCTTACCAGTATCGGGAAAAAGAAGCCCGTGCTGCCGAACTGATCATAGCCAATAAGGAACTTGTTTTTCAAAATCAGCAAAAAGAGGAGCGCGCAGCCGAACTGATTATTGCTAATATGGAGCTGCTTTTTCAAAATGGAGAAAAAGAAAAACGAGCCGCCGAACTGATAATAGCTAATAAAGAACTTGCTTTTCAAAACAAAGAAAAAGAGAAGCGTGCTGCCGAACTATTACTTGCCAATAAGGAACTTATTGAATTATATTTTGAAAAAAATAAGCGAGCGGCCGAATTGATCATCGCTAATAAAGAGCTGGCTTTTCAGAACACCGAAAAAGGAAATAGGGCTGCAGAGCTGGCTGTTGCTAATGACGAACTTGCTTTTCAGAATACCGAAAAAGAGAACCGAGCCTCGGAACTGGCAATAGCCAATACCGAACTTAAATATCAAAATACCGAAAAAGAGAACCGTGCAGCAGAGTTAAGCGTAGCCAATACTGAATTACACTTTCAAAACCAAGAAAAGGAAAAGCGCGCCGAAGAACTATCAAAAGCCTATATTAAAATTAAGAAAGCAGAAGATGTATTAAAAAATTATATTAAAGGCTTAGAGCAAATGATGTTTATTACCCACCATAGGGTAAGGCAGCCTATAGCCAACATTTTGGGTTTGTCTTGTGTATTAGAGCAGTATATAAAAGCACCGGCCACCCTTAAAAAGCTGGTAAGTTACATGGAAACATCCGCGCTTGACCTGGATAGCTTTACTAAAGAACTTACCTTATATGTAGCAAGCATGGATAAAACCGGAAAGGACAATAAGCTATAATTGTAACAAATTAACTACAGATTGAATTTAAGCAAATACGGGTTAAACCATGGCTGGTTTTTCAGGGTCATACCATCAAATTTAAAAAAAATGAAAAAATTAATTTTGATGATAATGATGGTGGCCGGGCTTGGAGCAATGGCTAACGCACAAACCAAGGCACACAAAACGCCAGAGCAAAAGGCACAGCACATGACCCAAGTGCTGCAGAAGAAGTTAGACCTTACTGCCGATCAATCGGTAAAGGTGAATGCTATTTTACTGACTAAAGCAGTACAGATGGATAGCCTTAAACAAAACAGATCAACCGACCGTAAGGCAAACCGCCAGGCTCGCAGAGCTGTGCTAACCAACCTTGACGGACAATTGAAAGCTGTTTTAACTGCCGACCAGCAAACTAAATATGCTGAGCTAAAAGCGCAAATGAAGGATAGAATGAAACACAAAAGAGGTGATAAAGTAAAAACACCTGCCCAAGGATTATTTTAGCCGATACGAAAAAAAGCCGCCATCGATATTATCGGGGCGGCTTTTGCATTTACAGGCTTATTTAATTACCAGGGTAATTCCTCGCCTAAGTGTATAAAACGGCCGTTGGGGCCATCCTCGCCAATTAAAGCCAGTTCAACGCTGGTTTTAGCGCCGTCAACAATTTCCATAGGGGCGGCATCGCTGCCCAGGTCGGTTTTAACCCAGCCCGGATGAGCCGAGTTTACTTTAATGTTGGTGCCTTCCAGTTCAACAGCCAGGTGGTTAGTGAAAACGTTTAAAGCTGTTTTTGAAGCGTTATAAGCCAACCTTTTCATAGAAGCTATAGGACTATCGGGCTGCGAGTGTAAGGTAAGCGACCCTAATATGCTTGATAAGTTTACAATACGGCCTGCGTCACTTTTCTTGATTAATGGTAGCAGCTCGTTTGTTAAATATACCAGGCTAAACAAATTAATGCCAAATACGTATTCAAATTCATCGGCAGTGGTGGCAACCGTTTTGTTTTCAAATAACGATGCTCCCTTTGATGATACGCCAGCGTTGTTTATTAGTATATCTAAGCGGCCAAATTGTTCCTCTATTTGTTTGGCAGCAGCTTTACGGTCGGCATCGTTAGTTACATCCAGTTGTATACCATAGGCATCAATGCCTTGTTGCTTTAGTTTATCGGCAGCTTCGTTTGCTGCGCTTAGCTGGCGTGCACCTAAAATTACAGTTACACCTTGTTCTCCTAATTGTTTAGCGGTTTCAAATCCTAATCCGCGGTTGGCTCCGGTTATCAGAGCGATCTTTTGAGTTTTCATTTTTTATTGTTGTTATTATTTTGTTTGTGAATTATATTATAGACCTATCGGTCTTTTCTTGTGTCATAAAAAAAGGCTTATACAACCTGGTTTTCAATTTCTCTTTTAAGTGATTTTGTAATAATTGCCATAAAGTCATCATTGCCAATAACGCGCGATATCATGGTGCCGCCTTCCATCATGGCAAATACTCTAATAGCAAATTCTTTGGCATCCCAATCAGCTTTAAATTCGCCATTGGCTATACCGGTGCTTATAATACACTTTATCAATTCTATCGAACCCTCAATGTTGGCCTTTATTTTTTGCCTGATAACCGGGTTGGTATCATCAGCCTCCATGCCAAAATTCATCATGGGGCAGCCGCCCTGTAAATGGCATTGGTTTGGCTTGCTCCAAAAGTCGACAAAGGCAAACAGCTTATCTTTTTGAGTAGCCGCTTTACTTAGGGCCAGCGTTAATTTATCGGCCAGCAGGTTTAAACTGTAATCAACCACGGCGTACGATAATTCTTCCTTGCTTTCAAAATGGCCGTATAACCCGCCTTTAGCCATTTTAGTGGCTTCCATAATATCGCTCATGGCAGTCCCCGCAACACCTTTGGTGTTAAACAAGGGGGCGGCTTGCTCTATTATAAACTGGCGTGTTCTTTCTGCTTTTGTCATGCCCTTTCGGTTTGATGGATCAAATATAGACCGTTCGGTCTATATTATGCAAATGTTATTTTATATTAAATGCTATTTGTGGTACTGGCATGACAATAATTGTGTTTTTGACAAATAAGCCATGCCCGAAATAATATTATTAAAAAGGCGGGTTAATTTACTTAACACTTAAATTGTCATTTAAAATTTATCAACTAAAAATGATTTTAACTGATAATTATTCAATAATTGTTATCTTACGTTGAGATTTAAACAAGTTTCATCCCCTTAAATACCCCCATATGAAGAAAAATCTACTCTTTATCATCGCGTTATTATTTGCTATTACACAAATAGTATCGGCACAAACCAGTACGGTAACAGGTACCGTTACTGATGCATCAACCAGCTTGCCCATGCCGGGCGTAAGTGTGCGCATAAAAGGCGGCACAGTAGGTTCAAGCACTAACGCCAAAGGCGAATACTCGTTATCGGCGCCTGCAACTGCCGACCTGGTGTTTACTTATACAGGTTATAAAGCCTTAACGGTAAGCATTGGCGGCCGCAGCACAATTGATGTAACGCTAAGCAGCGACGTTAACCAACTGAACGAAGTAGTTGCCATAGGTACCCGGTCGGCAGGGCGTGTAAAGCTGGAAACAGCCGTACCGGTTGATGTGGTGAACATTGGCAAAGCGGCCACCACAACCGGCCGTTTAGATCTGACTGATATACTAAACTATTCTGCACCATCATTCAACTACAACAAACAATCAGGATCTGACGGTGCCGACCACGTAGAACTGGGTACGCTGCGAGGCTTAGGCCCCGACCAAACCCTGGTATTAATAAATGGCAAACGCCGCCACAGCACGGCCTTTGTATCGGTATTTGGTACACGTGGCCGTGGTAATTCCGGTGTCGACTTAAGTTCGATACCAACCGCGTCTATCGACAGGATAGAGATATTGCGCGACGGTGCATCGGCCCAATATGGTTCGGATGCTATTGCGGGTGTTATCAACCTGGTATTAAAAAAGAACACAGGGGAGTTTACCGCCAACGTAGGCTACTCGGGTTATTACGATCCTACTTATAATTCTGGCAAAAGCGTAGTATCGGGCTATTATCCGCATGGCGGCGCTATTGATGGTAACGGTATTACCATTGATGCCAATTACGGCCTGCCCGTTGGTAAAAACGGTGGCTTTTTAAATCTTACAGGCGATTATGCCAAAAACGGTAAAACCTACCGCCAAACGCACGATACCACTACATCAAACCCTAACGCCTTACCTATAAACCCCTACAGGCGCGCCAATGGCGATGGCTCATCAAAGAGCGGTACCATATTTTTTAATAACGAGATACCACTTGCCGGCACACGCACTACGTTTTACAGCTTTGGCGGTTATTCTTATAAAGCCGGTGATGCCTATGCCTTTACCCGTAATTTTTCGGGCAGGCCCGAGCGTTTCCCAACTACAGCCAGTGGCGACCTGATACCTGTTAGCGGCATCATATTTGGCGACCCAAGCGGCGACTCGTACTATAACCCGCATATACAAACCCACAATACCGATATCGCTTTGGCAACAGGCTTAAAAGGCACCATGGGCAATGACTGGGATTGGGACCTGAGCAATAACATTGGTACTAACAAGTTTCACTTTTTTGGCGATAAAACTTTTAATGCCTCGTTAGGCCCCGATAAAACACATTTTGATGATGGCGGGTCGGAGTTTTTACAAAATACTACCAACCTAAACTTTAATAAACACTTCCCTAAAGCGGCCCAAGGCTTTAACCTTGGCTTTGGCGGCGAGTACCGCTACGAGCGTTATAAAATATTTGCCGGCGAGGAGGCATCCTACAAAAACTACGACCCTGCAGGTGTAAAAGCAGCGGGATCGCAGGGCTTCCCGGGTTACCAGCCTGCCGATGAGGTGAATGCTAACCGATCGGTTTTAGGTGCTTTTGTTGATCTGGAGCTGGATGTTACCAAACAATGGCTGGTAGACTTTGCCAACCGTTACGAACATTACAGTGATTTTGGATCGAGCTTTACCAGTAAGTTTGCCACCCGCTATAAAATAGCCAGCAACTTTAATGTTCGTGGATCATTGGGTACGGGTTTCCGTGCGCCATCGCTGCAACAGATCAATTACAGTAACACCTTTACCAATGTGCAGGGTACTGTAATATCCGAAGTGAAGATTGCGCCAAACTATAGCACTATAACCAAAGCAGCGGGTATACCTAACTTAAAGCAGGAGCGCTCAAAAAATGCCGGCTTAGGCTTTACCTTTAAACCCATTCCCGGCTTAAGCTTTACGTTAGATGGATATGTAATATATGTAACAGATAGGGTGGTGCTTTCGGGCCAGTTCAGCGCGTCAGATCCAACGCTTGATCCGGCCTTTACCGGCGCTTTAAACAGCCTGCATGTAAGCTCGGCACAGTTTTTTGCCAACGCGGTTAATACCATTAACAAAGGTTTGGATGTAGTAATAGACTACAACAAAAACGTTGGCGATAACCGCTACCGTTTGCTGTTTACCGGCAACTTCCAAAAAATGACCATTGATAAGGTAAATTATCCGCCAATATTAGGTAAAACAGCTGCACTGCGCGAAACCTTTTTAAGCTCGCGCGAGCGGAAGTTTATCCTGGCATCTGCACCGCCGCAAAAATTTGCGCTTAACCCCGAGTTTGGCCATAAAAGCTTTACCGTTGGTGCCCGTTTTACCTACTTTGGTAAAATAGACCTATTAGGTTATGGCGATGGCAGCACGCTTACCCCAACCGTACCAACCGACGACGGCAGCGCGCAGTTAGCCGATGAGTACCTGTACAGCGGTAAAGCAACCAGCGATATTTACTTTGCTTATCGTTTAAACAAAGCAACACGCGTATCAATAGGTGCCGATAACGTGTTTAACGTACACCCCGACCTTGCTTATGTAGTTGGTGCTAAAGGTTACGCATATAATAACGAGCCTTCGGGCCCGAGTGATGCCGTGCAAATGGGTGGCAACGGACGCCGTTTCTTTGTGCGCCTGGGCTTTAACTTCTAAAACTAAACTAACCCTATATCACAAAGCCGTCCGCTGTTTCAGCGGGCGGCTTTTTTGTTGGATAAAAATTTTTAAATCAGATGTATAACATCAGTTACGCAACCCTTATACTTGTATAATGAAATACAGAACTTTGGGGAAAACAGGGGTGCAGCTTTCGGCCGTGGGCCTGGGCTGTATGGGCATGAGCCATGCTTATGGCGAACCGGATGATGCGGAATCTATAGCTACCTTAAATAAGGCTATTGAATTGGGTATTAACTTTTGGGATACCGCCGATGTATACGGCAATGGCCAAAACGAAAAGTTGGTGTCGCAGGTATTAAAACCCAACCGCGATAAGATATTTTTAGCAACCAAATTTGGTTTCAGGGCCGATAGTAGCGGCAGGCTTACTACTTTTGATGGGTCGCCAGCCTATATGAAAACCGCGGTTGAGGCCAGCCTTAAACGCCTGCAAACAGATGTAATAGACCTTTATTATGCCCACCGTATAGACCCAAACGTACCTGTTGAAGAAACTGTTGGTGCCATGGCCGACCTGGTGAAAGAGGGTAAGGTAAAATACATAGGCCTTTCAGAGGCATCGCCAAACAGCATACGCCGCGCTAATGCGGTACACCCAATAGCCGCCCTGCAAAGCGAATACTCGTTACTCACCCGCGATGTGGAAAGCGAAATACTGCCGCTATGTAACGAGTTGGGCATATCGCTGGTGCCGTTTAGTCCGCTGGCAAGGGGCCTTATCACTAATAAACTTAATGTAAGCGAGCTAAAAGAAGGGGATTTCCGCAAGTCGTTGCCGCGATACCAGCAAGATCATGCCGAAAATAACCTGCTGCTGGCACAGGGCTTTGAAGCTATTGCCAATAGCATAGGCTGCAGCCCGGCGCAACTGGCCATAGCCTGGGTATTGGAGCAGGGTGATAATATTATCCCTATCCCCGGCACCAAAAAGCGTAAATACCTGCAAGAGAATGCCGACAGTGTTGATGTAGAATTATCGGCCCAAAACCTGCAGCAAATAGAAGAACTGCTGCAAAAGTACCCCAATATCGGCGAGCGTTACAATGAGAGTAACCGCAAATTTGTAGATAAAAACTAACCCGAAATGAAAATATTTAACCTGTTTTTTTGTGTGCTGTTTGTGTTTTTTGCCGCACTGCAGTACAACGACCCCGACCCTTACGTGTGGATGCCTATTTATTTATATAGCGCCGCGCTATGCTATATGGCATCGCAAAAAAGGTTTTATCCCAAAGCTTACCTGGCAGGCATAATTGTATATGCGGCCTATGCAGCTTATTTGTTTTATGACCGCACAGGTGTGTTAGACTGGATGAAAGAGCACCATGCCGAAAGCATGGTACAAACCATGAAGGCCGAAAAACCATGGATAGAAGAGTCGAGAGAGTTTTTTGGCCTGGTGATATTAATAGTGGTAATTGCTATTAACTGGATATACGGGAGCAGGTTAGTCAAAGCAAAAAAATAAACAATGCTTGAAATGTAAAAAGCCGCCCTGTTAAACAGAGCGGCTTTTTGTGGTTAACCCGAGGTTATAAATTACTAATTATGGGCGTGCCAGGTAATTCTTTCCAGTTTACCGTTTTCGTTAACAGCATATTCAGAATCGTGTGTGTCAGTATTTACTTTTAATTCTGCTTTATGTTTGGGTTTGCGTTTTGGGTAGGCCAGGGGTAATATGATCAGTGCTAACATGACAATTACCTCAAAAAATTCTAATAACATGTTGGTTACAATTAATATACAATATTTATAATTATTAAACAGCTAAAAGAGTGCCGAAAATTGCGCCTTTATATGTAATGTGTGTTTAAATAGTTTAAACACAGATATTTATTTTTAGGTGCGGGTTTCTGTTAGCGTTTACCACTCCAAAATGGGAAGGTTTTTTTCAAAATAAGACGGCATGGTCATACAAATTGTTACGCCGGCTTTGTATATACGTATGGGTTTTTAGGTTAGTTTTTTATAATTATGGCAAATAATGGCTTTAATAAACATTTATTTATGCAAATTTGATAAAAAATATTCATTTGAACATGTCTTTCCAGGGATATTTAAAAACCATAAAAGATAAAACAGGCAAAACTGCCGCAGGCTTTATGCAGCTTGCCCAAGAAAAGAACTTTACGCAAAACGGCGAATTAAGGGTAAAAGCAGGCGACATTGTACAATGGCTAAAAACCGATTTTGATTTAGGCCACGGCCATGCTATGGCTATTTATGCCTTGCTAAAGGGTATAAAAAATGAGGATAGTGAGTAAGGATAAGTTACAGCTTTTCGCGCATATCATAATGATACACGTTTTTTGTAGCCGAAGGCAATTCATGATAAGCGGCAAAGACTAAAAACTTGCGGTCTTTATTTATACCCGGCATTAACTCATAAACCGCTTTTTTAACTTCCTCTTTTTCCTTTTTTAGGGCCTCGGTATTTTTAAGGTCTATTTTGGTTTGGTAGCTTACCATCGGCAAAGTACCATCGTCTGTCACAGTGTTATATATGCCCAATAGCAGGGGTTGTGTACTTACTTTACGCAATGATATTGGCAGCAGGTATTTATCATTTACTTCGTTACCTACTTTAGTGGCAAAGTTTTCCAGCTCATACTCATCATCATATAGCCATGTTTTGGCCGGCCTTTCGCAAGTAACAGCCTGGGTCATTAAGTTTGATGCCGAAACCAGGTATCCTTTTTCGTAGTGTTGTTGTGCAAGGGCTAAAAGTTCGGGAGCGGTTTTACCGTTTACAGTGTAAGCATCCAAATCTAACCCGCTTAGTTTCCAGCCATAATTGTAGTGAGTATAATAGGCGGTCACTAAAAATTTATTAGGTACGTTTTTGTTTACCGGCAGGTACATAATTATATACATTTCCTGCGCCGCTGAGGGGTAAACCAGCTTGTGGTTATTAATACCCTCGTTATCAATATCTATAGTATCCTTACCCATATACTTGTTTACCACAAAGTATTCATTCACTACTTTAAAGCTATCCATGCCCATTTCGTGGCTTACCCGGCCTGCTATGGTAGTAGTGGTGTTATTCTCTATCATTTCTTTAGACAATACTGATTCGAGGTTTTTTTGATCGTTGGCCTTGATATAATTAAACGTTTGAGTGTTTAATTTGTGCAAGTCATCTTTTATACTGCCTTTTATCTGGTCGTTTTTCCAAACGCCAATTTCGTTGCTGCAGCTTTGCAGCGTAGTGGCAAGTAAAACAATGCAGGTAAGTTTAAATAATAAGGTAAGGTTAGGTTTCATAATGGGTACTAATATAATTAATTTGAGAATATCTAATACTTGCATTTGGCCAGCCTTATCCCAACCTCTCTTTTGGAGGGGATTTAGTTGAGCCAGCCAGCCCCTTTCTAAAAATCCCTATATTAGCGCCGTTAAAATGGCTATTAAAACACCCGAACTACGCACCGTTAATGTAACCCGCTATGTAACCCCATTGCGCGAGGGTGGCTCGTTGCCTGCCATTGCCGAGGCAGACGACGGCTTTTTATATGTCTTAAAGTTTAGGGGCGCGGGGCAGGGGCCAAGGGCGCTTATTGCCGAACTGATCGGCGGCGAAATTGCCCGTGCATTGGGTTTTCGTATACCCGAACTGGTGTTTGTAAATTTAGATGAGGCCTTCGGCCGTACCGAACCCGACGAAGAGATACAAGACCTGCTAAAATTTAGCGTAGGCTTAAACCTGGCGCTGCATTACCTGTCGGGAGCTATTACATTCGACCCTACGGTTACTGTGGTTGATAGCAAGCTTGCATCGCAAATTGTATGGCTGGATGCGCTGCTAACCAATGTTGACCGCACGGTGCGCAATACCAATATGCTGATTTGGCATAAAGAGCTGTGGCTGATAGACCATGGAGCAGCGCTGTATTTTCATCACAGTATGGATAACTGGAAAGAGCAGGCCATACGCCCCTTTGTGCAGATAAAAGATCATGTATTGATCAAAAAAGCTACCGAACTGGATACCGTTGACGCGGAATTTAAAGCGATACTGACACCAGAGTTGATAGATGCCATTACCGCATTGATACCTGATGCCTGGCTTACCGAAGCCACCTATGGCACGCCTGATGAGCAACGCGCTATATATGCACAGTTTTTAAATACCCGGTTGGCCAATTCGGCCATATTTGTGAAGGAGGCTAACAATGCAAGATAGGCACCTTTTTGAATATGCCGTAATACGTGTAGTGCCCAGGGTAGAGCGCGAGGAGTTTATGAATGTGGGCGTTATACTGTATTGTGCCAAACAAAAGTTTTTAAAAATGATGTACAAGGTAGATGCCAACCGGCTTAAAGCCTTTAGCAAAGACCTTGACATTACCGAATTGGAGCAAAACCTGCTATCGTTTGAGCGGATATGCAGCGGCGGTAAAAATAGCGGGCCAATTGGTCAGTTGGATGCGCCATTGCGGTTTAGGTGGTTAACCGCTACCCGCAGTACAGTGGTGCAAACCTCAAAGGTGCACCCCGGCTTTTGTATAGATGGCGAAGATACCATAACACGCCTTTACCAACAGTTGGTTGATAATTAATAAATTGTGTAGATTGGGGGCTCATTATCTCACATGAAACCTAAATTTTTAATAATCCCATTTTTAGCATTAGCAGCTTGCAAGGCACCTGCTGATCAAAAAACCGCCGACACATTAGCCGCCGCACCTATACAAGGCACCTGGAAACTGGTATCGGCCGTAGCGGTAACCAAAGGCGATACCGTAGTAACTTACCCGGAAAAGGGCCAGGAAGACGAAATGATAAAGGTGATCAACGCCGACCATTTTGCCTTTTTTAAGCATGATCTTAAAAAGCCCGGCAGCAAAGCCATTTTTGATTCGGGTGCCGGTACCTACACTTTTGAAAACGGCAACTATACCGAAAACCTGCAATACTGCAACTACCGCGAGTGGGAAAACCATTCGTTCAATTTTAAGGCAAGCTTTAAAGGTGATACGCTTATACAAAAAGGTATCGAAAAGATAGACAGCCTTAAAGTAGACCGTGAGATTGTAGAAACCTACGTCAAAATAAAATAGCCAATAATCGCAGCATGTTAAACCAATACAAAACCAAAGCTTTAATGCTATGCCTGGCCTTTTTGTGCGTAATAAATTTGGCACAGGCGCAAAAGTTTAAAGTGATAGCCTTTTATACCGCTAAGGAAGACCAGGCGCATATTAGCTTTGTCCACGAGGCCAATAAATGGTTCCCCGAGATGGCTAAGAAATACAACTTCGGCTACGACTCTACCAATAACTGGAGCAATCTTAACGAAAAGTTTTTGGCTGATTATAAGGTGGTTATATTTTTAGATACCCGCCCCGAAGATCCGCAGCAACGCATAGCATTTGAAAAATATATGAAAGCTGGCGGCGGCTGGATGGGCTTCCATTTCGCGGCATTCGCGCTTACGCCATCGGCGGTTGAGGCTAACTGGGACTGGTACCATAACGAGTTTTTGGGCTCGGGGCAGTATGGCAGCAATACATGGCGGCCAACATCGGCAATTTTAAAGGTAGAGGATCGCACCCATCCCGCAACCAAAAACCTGCCGGAAACCTTTAAGGCATCGCCCAACGAATGGTACCGCTGGGAAAAAGACCTGACCAAAAACCCGGATATCAAAATACTGGCATCTATTGATCCGTCGAGCTTTCCGCTGGGTACAGGCCCCAAACAGCACGAGATTTGGCATAGCGGTTACTACCCCGTAGTGTGGACCAACCGCAATTACAAAATGATATACTTTAATATGGGCCATAACGATATCGACTATGAAGGCAAAACCAATAAGGACCTGTCGCACACGCTGGGTAACCCGGTAGAAGATAAGCTGATCATTGATGCTATAATGTGGATGGGTACCGGCAATAAAGTAAAATAATGTAATTACATTTAGTAACCAATTTAATTAAACCTGTTTCAGTCTCACCATGAAAAAAGGATATTTAGTAACATGCCTGGTTTGCCTTGCGGCAAGCTCATTCGGCCAAATGCAAAAGGACAGGCACGCGCCATACAATGCGGCCAACAAAACAGTAAAGGTTTACGTAACCGAAAAAGGATCGAACAAGCGCCTGTCGCAAACCGAAACTTTAAAGTTTACAAGTAACCCGCAGCCGCCCGAAACGCAAACACTGGTATTTGTAGACCCTTCAAAGAAATTCCAAACCATGCTGGGTATCGGCGGCGCTTTAACAGATGCCGTTGCCGAAACTTATTATAAACTACCTAAAGAGAAGCAGAACGAACTTTTGGGCGCGCTTTACGATAAAAAAATAGGTATAGGCTATACACTGGCCCGTACTAACATACAAAGCTGCGATTTTAGCAGTGATAGCTATAGCTATGTAAAAGAGGGCGACAAAGCGCTAAGCACTTTTGATATTAGCCACGATAAAAAATATCGCATACCATTTATTAAGGCGGCAACCGCTGCTGCCGGAGGTAAGCTAACCATGTTTGTATCGCCATGGAGCCCTCCTGCTTTTATGAAGGATAATAACGATGTACTTCACGGTGGTAAATTGAAACCGGAGTTTGCACAAAGCTGGGCAAATTTTTATGTTAAGTTTATAAACGCTTATGAAAAAGCGGGCATCCCGGTATGGGGTTTATCGGTACAAAACGAGCCGATGGCTACCCAAACCTGGGAATCGTGTAAGTATACTGCCGAGGAAGAACGTGATTTTGTAAAGAACTATTTGGGCCCAACATTACGCAAGGGCGGTATGGCATCAAAAAAATTGATCGTTTGGGATCATAACCGCGATCTGCTGTATCAGCGTGCCAGCACAATACTTGAAGATCCTGAGGCTGAAAAGTATATATGGGGTATTGGCTTTCACTGGTATGAGACCTGGACAGGCGCGGGGCAAAACTTCGAAAGTCTTCGCCTTACGCACGCGGCCTTCCCTGGTAAAAATTTAATATTCACCGAAGGCTGTGTTGAGAAATTTGATTTTAACCGACTAAACGATTGGGCACTGGGCGAGCGTTACGGCTTATCCATGTTAAACGATTTTAACGCAGGTACGGTAGGCTGGACCGACTGGAACGTATTGCTTGACGAAAAAGGCGGGCCCAACCATGTAGGCAACTTCTGTTTTGCACCTGTGCATGCCGATACCCGCACCGGCGAACTGATATACACCAATTCGTATTATTACATTGGTCATTTCTCTAAATTCATCCATCCGGGAGCCAAACGTATTGCCGCCGCCGCCAGCAGGGATAAACTATTAACCACCGCCTATCAGAACCCCGATGGCTCCATTGCAGTTGTAGTAATGAACCGCACTGATGAGAAGATAGAATACAGCCTTTGGATAAAAGGCAAAGAGGCCAAAACCGTAAGCGAGCCACACTCAATAGCTACGCTGGTGGTGCAATAAGCGCGATATAAACCTTGTCAGGCTGAGCTTGTCGAAACCTTTACAATTGGTTACTGGTTGGACAAGCTCGCTATGACATGGCAATTTTGCGCCGTTGTTGGTGTTGTCACCATCGGTGTTCGGAAGAAACAAAACAACCCGTCATGCCGAATTTATTTCGGCATCCCACATGCAAAATGCGAGATCAGAAAGGTGGATAGCATGCTAATTACCGTCCTGTGAGATCCTGAAACAAGTTCAGGACGACTGTTTTTCTAATCTTCCGAACACCTGTGGCATTGTCACCAACAACATTTAGGATAGGTTAAAATGAATCCCAGATGCTTATTCTTCCAACTTATAAATATATTCCTCTATTACCGCATGCCGTGCATTAGCAAAACCTTCATCCGTACCAACTTTTACGAAGCCGCATTTTTCTAACACCCTTTGCGAGCCATAATTGTCAAAAGCGACACCCGCGTAAATTGGCCTTGCCTGTTCTATTTTTAAAAAATCGCTTAATGCCGCAGTAGCAATTCCCTGTCCCCAAAATTTGCGGTCAATCCAATAGGTAAGCCCGGCATCGCCGTGCATCACAAATTTGGCTATGCTGCCTACAATCTCGCCATTAGCTCTGATAGTGCGATTGTTTATGGTAGAGTCGCTTAAAAACGGACTATACTTTGCTAAGTAGGCCGCTTTATCGGTAGGGTCTTTAGCGGTAAAGGCCGCTAAATAATTGGCTTCTTCATCAAGCTGAAATTGAAAAAGCGTGTTCAGGTCATCTTCTTCTGTTTTAGTTAAGGTGATCTGTGAGTTATTCATCATGCTTTCTCCATTTGGTTAATAGCTTCCCACCCCTGCGGGGTGATGCCCATTATCTCGGTAGCTACACCCAGCGTTTCATAAGTATCAAAAAAGGCCATTCGCGCAATATGGTGGTCCACTTCGCTCATTACCGTGTAGCCCCGCGCTTGCAGTTCGGCGGTAACCTTTTCAAAATCACTCACTGGTAAACGGTAGGCATTGTGCTGTATGCCACCCAGCGGGTGCTTGGCCAAATAATCGTGAAACATGCTTTGGCCGGATAGCGGCTGTACCAGTTCAATAAAAATACCATTATAGGTTTGCGTGGTCTGCCATTCGCCGGGCACAACCTCGCCATAGTGGCTCATGTTCAAATCCTGTGCGCTTATATGCTGCGGTTCGGGGAAGGAGATGCCTAACGTTGCCGACAGAAATTTCACTGCCGCCTGTATATCCGGCACTACCCAGCCAACCTGGGCAAATTGTAATTCGGCTGGTGTGTTATTGCTCATTTTAAGCTATTTAGATTATTGGTTTAACAAATATAACAGGTTAGGCGTTTGCACGTAAGGTAAATTGCGGCTATTCCCGGTCATTTTACGACGTGTTTAAATCCAAACAAAACCTATATTTGAAATTCTAACCAATTTATATCCCGGCTATGAAACACCCCAACCGTTTCCTGCTTTTTATTTTATTAACCTGCTGTGTAATATCGGCATCGGCACAAAAACGATTAACGTACTGCAACCCGCTAAATTTAGATTATGGCTACACGCCATTTGAAAATTTTGCCGCATGGGGCAAGCACCGCGCCACAGCCGACCCAACCATGACCTTTTTTAAGGGTAATTACTACCTGTTTAGCACCAACCAGTTTGGCTATTGGTGGAGCCCCGATATGCTAAACTGGAAGTTTGTATCGCGCAAGTTTGTGCGGCCCTACAACCAGG
This sequence comes from Inquilinus sp. KBS0705, assembly GCA_005938025.2. Classification (NCBI taxonomy): domain Bacteria; kingdom Pseudomonadati; phylum Pseudomonadota; class Alphaproteobacteria; order Rhodospirillales; family Rhodospirillaceae; genus Inquilinus; species Inquilinus sp. KBS0705. Next base: position 67,713 of record VCCI02000004.1, on the reverse strand, counting down.
TACAGGGCGATGAACTTTGCGCCCCGGCCACGTTGGTTATTGGCGATACGCTGCTGGTTATCGGATCAACCTATAACAAGGATTTTACCCTGTGGATGAGCACCGACCCGCGTACCGATACCTGGAAGGCAGCTAAAGATTATTTTAAGGTAGGAGCCTGGGACCCCGGCATGTTTGCCGACGATGACGGCCGCGTGTATATATACCACGGCAGCAGCAACACCCTGCCGCTTTACGGGCAAGAGATAGACCGTAAAACCTTTGAGCCCATTGGCCCCAAAAAGGAAATGATAAAACTAAACTGGGAAGAGCATGGCTGGGAGCGCTTTGGCGAAAACAACGATAATGTATTTTTGACCGGCTTTATGGAAGGCAGCTGGATGAACAAGCATAACGGCAAATACTACCTGCAATACGGCGCGCCCGGAACTGAGGGCAAGGGCTACGGCGACGGTGTGTATGTAGGCGATAGGCCGCTTGGTCCGTTCAAATACCAAAGCCATAACCCCTTTAGCTACAAACCCGGCGGCTTTGCCAAGGGGGCAGGGCATGGTGCAACCTGGGCCGATAAGTTTGGCAATTACTGGCACATATCTACCATGGTGGTTGATGTAAAAAACAACTTTGAACGCCGCATTGGCTTTTGGCCGGCCGGTTTTGATGATGACGGAGTACTGTACACCAATACCGCCTATGGGGATTATCCGCATTACCTATCGGCAGGGAAAGAAGACCACCTGAAAAGCAATTTTACCGGTTGGATGCTGCTGAACTATAACAAACCTGTGCAGGTATCATCAACGCTTGGCGCTTATGTGCCTAATTTGGCGGTAGACGAGGATATTAAAACCTACTGGAGCGCAAAAACCGCCAACAAAGGCGAGTGGATGCAAACCGACCTGGGCGAAGTAAGCACCGTTAAGGCTATCCAAATTAATTACGCCGACCAGGATGCAACCTTTATGGGCAAATCATTGGGCGTGTACCACCAGTATGTTATCTCTTCATCAACAGATGGCAAAAACTGGAAGACCCTGGTAGATAAAAGCAAAAATAAAACCGATGTACCGCACGATTATGTGGAACTAAAAAAAACCGCCAGGGCGCGTTATTTAAAAATAACCAACCTGCACATGCCTACGGGTAAATTTGGCCTTTCGGGCTTTAGGGTATTTGGCAAGGGGGCAGGGGCCGCGCCCGATACAGTGCAAAACCTGATCGTACTGCGTGGCGATGCCGAGCGGCGCAACTCCTGGCTGCGCTGGCGCCAAACCGACGGCGCGGTAGGCTACACCATTTACATGGGCATAGCACCCGATAAGCTGTACAACAATATAATGGTGTACAATGCAAACGAGTACTACTTTAACGGCATGGAAAAACACCTGCCATATTATTTTCAGATAGAGGCCTTTAACGAGAACGGGATTAGTAAGCGGACGAAAGTGATAAAGGTGGAGTAAGGGGATTAGAATGAATCGTCATTGCTGTAAAGGCACGAAGCAATCTCCCGATAGAAAATCACGTAGCAATGTTCGTGAACCAAGTCGGGAGATTGCTTTGTCGCTATCGCTCCTCGCAATGACGATTTGTAGATAGTTAATAATAACCATGAAAAAAATAGCTTTCATAACCGACATCCATTTAGATGAAGACGACCCCAAAGAGGCCGGGGTTGATAGTTATTTGAACTGGGAACGCCTGTTGCAGGATGTTAGCACCCGCAATGTAGATATGATCGTTTTCGGCGGGGATATTGGTGCCGCATCGGCATACCCCTGGCTTTTTCAGTCGTTACAAAAGTACAACTACAAGTTTATACTCGGCAATCACGATAGGTTTGCCAACGACGCGGGCTTTTATAAAGATGCAGACCTCGCCGCCGATGACGAATTGTATTACAGCAGCGAGGATGCCACTTTTAAATACATTTTTATGGATACCAGCACCGAAAGGGTAAGTGCTGCGCAGTTTAACTGGCTCAACAGTCAGCTGGCTACCGATAAAACTGTGGTACTGTTTATCCACCACCCTGTGCTGCCCGTAAATACGCCTGTGGATAGGGCATACCCACTGCACGGCCGCGAAGCCATGTTAGATGCACTGCACAACTGCGGCAACAAAGTATACGTATTTTGCGGGCATTACCATATGGATGATGTGCAAACCAATGGCAACGTAACGCAATACATTACACCGGCATCATCGTACCAAATAAACAAAGATGCTGCCCAAATTGAGGTAAGCGGCACTACGTTTGGCTACAGGCTGCTCACGTTTGCTAACGACAGGGTAGAAGCGGAATTGTTGATGTTTAAGAATGAGCTGTAGAGGTAATTAACAACCGCGCAATGACGATGCAATAAAGTCGTTAAATAATACCCCATTGCTGGCGCACGCGTGCCGCGTGTGTCAAAGTAAGACAACCCGCTCATCCAAGCGTCCACGCTTGGATGTTAAGGAAGTAAGCGTCCACGTTTACATTTACTAGGAAGCGTAGACGCTTCCTAGCCAATTACGGTAAAGTGTGGACACTTTACCGGGCGAAATGCAATGACGATTTGATAAATACGTTAAATAATACTATGCAAAAACTACCCATCTTCATACTATTCCTCATCATCAGCTTTAAACTAAGCGCCCAAACGCCCGATAGCTTACTGAAACCATCGCCGGTAAAAACCTTAAGCAGCAAGGAGTATACCGCTTTAATAAATGGCGACGACCTTAATAATTTTGGCCTGGTGGCCGAACTAAATAATTATCCATCGGCAGATAAAGCCTTAAAATATAAGAAAGAGCTTGACCTTAGCCCTACGCAGGCTGTATCGCTCAAAAAAATTAACGATGCCCTGCAGTTTAAAAAGAAAGAAATGGGCGCTGTTATTGTACGTAACGAGAAGGTGATAGACAGCCTGTTCCGCACCAATAAGCTTAACGACGGGGTAATTATATTTTATACCAACCGCTACGGGATATACCAGGGCGAGCTGCGCAACGCTATATTACAGGCTGCATTTAAAACGCAGCAATTGTTGTCGCCACAGCAAATAAACAGGCTGCGCGCATTGAAAAATCATAATTGATAATTATACCGTTGGATTTATTTAATTTAGCGGCCAGGAAATTTGTATGAAGATCACATTTGATTTTGAGAAACCGCTGGCAGAGTTACAGCAGCAGATAGAAAAAGTACAGCAGGTTGAAGAAAAAAACAAGCTGGACATGAGCGCTACTATTGCTGAACTGGAAGCCAAGATGGAAGCAGCCAAAAAGGAAATTTATGCTAACCTTACCGGCTGGCAAAAGGTGCAGATATCGCGCCACCCCGAAAGGCCTTACACCCTGCAATACTTGGAGCTGATGTGCGATGACTTTATTGAAATGCATGGCGACAGGACAGTTGGCGACGATAAGGCCATTATTGGAGGCTTTGGATCGTTAAACGGGCAAACCGTAATGTTTATAGGGCACCAAAAAGGGCGCAACACCAAAGAGCGGCAGTACCGCAACTTTGGTATGGCCAACCCCGAAGGTTACCGGAAGGCATTAAGGCTAATGAAAATGGCCGAGAAGTTTAATAAACCGGTTGTTACCTTAATTGATACACCGGGCGCCTTCCCCGGCCTTGAAGCTGAAGAGCGCGGGCAGGGCGAGGCTATTGCACGCAACCTGTTAGAAATGGCCGTACTAAAAGTGCCGGTTATTTGCGTAGTGATAGGCGAGGGTGCATCGGGTGGTGCATTAGGTATCGGTATAGGCGATAGGGTGCTGATGCTGGATAACTCGTGGTATTCGGTTATCTCTCCCGAAAACTGTTCGACCATATTATTTAAAACCTGGGAACAAAAAGAGCGTGCTGCCGAAATGCTGAAACTTACCTCGACAGAGATGTTGAAGAACAAGTTGATAGACGGCGTAATTAAAGAACCCCTTGGCGGCGCACATCAAGACCCGGTTGCTATGGCTGCCATTTTAAAGAAACAATTACTTAAGGATCTGAAAACCCTAAATGAACGCAACATTGACGAACTGGTTGCCGAGCGCATCGACAAGTTTTGCAACATGGGTGTGGTTATTGAAGGCTAATATTTAGAAGCCAAGTAAAAATAAATAAACCAAAAGCGGCTTTTTAGTCGCTTTTTTTTGTTATATTAGGTAAGCACCAACCAACAAAATAAACGAATAATAACAAAAAAATTACCTAATAGCAGCGAAAAATAACGAAGAAAATGCAACGCTTTTGCGTGTTGAAGTAATAATAAAACAACAATATTTTTAGATTTATGAGTAACAAAAAAAGCGGCCATCAGCCGCTTTTTTTTGTTGTTTAAGTCCGCCTTTATTGCTGGGCCAGGCCGCCAAATTTAGCGGAGTAATCTTTAAGCTGTGCCTCAAATTTGCTGCCCAGCGCTGGTTGGTTATTAGCTCGGGTGGTATTCATCATACCGTTAAGTATTGATAATGAGAGTTGTACGTCGCGCGCATCTACTGCGTTGGTGTCTTTTTGGTACTGCGTGTAATTAAATTTCAATACGTCTATTACATAATCGTCTACCTGATTGGCCAGTTGCAGTGCTAAAGCGGTTTCGCCCATTTTAAAGGCGGTTTCAACCATATAATATTTGCGTACGGCAATCTCCGGTGCCACAATTTGCGATGGAACCACCTCAGCGTATTTCTTTAACGCATTCTTAGCCAGGTCTTTATGTCCTTCTTTTACCAAGTTGTCAGCAAGCGTGCCAAATAAGCGGGCAATCAGCGGGTTAAACAACGTTAACGACTCATGATCAAGGTACTTGGCGTTTTTCATGTTGCCATATTTGTACTTGTTCATCATATTGTTGTACATGATCATGGTGTTGGTATTTTCCTGCGGGGCTACGGTAGTATCTGGTTTAAAGGGCATTAGGCGGTTGCTAAAGCCTTCGCTATACAGGTATTTATCAAGCCCAAGCAGGTTGTCGCTTGGTACGGTGGTGGCAAAATACACGGGGCGTTTCCAGTTATTATGCGCCAATATATCCATCATGGCCAGGTTATCCTTGGTAACATATTTACCCGGATAGGTCCAGTCCATTTCGGATACAATACGGTCGCGCTGGTTGGCAGGCACCGTTCCCGATTTTATCACCTCGTCGGCATTTACCATTAACTTAAAGTTCTTGGTAGGCAGGTAGTTAGCGCTTTCGCCGCTTTCGTACTGCACCTTTGCCTGCTGGTTATCAGAGGTCATAAAATCAAATACTTCCTTCAATTCAATAGGGCCCGCAACTTTGGCATCGTTGTAATATATTACATCGCGTACACCGGCTTCAAACTTCTTATTATCCATGCTGATAGGCAAGGGTGCCGATTGATTCATCTGCGTTTTCATTTGGCGGATATACCAATCGGTACCCAACAAACTTAAGTTTACAATGCGTACATCCGGCCTAACACCTTCAACCTCTTGTATATACCACAGCGGGTAGGTATCGTTATCGGCATAGGTAAATAAGATAGCGTTTGGCGCGCACGAGTTAAGGTAGTTGTAGGCCATATCGTGCGGGGTAAGCTTGGTAGAGCGGTCGTGGTCGTCCCATTCCTGGCTGGCCATTAGTATAGGCGCGGCCAATAAACAAACCACTGTGGCTGCTATAGCACCCGTTTTGGCATTTATCTTTTTGCTTAGTAATTCTGCTATAAATAACACGCCTAAACCAATCCAAATGGCAAATGCATAGAATGATCCTGCGTACGCGTAATCACGCTCACGTGGTTGTAATGGGTCCTGGTTAAGGTAAAGCACAATAGCTAAACCGGTGAAAAAGAACAGTACAGTAACTACGCCGGCATCGCGCTGGTTGCGTTTAAAATGATAAACAACGCCCAACAAGCCAATAATAAGCGGTAAAAAGTACAGGCGGTTATATGATTTGCTTTGCGTAACAGTAGCAGGCAGCTCCTTTTTAAAGTTTAGTCCGCTTATCCAGCTACCATCAATACCCGATGAGCTGGTTTGGCCATCCATTTCGTTAGCGCGGCCCACAAAGTTCCACATAAAATAGCGGGTGTACATTTGGTTAATTTGCCAGGTGGCAAAAAAGCCAAGGTTGGTAGCCATTGTGGGCTGTTCTTGCGGCCCTAATTGCGACCAGCTCCTGTAAAACTCGGGGTGGTTTGGCTTTTGACTAAACATACGCGGGAAAAGCGTATTGCGGTCGTATATAGTGTTTAGTTTTTTACCAGCTACCTCGTATTTAGTTTCGCCACGGCGATAAATTTTAGCACCTTCCGTTTGGTCAATTGGCTTAGAATCAAAGTATTCGCCGTACATTAATGGTGTATCGCCATACTGATCGCGGTTTAAGTAACCGTTTAATGCAAAGGCATCCTGCGGATCGCTGTTGTTTAGGTTAGTACCGGCCTTGGCGCGGATAACGATCATCACAAATGAGCTATATCCGAATAATATAAATACGGCGCATATTAAAACCCGGTTAAGCGCAAAACGTCTTTCGCGCACTTTTAAAACGTACTCTAATATGGCTAAAACAGCAGTTCCGCCAAAAAAGCCTATAACGCCTGCACTAAAAGTTAACAGCAGTATAAAGCATGCTGCAGCGGCTACAATTAATGCTGTAGAGGGTTTAATGGTATAATATATACCCGATGCCAGTGCGCCTATCACCAATACAAAAAATATGATAGCGCCATCGCCAAAACCCATGCCCAGGGTGTTCACAAAAAACAGATCGGAAAAGGCGGCACCTTTAACCGTAAATTGAATAACACCCCAAAGTATAACTGCAACGGTAACTACGCCTAATATAAAGGCCCAAATAGTGCCGCCGGTGCTTACATTTTTAGCTCTGCGGAAGTATATAATTAAGGCAATGGCCGGTATAACCAACAAGTTTAATAAGTGTATACCTATAGATAGGCCCATTACATACGCAATAAATACTATCCATTTATCGGCGCGTGGCTCATCGGCGTGGGCTTCCCATTTTAATATGGCCCAAAAAACAATGGCTGTACAAAGCGATGATTGCGCATAAACCTCCGACTCGACAGCCGAGAACCAAAACGTATCAGACCATGTGTAAGCCAGCGCACCCACTAATCCCGAACCGATGATCAGGATCAGGTTGGTTGGGCTAACTTCTTCGCCTGCTTTAACCAGCATTTTTTTAGCCAGTGCGGTAATGGTCCAAAATAAAAATATGATGGTAGCACCGCTGGCCAATGCCGACGACATGTTTGTAAAATAAGCAACCTTGTTATTATCGCCCAATGATAGCAGCGAAAAAACCTTGCCTATCATGGTAAACAATGGCGCGCCGGGCTGGTGGGCTACCTGCAACCGGTAAATACAGGCAATAAACTCGCCGCAATCCCAAAAACTGGTAGACGGTTCGAGGGTTAAAATGTAGGTGATGGTGGCAATTATGCCTACTGCCCAACCAAAAATATTATTTAATTTATTGTAATTCATGCTGTTTTATACAAGCTTATACGGGTTTACGCAGCCGAAATTAGTAAAAACATTACTATGTTTAAGCGAAATAGCTAATCATTAACACTTTTTAACGCTTGCTTTTGTGTTTTGCACCCCTAAAAATACTTTTTTAAATTTTGCTTTTGAGTTCTGATTTTTCGTCTTATATTTGCATTCCTTTTCGGGGTGGATAACAAACCAAAGGAGATTGCCTGATAGTATAATGGTAGTACGACGGTTTTTGGTACCGTTTGTCTAGGTTCGAATCCTGGTCGGGCAACAAGATGATTTCGGATTTCGGATTTTCAATTTCGGATTTAGGTCTGATGGAAAATGTGAAATCCGAAGTTTTTTATACAGGGTTGATACACTGTTTAATAAGAGAGAAATCGCTGTTAAACATTCGAATTTCGAAATCTAAACAAGATGCCATTACAGTTTAATACAGTTAAGCTATTTGCAGGTTCCGGTTCAACAGAGCTGGCCAAAAACATTGCTTCATCTTATGGTAAAGAGCTTGGCGATATGGCAGTATCTCGTTTTAGCGATGGCGAATTTCAGCCACACTTTAATGAATCTATCCGCGGTTGTGATGTGTTTCTTATTCAATCTACCCACCAACCAACTGACAATTTAATGGAGTTATTAATGATGATTGATGCCGCCCGCCGCGCATCTGCTCATTACATTACTGCCGTTATCCCATATTTTGGTTTGGCAAGGCAAGACAGGAAGGATAAGCCACGTGTAGCCATCGGCTCAAAGCTGGTAGCTAACTTACTGGTTGCGGCAGGTATTCACCGTATCATGACGATGGATTTGCATGCGGCCCAAATACAAGCGTTTTTTGATGTACCTGTAGATCACCTGGATGCATCTATCATATTTGTGCCTTATATAAAAAGTTTAGGTTTACAAGCGCTAACCATTGCATCGCCTGATATGGGCGGTTCGTACAGGGCGCGTAGCTTTGCCAAATATTTTAATGCCGAAGTGGTAATATGCGATAAACGCCGCAAACGCGCCAACGAAATAGAATCGATGACGCTGATAGGTGATGTTACCGACCAGGATATTGTATTAATAGACGACATTTGTGACACGGCAGGTACGCTTGCAAAGGCAGCCAGCTTAATTATGGAGCGTGGCGCACGTAGCGTACGCGCGGTATGTACACACCCGGTGTTATCTGGTAAGGCTTACGAAACTATCGAAAATTCGGCTTTAACCGAGTTGATAGTAACCGATACTATACCATTAAAACACACCAGCCCCAAAATAAGGGTATTATCAACAGCCGATTTGTTTGCAAAAGCAATTATGAATGTGAACGAACACGGATCGATAAGCCAGCTATTTAAGGTAGATTAAAACAGAATAAAAATATCCATGCCGTATTGGTATGGCTTAAGTAAATAAATATAAATAATGAAATCAATTGCTATTAGCGGTTCTCCAAGAGAGAACGTAGGGAAAAGAGACGCTAAAGAACTGCGTTACCAGGGCTTAGTGCCTGCAGTACTTTACGGTGGGCCAACCCAAACCCACTTTGCAGTGTCCGCAGCTGATTTGAGAGCCGTAGTTTACACTCCGGTTGTTCATTTCATCGACATTGAAGTAGCTGGAGTTAAATCACAAGCTATTATTAAGGATATGCAGTTCCACCCATTAACGGAACAAATTATTCACGTAGACTTCTTGTTGTTAGACGAGAAAAAACCTATCACTATCGAGATCCCTGTAAAATTAACAGGTACTTCTCCGGGTGTTAAAGTGGGTGGTAAATTAGTGCAAAAATTACGTAAACTACGTGTTAAAGCATTACCTAAAGATCATTTAGATAACATCGAAGTAAGCATTAGCGAATTAGAAGTAGGTAAATCTGTACGTGTTGCTGATATTAAAGTTGCAAACTTAACTATCACCAATGCACAAGAAGATACTATCGTATCTGTAACTACTTCACGTGCGTTACGCCAGGCAGAACAAGAAGCTGCTAAAAAATAATTTGGAGATTACACCGATTGTTGTGTGATTACACCATTAACAGCGATGAGTTAAACTTATCGCTGTTTTTGTTTTAATTTGCCGGTAAAATAACAGCTATGGGTTTCAAGCCCTATTTTAGTAAGTATTTAAAAAGTAAGCCCGCCGTTGCGCGGAATGTTGGGGGCATGAAATATTTAATTGTTGGTTTAGGAAATATAGGGCCCGAGTATGCCGATACAAGGCATAACATAGGTTTTATGGTTTTAGATGAATTGGCTAAGCAGGAGGGTGCAAAATTTTATAATATGCGCCATGCCTATTATACCGAGATAAATTACAAAAGCCGCACGCTATACTTAATTAAACCAACTACTTACATGAATCTTAGCGGTAAAGCCCTAAACCACTGGATGAAAGAATTAAAAATACCTGTGCAAAATGTACTGGTAGTAGTAGATGACCTTGCTTTGCCATTAGGCACCCTGCGCCTAAAACCCAAAGGCAGCGCTGCGGGGCACAACGGGCTAAAGCATATTGAAGCCACTTTAGGTAACAGCGACTATGCCCGCTTACGTTTTGGCATTAGCGATAATTACCCCAAAGGCCGCCAGGTAGATTATGTACTAAGCGGTTTTGACGATGACGAAAAACCCGAACTGCCTGCATTGATAGACCGAAGTATAGAGATGATAAAAAGCTTTGCTACCATAGGTACCGAACTAACCATGACCAAGTTTAATAAATAATATAAATTTTACTATGAAAGTTTACGGCATAACTAACTGCAACACCGTTAAAAAGGCTTTAGATTGGTTAAAGGCAAATAACGTAGCTTATGAGTTTCAGGATTTTAAAAAGCTGGGTGTAAGCGCCGATAAGCTAAACGAATGGGATGCCAAAGCAGGTTACGAAAAGTTTATGAATAAGCAAGGCCTTACTTATAAACAGCTTGACCCGGCCGTGAGAGAGGGTATTAAAACCAAAGAAGATGCCTTGCAGCTTTTGCAGCAAAAAACCAGTATGATAAAACGCCCGGTGATAGAAAAAGACGGGTTTTTATTTTTTGGCTTTGACGAAGCTGTTTATCAAAAGCATCTTTTATAAAGTAACTACTTAGTTGCAAACCGATAAAAGTATGCTCAATAATTCTATTATTAGTATACTTGTGCCTTGTTTTTACCAAATCATTAACTAATTATGAAATTTAACCTGATTGCCGGTTTTACGCTGGCTGTTATGGCCGTTAGCAGTGTAGCCCAGGCGCAGCAAACGCCGCCTGTATCAAATTATAACTATCACGATGCTTTCGCGCCGTTTTTTTACACCAAAAATGGTTCGGAATACCGCGCTGCAGATGGCGAACCTGGCCCAAAATACTGGCAAAACCGTGCTGATTACACGCTAAACGCCAAACTAAACGATCAAAACAATGAGGTTATAGGTAGCGAAGCCTTAACCTATACCAACAATAGCCCGCAAAAACTGGATTTTTTATGGATGCAGTTAGATCAGAATATATTTAAGTCTGATTCGCGTGGTACTGCTATTATACCTGTTACCGGTAGTCGTAATGGTGGCCGTGGCCAAATGCCCGATGCCGGTTACAAGATAAAATCTGTAAAAGTTGGCGATGTTGCAGTAAAGTTTTTAATAAACGATACCCGAATGCAGGTGTTTTTGCCGCAAGGCGTTAATGCAAATGGCGGCCAGGTAAAATTGAATATCGAGTATTCGTTCATCGTACCCGAGTATGGGTCAGATCGTACCGGTATCCTTAATACCAAAAACGGTAAAATTTATACCGTAGCACAATGGTACCCACGTATGTATGTATATGATGACGTAATGGGTTGGAACGCTTTACCGTATACAGGCCCAAGCGAGTTTTACCTGGAGTATGGCGATTTTGATGTAAGTATTACTGCGCCTGCAAACCATATTGTGGTAGCATCGGGCGAATTACTAAACCCTCAGGATGTATATACCGCTGAGCAGCAAAAACGCTGGGCACTGGCCGAAAAAAGCGATAAAACGGTCATTATCCGTTCGGCAAGCGAGGTTACTGATGCTGCCTCACGCCCTGCGAAAAAAGAATTAACCTGGCATTTCAAAATAAAGAACGCGCGTGATGTGGCCTGGGCTTCGTCAACAGCATTTATTATTGATGCTGCTAAAATGAATTTGCCTAGTGGTAAAAAGTCTACCGCCGTATCCGCCTACCCTGTAGAAAGCGATGGTAACAATGCCTGGGGCCGTTCAACAGAATACGTAAAAAAATCTATTGAGTATAACTCATCAAAATGGTTCGAATACCCTTACCCTGCGGCTACAGCTGTTGCAGGTAATGTAAACGGTATGGAGTATCCTGGTATAGTATTTTGCGGTAGCAGGGCTACAAAGGGCAACCTATGGGGAGTAAATGATCATGAATTTGGCCATACCTGGTTCCCGATGATAGTAGGCTCTAACGAGCGGCTTTATGGCTGGATGGACGAAGGCTTTAATACCTTTATTAATACCCTATCAACAGCCGACTTTAATAACGGCGAATACGCGGGTAAAAAGCAAGATATGCAAAGGGTAGGGGACCTATTAACCAAGCCCGATCTGGAGCCCGTATTTAGCAACCCCGAGAATTTAAAAGAAAGAAACAACGGTATATTACTATACTTTAAACCCGGTATGGGCTTAACCTTACTGCGCGAACAGATATTAGGCCCCGAGCGTTTTGACTTTGCTTTTAAAACTTACATTAACCGTTGGGCATTTAAACACCCAACGCCAGATGACTTTTTCCGTACCATCGAAAACGCGAGCGGTGAAAGCTTACAATGGTTTTGGAGAGGTTGGTTCCAAAATAACTGGCGCCTTGATGTTGGCGTAAGAGACGTTAAATACGTAAGCGGCGACCCATCAAAAGGTGCTTTGATCACTTTAGATAACCTCGAAAAAATGGCCATGCCGGTTATTCTTGAAATAAAAACCAAAAGCGGTAAAACCGAAAGATTGAACCTGCCGGTTGAAATTTGGGAACGTAACAATAGCTTTATTGTTAAATACCCATCGACCGAAGAAATAGAATCGGTTACCTACGATCCTGATAAATCGTTACCTGATTTTAACCCGGACAATAACGTTTGGAAGAAATAATGAAAGCCCGGCCAAAAGCCGGGTTTTTTATTGATTTTAAATGTTAAAATTGAAACCTTAATATTTTACAGCGGTTTAATTAATATGTAGCTTTATAACCATGCAAAAAATATATTTAGTTGTTGCTGCTTTGTTATTAACTGTTGGTAACGCCATGGGGCAAGGTGTTTTAAAAGGCACGGTTTACGAGAATGGCACCAATAAACGCATGAGTGATGTGTTTATACGCGACGAAAATAATAAGCAGGTAACCATTACAGATAAAAACGGGGCTTTTAGCATACGCACTACTACAGGTCATACGCTGATATTCAACTCGCCCGGGTATGTGTCAGATACATTATACTTGATAGATATGATCCCTAAAAGGATATTGCTTAACACACAAACAATAGCACTAAGAGAGGTAAATATCAGCGCTAAACGGATGGATTTTAATCCACAGACCGAATACCCGCAGGTTTATGAAAAAAGTAAGGTTTACGCTTTTTCACCATCTACCTGGTTTAGTAAAGAGGGTAAAGATGCCCGGCGGTTAAAACGATATTTTAGGCGTGATGCAGAAGAACGGCAGATTGATGCCGCGTTCAGCATGTCGTACGTAGGGAGTATTGTGCCCTTGAAAGGGAAGGATCTGGAAAACTTCATGTCGTTATACCGCCCAACTTATGCATTTGTGCGCAGCAACAACCGCGAATCTATGGTGGCTTATATAAACGATAGCTACAAAAAGTTTATGGCGCTGCCTCCCGAGAAGCGGATATACCCATCCCTCACACAATAGCCCGAACGCAGTTATTTAACGTAGAAAGATTTGTAATTAATTGTGTTTTAGAATTAAAAGTATTTTCCTACCTTTGACGTCCCTGAAAGGAGGTATTTGGGATTATGATCATTATCAACGTAAAAGACGGCGAATCATTAGATAAAGCATTGAAACGCTTCAAAAAGAAATTTGAGAAAACTGGAGTATTAAGAGAGCTGCGCAGTCGCCAGGCTTTTGAAAAGAAATCCATAACTCGCAGGCACGAAATTAAACATGCCATCTACAAGCAGAATATGAACCTTGAAACTGTTTAATTCTTTTTCAACAAAAGAATTTTAACATTTTCTTGTCTCTATAAAAAAAACTATTTGTACATTCATTCACTGGGTGTATAAATAGTTTTTATGTTTTTAGACAAGTTCATCAATTATATAAAGTTTGAAAAAAGATACTCCCCCCACACAGTATCTGCCTATCAATCAGACCTTGAACAGTTCATGCTGTTCCTGAACCCGAAAGACAATCTTACCCCAGCATACACTCACCCATCAGAGATAAGCCATCACGATATTCGTGGCTGGATGGTTCACCTGATGGATCAAAAACTCATAGCCCGGTCTGTTAACCGTAAAATAGCCACACTGCGTAAGTACTTTAAGTTTTTATTGCAGGAGGGGGATATCGCCGTTAATCCAACATCGCGCATAATTGCCCCAAAGGTGCCCAAAAACCTACCCGTTGTTGTTGATACCGATAAGCTAACGCGGATGTTAGATAATGGCGAGAGCAATCCTTCGGATGCGGACATATTTACACATGATTTTGCCGGCCTGCGCGATAAACTGGTAATTGAAATGCTGTTTGGCACTGGTATGCGCCTTGCCGAAATTACCGGCTTAAAAGAAAGCGATATAAATTTTTACGAAAACACCATAAAAGTTTTAGGTAAACGTAACAAAGAGAGGATATTACCCCTTAACCACGAGTTAGTGCTACTGTTAAAACGCTACCTGGAGGTAAAGAAAAGTGAAAAATTTCATAACATTTCGGTAACATTACTCGTTACAAATAAAGGTGCCGATGCTTATCCAAAGTTAATATATTTAATAGTGCAAAAATACCTTTCATTCATATCAACCCAAAGCAAAAAAAGCCCGCATGTGCTAAGGCACACATTTGCAACAAGCCTGTTAAATAAGGGTGCCGATTTAAATGCCATAAAAGAACTGCTTGGTCACGCCAACCTTAGTGCCACGCAAATTTACACACACAATTCGGTTGAAAGACTTAAATCTATTTATAAACAAGCCCATCCAAAGGCATAAAAAGGAGGAAAAATGAAAATTACAGTGCAATCTATTCACTTTACCGCAGACAGGAAATTACTGGATTTTATTCAGAAGAAGGTTGATAAGCTGGAAACATTCTACGACCACATTATAAGCGGCGAGGTTTACCTTAAATTGGAAAATGTAGAGGATGAGGCGAACAAAATAGCCGAGATAAAACTGATGCTACCGGGTAACCAAATATTTGCCAAAGAGAAATGTAAGAGCTTTGAAGAGGCAACAGACCTGGTTGTAGAGAGCCTTCGCAAACAAATAGAAAAACATAAAACAAAAAAATCAATTGCTGCCGAAGCTGCTAAAAAAGCCGCCCTTGTAGCAGAAACCGATGATTTTTAGACACATATAGCAGGGTAAACAAAGCCCGGATCGGCAGGTTTTAAACCTGCCGATTTTTTTTGGAAAAAAATTTTGTACAGCCTTAAATTTTTGTAGATTTGCAATCCCTTTCAGAGAGGGGCTTAACGGCCTTCCTTTTATGAAACGGTTGGTTCTTTAAAATAAAAAATAATAGCGCAATATTAATTTGCCGCCATTTACCCAAATACTATTAACAAGTATAAGGTTATGGCTAACAATTTAAGCCTCCTTAGCTCAGCTGGTAGAGCGACTGACTTGTAATCAGTAGGTCATTGGTTCGATCCCGATAGGAGGCTCTGTTTATTTCGGACGAGTAGTGTTTAGCTTCAACTTTGAACATTATTAATCCGAAATCAACAATTGGGGGGATACCAGAGCGGTCAAATGGGGCGGACTGTAAATCCGCTGCTTCGGCTACGAAGGTTCGAATCCTTCTCCCCCCACAAATAGTGTTCAATATGCTAAATTCTAAATTCTAAAAATTGTTTTAGGGTTTAGAGTTTAGTTTTTGGATTTTAAAATTGCGGAAGTAGCTCAGTTGGTAGAGCGATAGCCTTCCAAGCTATAGGTCGCGAGTTCGAACCTCGTCTTCCGCTCGGTTGGTTCAATGGTTGCTTGGTTCATTAGTTCATTTGTACTAAGCAGGTAATACCAATGAACTATTGACGAGTAAACTAATGAACTAAAAACAAGCCGACGTAGCTCAGGGGTAGAGCACTTCCTTGGTAAGGAAGAGGTCATGGGTTCAAATCCCATTGTTGGCTCATTATATAAGTATACATATAATACATTTTAATAAATAAATTAACCTACAAACAAATATAAATCATGGCAAAAGAAAAATTTGACCGCAGTAAACCGCACTTAAACATCGGTACAATCGGTCACGTTGACCACGGTAAAACAACCCTAACCGCAGCTATCACTAAGGTATTAGCTGATAAAGGTTTTTCAGAAGCTCGTTCATTTGATTCAATTGACTCTGCTCCTGAAGAAAAAGAGCGTGGTATTACAATTAATACAGCGCACGTTGAGTATTCAACAAACAACCGTCACTATGCTCACGTTGACTGTCCAGGTCACGCGGATTATGTGAAAAACATGGTTACAGGTGCGGCTCAAATGGACGGTGCAATTATTGTTGTTGCCGCTACTGATGGTCCAATGCCTCAAACTCGTGAGCACATCTTGTTAGCCCGCCAGGTTGGTGTGCCTTCATTAGTTGTGTTTATGAACAAAGTTGACATGGTTGATGATCCAGAATTGTTAGAACTTGTTGAAATGGAAATCCGCGAATTATTATCATTCTACGATTACCCAGGTGATGATATCGCTGTAATTCAAGGTTCGGCATTAGGTGGCCTTAACGGCGAGCCTAAATGGGTTGATAAAATTATGGAGTTGATGGATGCTGTAGATACACAGATCCCTATCCCTCCGCGTTTAACTGATCTTCCTTTCTTGATGCCTGTTGAAGACGTATTCTCGATCACTGGTCGTGGTACTGTTGCAACTGGTCGTATCGAGCGTGGTGTTATTAACTCAGGCGAGCAAGTAGACATCCTTGGTATGGGTGCCGAAAACTTAAAATCAACTGTTACAGGTGTGGAAATGTTCCGCAAGATCCTTGACAGGGGTGAAGCTGGTGATAACGTAGGTTTATTGTTACGTGGTATTGAAAAAACTGATATCCGTCGTGGTATGGTTATTTGCAAACCAGGTTCAGTAACTCCGCACACTGATTTCAAGGCAGAAGTTTACGTATTGTCAAAAGCAGAAGGTGGTCGTCACACACCATTCTTCAACAAATACCGTCCGCAATTCTATTTCCGTACAACTGACGTAACCGGTGAGATTTCATTGGCCGAAGGTGTAGAAATGGTTATGCCAGGTGATAACGTTACCATCACAGTAAAACTGATCAACGCTATCGCTATGGAAAAAGGCTTACGTTTCGCTATCCGTGAAGGTGGCAGAACTGTAGGTGCTGGCCAGGTAACTGAAATTTTAAAATAATTTCGTACCCTTTTAAAGGGTAGCAAAACGGTTAATTTTTGTGTAAAGTACCGTGACTTTTGTCACGGTACTTTATTCACAATAAGTAAATAGTACACAATTTCCGTTTTTTGGAGATAAGTATACACGGGAATAGTTCAATGGTAGAATAGAGGTCTCCAAAACCTTTGATCAGGGTTCGAATCCTTGTTCCCGTGCATAAGCAATAATAAAAATAAGATGGCTGCTGTAACTGAATATATAAAAGAATCATACATCGAGTTGACCCAGAAAGTAACCTGGCCAACATGGCGCGAATTGCAAAGCAGTGCTGTTTTAGTACTGGTAGCTGCAATCATCATCGCGATGGTAATATTTGGTATGGACCAGGTTATTGGTTATTTGCTTAATCAGTTTTATACTTCACTAGCCTAATTATATATAGATGAGTGATCAATTAAAATGGTATGTGGTAAGGGCCATTAGTGGTAAAGAGAAAAAGGTGAAGCAATACGTTGATGCCGAGGTAGCACGTTTAGGCATTGCCCACTTAGTACCACAAGTGTTAATACCTACCGAAAAGTATTATCAAATGCGCGACGGGAAGAAAATTGCGAAAGAACGCAACTACTTTCCGGGGTATGTTTTAATGGAAGCCGCGCTTGATGGTGAATTAGAACACGTTATAAAAAATATAAATAGTGTAATTGGTTTTTTAGGCGACAAGCAAGGAAATGCCATACCACTACGCCAGGCCGAAGTTAACCGTATTTTAGGTAAGGTTGACGAGATGAGCGCACAAGGCGAAACCATGAATGTACCATATTACGTTGGCGAAAACGTTAAAGTAATGGATGGGCCATTTAATGGCTTTAGCGGCGTTATTGAAGAGGTTAACGAAGAGAAAAAGAAACTAAAGGTAATGGTAAAGATATTTGGGCGCCGTACGCCGCTTGAATTGAATTACATGCAAGTAGAGAAAGAATAATTATTGAAGGATTGATTTATTGAATTATTGATTCAACTATCATCCTGCATTAAAAAATATATGGGTTTATAGGCTACGCTGAAATCAATAATTCAGTAATTCAATAAATCAACATTAAAAATAAATGTTACTTAGCTTCCACTTACTAACATTGAGTTATAATTAAAACAAAGTAAAATGGCAAAAGAAGTCGGTGCGATGGTAAAGCTACAGGTGAAGGGCGGCGCTGCAAATCCATCACCACCAATTGGCCCAGCATTGGGTGCAAAAGGGGTGAACATAATGGAATTTTGCAAGCAGTTCAACGCACGTACCCAGGATAAACCTGGTAAAGTGTTACCGGTAGTTATTACTGTTTATGTCGACAAGTCATTCGATTTTATCATTAAAACCCCTCCGGTTGCCATCCAATTATTGGAAGCAACAGGTTTAAAAGGTGGTTCGGCCGAGCCCAACCGTAAAAAAGTTGCCAGTGTAAACTGGGAGCAGGTTGAAGGTATAGCCAAAGATAAAATGACTGATTTGAATGCATTTACAGTAGAATCAGCCATGAAAATGGTGGCAGGTACTGCCCGCAGTATGGGAATAACCGTATCAGGTACGGCTCCCTGGAATTAATTAATTTATACAAATCAGTTTAAGACAGTGGCTAGATTAACAAAAAATCAAAAAGCGGCACTATCCAAGATTGAGGCGAACAAATCGTACTCATTAGAAGCTGCATCAGCTTTGGTAAAGGAATTAACCAATACCAAGTTTGATTCGTCGGTTGATATTGATGTGCGTTTAGGTGTTGACCCGCGTAAAGCCAATCAAATGGTGCGTGGTATTGCAACCTTACCTCATGGAACCGGAAAAACTGTACGTGTATTAGTGCTTTGTACTCCTGATAAGGAACAAGAAGCAAAGGATGCAGGTGCGGATTTTGTAGGTTTGGATGATTATATTGCCAAGATTGAAGGCGGATGGACTGATGTTGATATTATCATAACCATGCCAAGTGTTATGGCTAAAGTAGGACGTTTGGGCCGTATATTGGGTCCGCGTAACTTAATGCCTAACCCTAAATCGGGTACAGTAACTCCAGAAGTTGGAAAAGCTGTAACCGAGGTAAAAGGTGGTAAAATCGATTTCAAGGTTGATAAAACCGGTATCATCCACACCTCAATAGGAAAAGCGTCTTTCACTGCTGATAAAATTTACGAGAATGCTTTAGAAGTATTGCAAACTATCTCTAAATTAAAACCATCAGCAGCAAAAGGAACATATTTTAAGAGTATACACATCTCTTCAACCATGTCGCCGGGAATAACAATTGAAACTAAATCAGTAGCGGGAATTTAATCATGAATAAAGAAGAAAAATACGATCTTGTTCTTGCCCTTACTGAACAAATTAAAGAGTACGGTAATTTTTATATCACCGATACTTCAGATTTAACGGTTGCAAAAGTTAACACGATCCGTCGTCAATGTTTCGAAAATGATATCACCATGCAGGTAGCGAAAAATAGCTTGATTAAAAAAGCTATGGAAGCAGCCGGTGGCGATTTCAGCCCGATGTTTGATGTATTAAAAGGTTCATCATCTATACTTTTCTCAAAATCAGCAACTGCCCCGGCAAAGCTGATCAAGAAATTGAGAAAAACAGGCGACAAACCAGTTTTAAAAGCAGCATACATCGATTCGGCTATATTCGTTGGCGATAACCAGTTAGATACACTTACGAAGTTAAAATCGAAAGAGCAATTAATTGGCGAGATAGTTGGCTTACTGCAATCACCGGCAAAGAACGTTATTTCTGCATTGCAATCAGGCGGAAATATATTGGCAGGTGTTGTAAAAACATTGCAAGAAAGAGGTTAACTAACACCTTAAAGTTAGATTTAAACAAAAAAGTATTAAGTAAAAAATAAAACATAAAATGGCGGATTTAAAAGCGTTTGCTGAACAGTTGGTAAACTTAACAGTAAAAGAAGTAAACGAATTAGCTCAGATATTAAAAGATGAGTATGGCATTGAGCCTGCTGCTGCAGCGGTAGCTGTTTCAGCTGCTCCTGCTGGTGGCGATGATGCTCCTGCAGCTGCTGCAGAGCAAACTGCGTTTGACGTGATCCTGAAAGAAGCAGGTGGTTCAAAATTAGCAGTTGTTAAATTAGTAAAAGACCTTACAGGTTTAGGCTTGAAAGAAGCTAAAGATTTAGTTGACGGTGCACCTAAAGAGGTTAAAACTGGCGTAACTAAAGAAGAAGCTCAATCTTTAAAATCTCAATTAGAGGAAGCCGGAGCAGTAGTTGAGGTTAAATAATTTAACCACACACACAATAGCATCAGACTCCGACCGTTTTTGGTCGGGGTCTATTGCTGTTTATATTACCCCCATCGTTGGTTAGGGTTTAGCAACAGCTATTTAACCAGCAACAAGTTTATTAATAAACTAAAATTATAATACCTTGGCAAACAACAATAACCAAAGAGTAAACTTTGCAACCAGCAGAAAGGTACTTGATTACCCCGATTTTCTGGATGTACAGTTACAATCTTTCCAGGAATTTTTTCAATTGGAAACCACCTCAGACAACCGTTACAAAGAAGGGTTGTTTAAAGTATTTGCCGAAAATTTTCCGATCTCTGATTCAAGGAACATCTTTGTTTTAGAGTTTCTTGATTACTTTATTGATCCGCCACGTTACGATATACGCGAGTGTATTGAGCGCGGGTTAACTTACAGTGTGCCATTAAAAGCAAAACTTCGCTTATCATGTAACGATGCCGAGCACGAAGATTTTGAAACAATTGTACAGGATGTTTATTTGGGTACCATCCCTTATATGACACCTAAAGGTACTTTTGTTATAAATGGTGCCGAGCGTGTAATTGTATCGCAGTTACACCGTTCGCCAGGTGTGTTCTTTGGCCAAAGCCGCCACACCAACGGTACAAAACTATACTCGGCCCGTGTTATACCTTTTAAAGGTTCCTGGATTGAGTTTGCTACAGACGTTAACAACGTGATGTATGCTTATATTGACCGTAAAAAGAAATTCCCGGTTACTACGCTGCTTCGTGCTATAGGTTACGATTCTGATAAAGATATATTAGAATTATTTGAACTAGCAGACGAGGTTAAGGTTAGCAAAAGCGGCTTAAAGAAATTTATTGGCCGTAAGCTTGCTGCAAGGGTGCTTAAAAAATGGGTTGAGGATTTTGTGGATGAGGATACAGGTGAAGTGGTATCTATCGACCGTAACGAGATCATCCTTGAGCGCGAAACCGTATTGGAAGACGACCATATTGATATGATTATTGATGCAGGTGTAAAAACCATCATCCTAAACAAGGAAGATGCTGCCACCAGCGGTGATTATACTATTATATATAACACACTACAAAAAGATACTTCGAACTCGGAGAAAGAAGCGGTTGAGCACATTTACCGCCAATTGCGTAACGCCGAACCACCTGATGAGGAAACTGCACGTGGTATCATCGATCGTTTATTCTTCTCTGATAAAAGATATGATTTGGGCGATGTGGGAAGGTACCGCATCAACCGTAAATTAAAGCTGAATACCTCTGACGAAACAAAGGTATTAACCAAGCAGGATATCATCGCGATTGTGAAATACCTGATCAAATTAATCAACTCAAAAGCCGAGGTGGATGATATTGATCACTTGTCAAACCGTCGTGTACGTACCGTTGGCGAGCAGCTGTATGCACAATTTGGTGTAGGTTTAGCGCGTATGGCCCGTACTATCCGCGAGCGTATGAACATTCGTGATAACGAGGTGTTTACACCAACCGACCTGATCAATGCACGTACATTATCATCTGTGATCAACTCGTTCTTCGGAACAAACCAGTTATCGCAGTTTATGGACCAAACCAATCCACTGGCAGAGATCACGCACAAGCGTCGTCTGTCAGCCTTAGGCCCCGGCGGTCTGTCGCGTGAGCGTGCAGGTTTCGAGGTTCGTGACGTACACTACACCCACTACGGTAGATTATGTACCATCGAAACTCCCGAAGGACCAAACATTGGTTTGATATCATCACTTTGTGTACACGCTAAAATTAACAACTTAGGCTTCATCGAAACCCCGTACAAACGTGTGGTTGATGGTGTAGTACAAGTACAGGAGCCGGTTATCTATTTATCTGCCGAGGATGAAGACGGTAAAACCATTGGCCAGGCCAACGCTCATTACGATGATAAAGGTGTATTTGCCACCCCGCGTGTTAAGGCACGTTTTGAAGGTGACTTCCCTATCATCGAGCCGGAAAGACTGGATCTGATGGATATTGCTCCAAACCAGATCACATCAATAGCGGCATCGTTAATTCCATTTTTGGAGCATGATGATGCTAACCGTGCCTTGATGGGTTCAAACATGCAACGCCAGGCTGTACCATTGTTACGCCCCGAGGCGCCAATTGTAGGTACAGGTTTGGAAGGCCGTGTAGCAAAAGACTCTCGTACCCTTATCAATGCCGAAGGCAATGGTGTGGTTGAGTATGTTGATGCTAACGAAATAAAAATTAAGTATGACCGTAACGAACTTGATCGTTTGATCTCTTTTGATGGTGATACCAAAAGCTACTTGTTAACCAAGTTTAAAAAGACAAACCAAAGCACTACCATCAACTTAAAGCCGATTGTTAAAAAAGGCCAGCGTGTTGAAAAAGGACAAGTGCTTTGCGAAGGCTATGCAACTCAGGATGGCGAGCTTGCATTAGGTCGTAACCTTAAAGTGGCATTCATGCCTTGGCAAGGTTACAACTTCGAGGATGCGATCGTTATATCTGAGCGTGTAGTGTCTCAGGATATATTCACATCACTTCACGTTGAAGAATTTGAACTGGAAGTGCGTGATACTAAACGCGGCGAAGAGGAATTGACACCGGATATCCCTAACGTATCAGAAGAAGCCACTAAAGACCTTGACGAAGACGGTATCATCCGTGTTGGTGCCGAGGTTAAAGAAGGCGACATCCTGATAGGTAAGATCACTCCAAAAGGTGAATCGGACCCTTCACCGGAAGAAAAACTGTTACGTGCCATATTTGGTGATAAAGCAGGCGATGTTAAGGATGCATCATTAAAAACTCCGCCATCAATTGCGGGTGTGGTTATTGATACAAAATTATTCTCTCGTGCTAAAAAAACAACTAAGGCCGAAGAAAAAGCGCAGATAGAAAAACTTGACGCTAAACACGATAAAGCTGTAAA
Organism: Inquilinus sp. KBS0705; assembly: GCA_005938025.2. Lineage (NCBI taxonomy): Bacteria > Pseudomonadati > Pseudomonadota > Alphaproteobacteria > Rhodospirillales > Rhodospirillaceae > Inquilinus > Inquilinus sp. KBS0705. Next base: position 44,404 of record VCCI02000004.1, on the reverse strand, counting down.
AGATCTTAAAAACACTTTAATTGAAAAGTTATTTGAGATTGTGAATGGTAAAACATCACAAGGCGTTTATAATGTTTACAAGGAGTTGTTTGTTGCCAAAGGCGTTAAATTTACTCAGAAAATTCTGACCGAACTTAACTACGAAAACATCAACCCAACCAAGTGGACCACTGACGATGATAAAAACGACCAGATAAAAACTTTGCTTCACAACTATAACATTAAAGTGAACGAAGAACTTGGTGCTTACCGTCGCGATAAATTTGCGATAAGCGTAGGCGACGAGTTGCCATCAGGTATCGTACAAATGGCTAAAGTTTACATCGCTAAAAAGCGTAAGCTTAAAGTGGGTGATAAAATGGCGGGCCGCCACGGTAATAAAGGTATTGTTGCGCGTATTGTACGCGACGAGGATATGCCTTTCTTAGAAGACGGTACCCCGGTTGATATTGTGTTGAACCCATTGGGTGTACCATCACGTATGAACCTTGGCCAGATATACGAAACTGTATTAGGCTGGGCCGGTAAAGAGCTTGGTGTTAAATTTGCTACCCCTATTTTTGATGGTGCAAGCCATACCGAAGTAGAGGAGTGGGTTAAAAAAGCAGGCTTACCAGAAAGTGGCCGTACCTATTTATACAATGGCTTAACCGGCGACCGTTTTGACCAGCAAACAACTGTAGGTATCATCTACATGCTTAAACTGGGCCACATGGTTGACGATAAGATGCACGCGCGTTCTATCGGGCCATACTCGCTTATTACACAACAACCATTGGGTGGTAAAGCCCAGTTTGGTGGTCAGCGTTTTGGTGAGATGGAGGTTTGGGCACTTGAAGCATTTGGTGCATCAAACATACTGCAAGAAATATTAACCGTTAAATCGGATGATGTTATCGGCCGTGCCAAAACCTACGAAGCTATTGTTAAAGGTGAAAACCTGCCAACACCTTCAGTTCCTGAATCATTCAACGTATTGGTTCACGAATTAAGAGGTTTAGGTTTGGATATCACATTAGAATAATTATTGAATTATAGAGGGATTGAATTATTAAGTAATTCAATCCCTTCATCAATAAGTCAATAATTCATTCCTTCAATAATTAAAAACAAAGGAGACTATGTCTTACAAAAAGGATAATAAAATCAAGAGTAATTTCACCACAATTACCATCAGTTTAGCTTCTCCCGAATCTATACTTGAGCGTTCAAGCGGTGAGGTTTTAAAACCTGAGACCATTAACTACCGTACCTACAAACCTGAGCGTGATGGTTTGTTTTGCGAGCGTATTTTTGGCCCGGTTAAGGATTATGAGTGCCATTGCGGTAAATACAAACGTATACGTTACAAAGGTATTGTTTGCGACCGTTGCGGTGTTGAAGTAACCGAAAAGAAGGTACGCCGCGAGCGTATGGGACACATCAACCTGGTGGTTCCTGTTGCGCATATCTGGTACTTCCGCTCGTTACCAAACAAAATTGGTTACCTGTTGGGTTTACCTACAAAAAGGCTCGACCTGATCATTTATTACGAAAGATATGTAGTTATTCAGCCTGGTATTAAAGAAGCTGACGGTATATCCAAAATGGATTTCCTGACAGAAGAAGAATACCTGGATATATTGGATACTTTACCAAAAGAAAACCAATACCTGGATGATAAAGACCCACAAAAATTTGTGGCTAAAATGGGTGCCGAGGCACTGGAAGAATTATTAAGACGTATTGATCTTGATGAGCTTTCATACAACCTGCGCCATCAGGCAGCTAACGAAACTTCGCAGCAACGTAAAAACGAAGCGCTAAAACGCTTACAAGTTGTTGAAGCTTTCCGTGGTGCGGCTACAAGGATCGAGAATAACCCATCATGGATGATCGTTAAGATCGTTCCGGTTATACCTCCTGAATTGCGCCCCTTAGTACCATTGGAAGGTGGCCGTTTCGCTACTTCCGATCTAAACGATTTATACCGCCGTGTAATTATCCGTAACAACCGTTTAAAACGATTGATAGAGATAAAAGCGCCAGAGGTAATTTTACGTAACGAAAAACGTATGTTACAGGAAGCTGTAGACTCGTTATTTGATAACTCACGTAAAGTTAACGCGGTTAAAACCGAAGGTAACCGTGCATTAAAATCACTTTCAGACATCCTGAAAGGTAAACAAGGCCGTTTCCGTCAAAACTTATTAGGTAAACGTGTAGATTACTCGGCACGTTCGGTAATTGTTGTAGGGCCAAACCTTAAATTACACGAGTGCGGTTTACCAAAAGATATGGCTGCCGAGCTGTTTAAACCATTTATCATTCGCAAGATGATTGAGCGTGGTGTGGTTAAAACGGTAAAATCTGCCAAAAAGATAGTTGACCGTAAAGACCCATTAGTTTGGGATATTTTAGAAAACGTATTAAAAGGCCACCCTGTATTATTAAACCGTGCGCCTACGCTGCACAGGTTAGGTATACAGGCTTTCCAACCAAAACTGGTTGAAGGTAAGGCTATACAATTACACCCATTAACCTGTACCGCCTTTAACGCGGATTTTGACGGTGACCAGATGGCTGTGCACGTACCACTTGGTAACGCAGCAATTTTGGAAGCCCAGGTATTAATGCTGGCATCGCACAACATCCTTAACCCTGCTAACGGTACGCCTATTACAGTACCATCACAAGACATGGTGCTTGGTTTGTACTACATAACCAAAGGCCGTAAAACTGATGAAACACGTGTTGTTAAAGGGCAAGGTTTAACTTTTTATTCTGCCGAAGAGGTAATTATAGCTTACAATGAGCGTAAAATTGACCTGCACGCGTTTATAAAAGTTAAAGGCAAAATTAAAGAACGCGATGGCCAGATCGTATCAAAAATAATTGAGACCACTGTAGGCCGCGTGTTGTTTAACCAGCATGTACCCGAAGAGGTTGGTTATATAAATGAGCTGTTAACCAAAAAATCACTGCGTGATATTATTGGCGAGATAGTGAAAATGACCGGTATGGCACGCGCTGCCCAATTCCTTGATGATATTAAGGAATTAGGATTTAAGATGGCGTTCCAGGGTGGTTTATCATTTAACCTGAAAGACATTAACATACCTGAAGAAAAAGTTACGCTGATCGCCCAGGCTTCAAAAGAAGTGGAAGACGTGATGAATAACTATAACATGGGTTTCATTACTAATAACGAGCGTTACAACCAGATCATCGATATCTGGACACGTATCAACAACCGCTTAACCGCGAATGTAATGAACATCCTGAGCAACGATAACCAGGGCTTTAACTCTGTTTACATGATGCTTGATTCGGGTGCACGTGGTTCTAAAGAGCAAATCCGTCAGCTTGCAGGTATGCGTGGTTTGATGGCTAAGCCTCAAAAATCAGGTTCGGGCGGCGAGATCATCGAAAACCCTATCCTTTCAAACTTTAAAGAAGGTTTGTCGGTATTAGAGTACTTCATATCTACCCACGGTGCGCGTAAAGGTTTGGCGGATACAGCGTTAAAAACTGCAGATGCCGGTTATTTAACACGTAGGTTGCATGATGTTGCACAGGATATGATTGTTGGTGAGGTTGATTGCGGTACCTTAAGGGGTATTTACACAACTGCGTTAAAAGATAACGAGGATATTGTTGAGCCGTTATACGATCGTATTTTGGGCCGTACTACATTACATGATGTACATGACCCTATCACCAACGAATTGTTAATTACTGCAGGCGAAGATATTACCGAAGAGATAGCTAAAAAAGTAGAGAACTCTCCGTTAGAAGGTATCGAGATACGTTCGGTATTAACATGCGAAAGCAAACGCGGTGTGTGTGCTTTATGCTATGGCCGTAACCTTGCAAGCGGTAAACGCGTGCAAATGGGCGAGGCTGTAGGTGTAATTGCTGCACAGTCAATCGGCGAGCCGGGTACACAGTTAACACTACGTACATTCCACGTGGGTGGTACCGCGTCAAACATCGCGGCGGAGTCGCAAATTAACGCGAGGTTTGAAGGTGTTATTGAATTTGAGAACGTACGTACAGTTGAATATAAAACCGAAGAAGAAACTGTTGATGTAGTGTTGGGCCGTTCAGGCGAGTTCCGCATTATTGAGCCGGGTACTAACAAGGTTATTGTTACCAACAACATCCCATACGGTTCATACCTGTATGTAAAGGATGGTGCTAAAATCGCTAAAGGCGACCGTATATGTTCATGGGATCCGTACAATGCGGTTATCATATCTGAATTTGCAGGTTCAACCCAGTTTGAGGCTGTATTAGAAGGTATCACCTTCCGCGAGGAAAGCGATGAGCAAACCGGCCACCGCGAAAAGGTAATTATTGATACCAGGGATAAAACTAAAAACCCTGTTATACAAATAGTTGATAATAAAGGTAACGTTATAAAAGGTTATAACATCCCGGTAGGCGCTCACATTGCTGTTGAAGAAGGTGAGAAACTACAAACAGGGCAGGTTATTGCTAAAATACCTCGTTCAACCGGTAAAACGCGCGATATTACAGGTGGTTTACCACGTGTAACCGAGTTATTTGAGGCACGTAACCCATCTAACCCTGCGGTAGTAACCGAAATTGATGGTGTTGTAACTTTAGGTGGTGTTAAACGTGGTAACCGCGAAATCACTATCGAAAGTAAAGACGGCCAGGTGAAAAAGTACCTGGTGCCATTATCTAAACACATCCTTGTACAGGATAACGACTTTGTTAAAGCAGGTATGCCATTGTCAGATGGTTCTATCTCGCCGGCAGATATCCTTGCAATTAAAGGCCCTGCTGCCGTACAAGAGTATCTTGTAAATGGTATACAGGAAGTTTACCGCTTACAGGGTGTAAAAATTAACGATAAGCACTTTGAAGTTATAGTGCACCAAATGATGCAAAAAGTTGCCATTGAAGATGCCGGCGATACCCGCTTCCTGGAAAGGGAAGCTGTGGATAGTTGGGACTTTATGACAGAGAACGATGAAATGTTTGATAAGAAGGTAGTTACCGAACCTGGTGATTCTACCAACTTAAAATCAGGCCAGATCGTATCTTTAAGGAAACTGAGGGACGAAAACTCGATTTTAAAACGTAAAGATTTAAAATTGGTTGAGGTAAGGGATGCAATTGCAGCCACATCAAGCCCAATGTTACAAGGTATTACCAGGGCATCATTAGGTACAAAATCATTCATTTCAGCGGCATCGTTCCAGGAAACTACAAAAGTACTGAACGAAGCAGCCATAGCAGGTAAAAAAGACCTGATGCTTGGTTTGAAAGAGAACGTTATTGTTGGTCACTTAATTCCGTCAGGAACAGGTTTACGCGAATACGAAAATATCCGCGTAGGTTCTCAGGAAGAGTTTGACCGCCTGATGGCTTCTAAAACTGAAGAAGTGGAAGCTTAATCAGATTTTTTTAAATACTTTTGCAAAGCCTGTTATGAAAATAACAGGCTTTGCTATTTTAGTACCATGGAAGAACAAAACGAAACCCAGTTGAATATTGAGCTTTCTGAAGAAGTTGCAGAAGGTATTTACGCTAATCTTGCTATTATAACACACTCAAGCTCGGAGTTTGTGCTTGATTTTATACGTGTGATGCCGGGCGTACCAAAAGCTAAGGTAAAATCAAGGATAGTACTAACACCCGAGCACGCCAAACGCCTGTTAGTTGCCCTGCAAGACAACATCGAAAAGTTTGAAGAAGCAAACGGGCGTGTTAAAATTCAAAACGACCCAACCGGTTTCCCAATGAATTTTGGCGGAACTATGGGACAGGCTTAGTATGTTATTGGTTCATTAGTTAGTGAACGGCGACCGAATAGGACCAATGAACAAATGAGCCAGTGAACTAATAAACAAACTAAATGGAAAAAGACGCCAAAATATATATTGCCGGCCATCGCGGCATGGTAGGTTCGGCCATTAAACGCAAGCTGGAAAAAGAGGGTTTTACAAACTTTGTAACCCGTAACTCGTCAGAGCTTGATCTGCGCGATCAACAGGCTGTAACCGCGTTTTTTGCGCAAACCAAGCCCGATTATGTGTTTTTAGCGGCTGCCAAAGTTGGGGGCATTGTGGCCAATAACACTTATCGCGCCGAGTTTTTGTATGATAACCTGCAAATACAAAATAACGTTATCCATCAATCGTATGTTAACGGTGTAAAAAAGCTGATGTTTTTGGGTTCCAGCTGTATTTATCCAAAATTGGCACCGCAGCCTTTGCACGAGGATGCCTTGCTTACCGGCCTGTTAGAGCCGACTAACGAGCCTTATGCCATTGCCAAAATTGCCGGTATAAAAATGTGCGATGCCTACCGCGCGCAGTACGGCTGCAATTTTATTTCGGTAATGCCAACCAACCTTTATGGTTATAACGATAATTACCATCCGCAAAACTCGCATGTATTGCCGGCATTGATACGCCGTTTTCACGAAGCTAAAGTGCAAGGCACACCATCGGTAACTATTTGGGGCAGCGGATCGCCGCTGCGCGAGTTTTTATTTGCTGATGATTTGGCCGAAGCTTGTTACTACCTTATGCAGAATTTTGATGAGGCGGGCTTCATCAACATAGGCAGCGGTAAAGATATTTCCATTAAGGACCTTGCCCTGATGATAAAGGATATAATTGGTTACAAGGGCGAGTTAAACTTTGATAGCAGCAAACCCGATGGTACCCCACGCAAGTTGATGGATGTATCAAAACTGGCCGCAAAGGGATGGCGATACACTACCGAATTGGAAGACGGTATTCGCCTGGCTTACGCCGACTTTTTAGATAAGCATATATAATTTTAAGTTTTTGTATATTGCAGCATAATTAATTCAGCTACAAATAATATGAGTAAAGCGATTGTTTTTGGTGCCTCGGGCCAATTGGGCCAATGTTTAAAAACGGTTGCTAATGATAGGGATATTGAGTTTTTGATATTCCCGGATGAGCAGGAAGCCAACATACTGGATGTACCGGCACTTACCCAGCTCTTCGAAAAATACGACCCCTCGTACTGCATCAACTGCGCTGCCTACACTGCTGTAGATAAAGCCGAAGACGATGCCGAAACCGCTTACAAAATAAATAAGACAGGGGTAGAGAACCTGGCAAAGCTATGCGCGCAGTTTAACACTGTTTTAGTGCATGTATCAACAGATTTTGTATTTAAGGGTGATGGATCTGTCCCGCTTACAGAAGAGGATGTAGTCGAGCCTATAAGCGTTTACGGACAAACCAAACTAGACGGCGAAAAGGTAATCCCTGAATACCTGGATAACTACTTTATCATCCGCACAGGGTGGTTATACTCTGAATTTGCCAATAACTTTGTTAAAACCATGCTTAAGCTGGGTGCCGATAGAGACGAGCTTAAAGTAATTGCCGACCAAACCGGCACACCTACCTATGCTATCGACCTGGCAAATTGTATTTTAGATATCATCATCAGTGGCAGCGAAGAATACGGCATATACCACTACAGCAACGAGGGTATAGCTACCTGGTACGAATTTGCCCGCACCATATTTGACCTTGCGGGCACCAACGTAAAGGTAATACCCATACCAACAACCGAATACCCAACCCGCGCAACCAGGCCAAAATATTCGGTAATGGATAAATCAAAGATAAAAGAGACCTTTAACATGGATATCCCTTACTGGAAATCGAGTTTAGAGGTTTGTATTGAAAGATTAAGTTAAAAAAGCACATCAATGAAAGGCATTATATTAGCAGGCGGCTCGGGTACAAGGCTATATCCAATAACAAAAGCAATAAGTAAGCAGTTAATGCCTATTTACGATAAGCCGATGATCTATTACCCGCTATCGGTATTAATGCTGGCCGGTATCAGGGAAATATTAATAATAACCACCCCCGAAGATAACGATAGCTTTAAACGCCTTTTAGGCGATGGTAAAGAGCTGGGCTGTGTGTTTGAATACGCCATACAAGAAAAACCGAACGGCCTTGCACAAGCCTTTGTAATTGGCGAGAAGTTTATAGGAAATGACAAAGCCGCCCTTATATTAGGCGATAACATATTTTACGGCGCGGGCTTTAGCAAGCTGCTGCAAAGCTTTAATGATGTAGATGGTGCCGCCATATTTGCCTACCCCGTTGCCGACCCCGAGCGCTACGGCGTAGTAGAGTTTGATAAGGATTTTAAAGCATTATCTATAGAAGAGAAGCCTGCAGAGCCAAAATCGAAGTTTGCCGTGCCGGGATTATACTTTTATGATAATACCGTAATACAAATAGCTAAAGACCTTAAGCCATCCCCGCGTGGCGAGTACGAGATAACCGACGTAAACAAGGTATACCTGCAACAAGGAAACCTTAACGTTGGTGTGATGGACCGCGGCACCGCATGGCTTGATACCGGCACCTTCGATTCGCTTAGTGATGCTACCGAGTTTGTAAGGGTGATAGAAAAACGCCAGGCCAAAAAAATAGGTTGTATAGAAGAGGTTGCCTACCGCATGGGTTTCATCAACGCCGATCAGTTGATGGCGCTGGCTCAAAAGTATATCAAAAGCGGTTACGGCGTTTACATCCAGTCGGTGTTAGAGAATTAACGCGCCCCGGAAAATATTTCATTTTTAAATTTTCCATTTTCTACTTTTCGGGCAAATGCAAAATATATTCCTGATAACTTGTTTTATCAGGATTTTTTCTTTATATTAACTGGAGTAGGGTAGCGAAAAAAATGGAAAAATTTCCGCTGTAAGCAACAAAAAAGTGGAGTATTTTATAGCTAAGGTTGCAAAGCCTGCAAGCTATTTACCAAGGTAAGTATTTTTGTTATCAGCTGCGGGTCGCCGGCATCAAACCACACCATATCCTTATCCTTCCGGAACCAGGTAAGCTGCCTTTTGGCAAAGCGCCGGGTGTTTTGTTTAATGGCTGCAATGGCATTATCCAAGTCGGTCTTTCCATCAAAATAATCAAAAATTTCGCTGTAACCAACAGTATTTAAGGCATTTAATTTGCGGTGGGGTATCAGGCCTTTTACTTCGTCAACCAAGCCCTCGGCTACCATATGGTCTACCCGTTGGTTAATACGGCTGTAAAGCTGTTCGCGCGGCATATCCAGGCCTATTTTGATGATATTGAACGGCCTTTTATTCAGGGTAGCCTTCCTGTAAAACGATATAGGCTTACCCGTACCCACATATACCTCTAAGGCCCTAATTACGCGCTGTGGGTTGTTTATATCTACCTGGCTATAGTATGTAGGGTCTATGGCTTTTAGTCGCTCCTGTAGGGGGATAATACCGTTTTGGGCTAACTCGTTATTTAGCGTGTCTCTTATGCTTGCGTCAGCTACGGGTAGATCGTCAAAGCCCTCGGTTATCGCCTTTATGTACAGTCCTGAGCCTCCGGCTAATACTACTATATCCTTGTCTGTAAACAGCTTATCTAACAACACAAGGCACTCCCGCTCAAAATCACCTACCGAAAAAGGCTCGGTAATAGAGTGAGAATTGATAAAATAATGAGGTGCAGCAGCTAATTCGGCCCCGGTAGGCTTAGCTGTACCAATAGACATCTCCCTGAAAAATTGCCTGGAATCGGCCGAAACCACCACTGTATCAAAGTGTTGTGCAAGAGCAATGGCAGCCGCGGTTTTACCAGAGGCTGTGGGGCCGGCAATTACAATTAGGGTTTTGGTATGAAGAGGAGTGCTCATAGTTTTAGTCCATGGTCCATAGCCTACGGTCCATGGACTAAAATAGGAAATATGTTATAGAATACTAATAGTCGTCGCGGCCGGGTTTATCTTCATCCTCAAATTCTCCGTCATCGCCAAAGCCAAACTCATCTTCTTCTTCCTCGTCGTCAACCTTCTTTTCTTCAACCTCATCGCCTGTATCGGTTACTTCCGAAAAGTCTTCAGCATCCTCCGGATTATAGCCTATTTCGTTTAAAAAGTCGAAATCGCCTCCTGCTTCTTCATCGGCAGTTTCGGCAATTGCGGGGTTAAATACATTGCCAAACTGCTTAGGTGCCTCGCCAACCGAGCGTACAACAGCCGGATAAGTAGTGCCCGGTGCTTCGTCAAGTATAATCTTCATTAACTCAACGTGGAAATCAAAAGGCCTGTCGAAGTTAAAAGTGTAGTAAAACTTTTGATGCGGGTCGTCTATATAGCTGCTTAGCTTAATTTTATCCATCAATGGTATTTTCCGGTCAATACGCTTTTGATTGGGAAGGTAGGTTATTTCCTCACCTTTCATCCATTGATCGTTGCTTATATAAAATGATGAAGGATATTCGGGGTTATAACCAGTGCTTTGGTGTATAGCCTTATGAAGATCTTCAAAAGTTTGATTTGATTTTACATCAATATCCCGTGAAACGTCATCGTAATCTTCAAAAGTAACCCTGAACCTGTATAGTGCCATTTTTAGTAGTTTTTGTCAAAAATAGTAATGTTTATTTTAATTGGAGTTTGCAACAACTTTCAAGCCAATTTCTGTGCCTTTTTCAATTGTATAGTTAATTGCGGCTTCGCGCTCGTTTGGTATCTCACCTTCCAGTATCGCTTCGCGTATCTTGCTTTTAATAATGCCCACTTCACGCCCTTCGCCGATGCCAAAAAGCTGCATTATATCCAGCCCGCTTACAGGTGGCTGCCAGTTGCGTATGTTGTCGCGTTCTTCAACATCTTTTAGCTTTTGCAGCACCAATTCAAAGTTTTGCCTGTATTTTTTAACCTTATAGTCATTTTTGGTGGTTACATCTGCTTTACAAAGCAGCATTAACGCCTCTATATCATCCCCCGCCTCAAACAACAAGCGCCTAACTGCCGAATCGGTTACGATGGATTGCGACAGAACGATAGGCCTTAAATGCAGTTGTACCAGCTTTTGTACAAATTTCATTTTCTCGTTCAGCGGTAATTTTAGCTGTGCAAATATTTTAGGTACCATGCGCGCACCTTTATCCTCGTGGCCATGAAATGTCCAGCCGTGGCTGGGTTCAAAGCGTTTGGTAGGCGGTTTAGCTATATCGTGCAAAATAGCGGCCCAACGCAACCAAAGGTCGTCAGTAGTTTCGCAAATATTATCTAATACCTGTAAAGTATGGTAAAAGTTATCTTTATGCCCTTTACCGTTTATGATCTCTACACCATACAGGGCAACCATTTGCGGGAAAATAATGTGCAGCAGGCCTGTATCAAACAAATAATTGAAACCGATTGATGGTTTAGGCGACAGGATGATCTTATTCAGCTCATCAGTAATACGCTCCTGCGATACGATCTTTATGCGCTGTAAATTACTCTTTATAGCCTCAATAGCTTCATCATCTATCTTAAAATCAAGCTGCGATGCAAAACGAATAGCCCGCATCATGCGTAACGGGTCGTCGCTAAAGGTTTCTGTAGGATTTAATGGTGTCCGTATTAGTTTTTTCTCAAGGTCGGTAATGCCGTTAAAAGGGTCTATCAACTCACCAAATTGATCGGCATGTAAAGCTATAGCCAATGCGTTTATAGTAAAATCGCGGCGTTTCTGGTCGTCTTCCAGTGTCCCGTTTTCTACAATTGGTTTGCGCGACTCCGAGCGGTATGATTCTTTACGTGCACCAACAAATTCTACCTCAACATCCTGGTAGCGCAACATGGCAGTGCCAAAGTTTTTAAATACCGATACCTTAACGTTTAGCTTAGCGGCAACGGCTTCGGCAAAGCTGATACCGTTACCCAGCACTACAATATCGATGTCTTTTGATGGCCTGTTCAAAAAAATATCGCGTACGTAACCGCCAATTGCATAAACATGTACATTTTGTTCGGCAGCAAGTTTAGCTATAACAGAAAATACCGGATGTTGCAGGTGTTGTTTCATAAAAAAGACTGCGAACAGGCGTTTGTGTACAGCGCAAATTTAGCGATTATAAAAAATTAACGGCGAATAAATTCAAAACCGCCATTTGGGTCAAGTCGCATAATGGTCGACGGTTTTTTTGATTCAGTACTATATTGGTCAATATCAACCACATAATCAACACCATCGATAATGTCCTGATCTATTTTTGAAAAATATTCGGGCGATGGCCTACCACTTATATTGGCCGATGTAGATACCAGGGGCTTGCGCAAACGTTGTATTAACTGTTGGCAAAACGGGTGATTACTTACCCTAATACCCACACTGCCATCTTCGGCAATTATAGCCGGCGATAGGTTGCGAGCCCAGGGCATAATTAGGGTAAGCGGGTTTTCGGCATATTCTATCAGGTCGTAAGCAATATCGGGTACTTCGGTAATATAGCTGGCCAGTTTATTGTCGTTATCTATCAGCACGATCATGCTTTTGCTTTCATCGCGCTGTTTAAGTGCATATATTTTATTAATTGCCTCGGTATTGGTAGCATCGCACCCAATACCCCAAATGGTATCAGTAGGGTATAAAATAATACCACCGTCCTGTATAACTTTTAATGCTTTGTTTACTTCGTCTTTAAGCATTGTGTAGTGTTGTGTATAAATGCATGTATCGTGCTGCCAGTTTATCGTCGGCAAAGTTAAGCGCAAATTTTAAACCTTTGCTAATCATGTTTGCTTTTAATGCATCATCAGCAAGTATGCGGTTAATGTTTGCAGCGAGTGCTTTATGGTCATCGGGCGAGTTGTATGAGCTATCGGGCCCGCCGGCTTCTTCCAGGCACGAACCCGTTGAAGCAACTACAGGTACGCCCGAATTTAAAGCTTCGAGGATAGGGATTCCAAAGCCCTCATATCGCGATGGATAAACAAATACGGATGCTAATTGATAAATAACGGGCAGGTCGGTAAAGGGTACATCAGTTAAAAAAACAACCCTTTGCTGCAGATCCAATTGGTTAATTAGTTGATTTATCCGCTTATAATAGGCGGTTTGGCGGCCAACAACCACTAACTTAATAGACGTGCTTAATAGGGGCAAGGCTTTTACGAGCAATGCCAGATTTTTACGCTCCTCAACAGTGCCAACGCTTAACAAATACCCGGCCGGCAGATTATATTTTACGCTAACTGATGATTTTATCCCTTCAGAATATTGCTGTTTAAAAGCCGCATCGCAGCCCTGGTATATTACTTGTATCTTATCAGCATCAACATTAAGCAGTTCAATCAGGTCTTGCCTGGTTTTAGTACTGATGGCGATGATCTTATCGGCGGTTTTGCAGGCATTGGTTAGCTTAAATTTATAAATGGCGCGGCTTATTACGCCAAAATACTGCGGGTAACGCATAAAAATCACATCGTGCACGGTAACAACCGTTTTAGCACCTGATGATTTGATATCTAAAGGTAGTTCATGGCTTAAACCGTGATAGATGTTGATGCCATCGCGTTTAATATTGTTTACTATACCATTGGTGCGCCACCACGAAGTAAGCAAGGCGATTTTTGGGAAAACCGTTTTTATGTTTGGTATAGAACGCAAAAGATCAGGCCATTTGCCGGGCCTGATCTTTGGAGTATATAAGTAAAAATTATTTTGAGGATATGACGATGCAAGCAATTTAATTAACCAACGGCTGTAATTACCCAGCCCTGTGTTGTTTAAAAATGCCCGTTTAGCATCATATCCTATCTTCATGGGTTAAACAGCCACGTTGTTTTCTCTCAGCGCATCATTTAAAGATGTCTTTTTGTCGGTCGACTCCTTACGTTTGCCTATGATAAGCGCGCATGGAACCTGAAAATCGCCGGCAGGGAATTTTTTGGTGTAAGAACCGGGGATGACTACTGAACGTGCAGGTACATGGCCTTTATATTCAACCGGGGTAGAGCCTGTAACATCAATAATTTTGGTCGATGCGGTTAAAACCACATTTGCACCTAAAACAACTTCACTTTCTAAGTGAACGCCCTCAACCACAATAGCCCTCGAACCTAAAAAACAATTGTCTTCTATGATCACAGGCGCAGCTTGTACGGGTTCTAAAACACCGCCAATGCCTACACCGCCGCTTAAATGTACATGCTTGCCAATTTGCGCGCACGAGCCTACTGTTGCCCAGGTATCAACCATAGTGCCTTCGTCTACATATGCACCAATGTTTACGTACGATGGCATCATGATAACACCTTTGGCTAAAAATGCACCGTAACGGGCAATAGCATGTGGTACTACGCGTACGCCAAGCTCTTTATAGTTGGTTTTCAGTTTCATTTTATCGTGAAACACAAAAGGCCCAACCTTAATTTCTTCCATTGTACGGGTAGGGAAGTATAGGATAACAGCTTTTTTTATCCAGTCGTTTGTATGCCAACGGGTGCCTATTAGCTCGGCCACACGCATCTCGCCTTTATCTAATCGGTCTATAACAGTATTTATGGCGTTAATGTAGTCGTTTTCGCTCAGAAGGGTGCGGTTATCCCAGGCATCCTCTATCATTTTTTTTAGATCTTGCATCAGTAATATAAATTTTGTCAAATTAAAGGAATTTTAAGGAGATTTGTTTGAATTGTAATGACAGAAATACACACATGGCCGAAAAGGAAAAACTAAGGATAGATAAATATTTATGGGCGATACGTGTATTTAAAACACGTACGTTGGCATCTGATGCATGCAAAGCCGGCCGGGTAAAACTGGATGGCAGCAATATCAAAGCCTCGCGCGAGGTAAAGTTGGGCGAGGTTTACCAGGTATCAAAAGGGATAGAAAAGCGGGTGATAAAAGTAACCGGATTGTTAGAGAACCGTGTTGATGCCAAAACAGCTGTAAACTTTTATGAGGATATAACCCCGGTTGAGCAAACGCAGGCATTTAAATCGATGTTTCATGCACCTTTGCTAAAGCGCGACCGTGGAACAGGCCGCCCAACCAAGGCTGACAGGCGCGAGATAGATGACCTGAAAGATAATTTTTTTAACGATTAAACATTACGGTGATTTTACAGTTATAAGCCCTTGATACATAACTGTTCATTTTATTTTACAAAAAAGGCTAATTTAGCCCGCTTAACGTTAGCTTACTATAGCTAAAAACAATGCCTTTATCATATTGATAATAAGGCGGATTATAGGTAAGCAAATACTTGAATATGCCAGGCAAAGCAGAATTGAAAATAGCTATTATAGGTTTAGGATACGTAGGGCTGCCATTGGCCAGGCTTTTTGCAACTAAATACCCGGTTGTTGGGTTTGATGTTAAGCAAAGCCGCATAGCCGATTTAAATAAAGGCTTAGATAACACACTGGAGGTTGACGAAGATGTATTAAAGGCCGTTTTGGTAAAGCAGCCTTCAAACCAAAATGGTTTGTTTTGTACTACCGATATACAGGATATTAAAGACAGCAATATTTATATTGTTACAGTACCTACCCCGGTTGATAAAAATAACCGCCCTGATCTTGAACCGTTATATAAAGCCAGCGAAACCATTGGCAAGGTAATTAAGACGGGAGATATAGTGATATATGAATCGACAGTATACCCTGGCGCTACTGAAGAAGAATGTATACCAGTTATAGAAAAAGTATCGGGCTTAAAGTTTAACCGGGATTTTTTTGCAGGCTACTCGCCCGAGCGTATAAACCCCGGCGACAAACTGCGTACGGTTGAAAATATATTAAAGATAACATCCGGCTCGACACCCGATATCGCTAGGCGTGTAGATGAGCTTTACCGATCAGTTGTAACGGCCGGTACACATTTGGCACCATCGATAAAAGTAGCTGAAGCAGCAAAGGTAATTGAGAACTCGCAGCGCGATATTAATATAGCCTTCGTTAACGAACTGGCCAAAATATTCAATAAGCTTAATATAGATACTGGTGCAGTATTAGCAGCAGCCGGCACCAAATGGAACTTTTTGCCATTTAAGCCGGGATTGGCAGGAGGGCATTGTATAGGTATAGACCCTTATTACCTGGCCCAAAAGGCTCAAGAGATAGGCTATCACCCAGAAATTATACTTGCCGGCCGCCGGCTAAATGATGGCATGGGCGAATACATAGCCCACGAAGTAGTGAAGTTGATGGTTAAGAAGGAGATACGTGTTAAAAATGCCAATATATTAGTTTTAGGGGTAACATTTAAAGAGAATTGCCCTGATGTGCGCAATACAAAGGTTGTAGATGTACTTAACGTATTAAAAGATTACGAAGCCAATTTAACCATTTACGACCCCTGGGCCGAGCCGGCCGAAGTGAAGCATGAATACGGATGGGAATCTGTTAAAGAGTTGGGTACAGCTGCAAATTTTGATGCCATTATATTGGCAGTAGCGCATAGCCAATTTATGGAACTTGATCTTGTGGCGCTTTGTAATGACAATAAGGTTATTTATGATGTAAAGGGCGTATTAGATCGCAGCTTAATTGATGGTGGCCTATAAATGAGAAGATACTAATGTTCATGGCAAAATATGATTACCTGTTAACAGGGGCAAGCGGTTTTCTGGGTGGTGTAATAAATGAATATTTAACCTCAAACGCAGCTACTGTTATTACCCTTGATAGAAACGCCACAGGTATAAAAGCCGATATTACGCAACCTATTGATATTGACAACGGGTTACAGGTTGATGTAGTGATACATAATGCCGGTAAAGCACACTATGTACCCCGTACTACTGCCGAAGAAAAGGTTTTTTTTGACGTTAACCTGCAGGGCACCAAAAACCTTTGCCATGCTATAGAGCAATTAATAGTTAAACCCAGGGCTTTAATATTTATAAGCACGGTTGCTGTTTACGGTGTTGATGCCGGAAAAAATATTAGCGAAACGCACCCGCTAAACGGAAACACACCTTATGCTAAAAGCAAGATAGAGGCAGAGGAGTGGCTTACCGCCTGGGCTAAGCAAAACGATATATTATTAGGTATTTTACGTTTACCATTGGTAGCAGGGCCAAATCCACCCGGTAACCTTGGTGCCATGATCAAAGGAATTAAATCAGGAAGATATTTAAGCATAGGTTCGGCCAATGCGCGTAAAAGTGTAGTTTGGGCAGCAGATATAGCTGCAATAATGCCTGTGCTTGCCCAAACAGGAGGGGTTTTTAATGTAACCGATGGGCATAACCCCAACTTTGCCGAACTTGAAGCCGTAATTGCACAGGCCTTACAAAAGAAGAAGCCTACGCGTATACCTATGTTTATTGCTAAATTGTTAGGTTATGTTGGTGATGTTTTGGGGCACTTTCCGTTAAATAGCGATAAGTTAAAAAAGATAACATCAACCTTAACGTTTGACGATAGCAAAGCGCGGAAATTACTTGACTGGACCCCATCTCCAGTATTGATTAAACTCTCAGAAACTATATGATATACGCTGTTGTAACTGTACTGTTATTTGTATTGCTGTTGGCTTATTTCCGCATAGCCGACCATTACAACATTATAGATCATCCTAACGAGCGCAGTTCGCACTCCGTTATAACAATCCGCGGTGGTGGTGTGGTGTACATGTTCGCGGCTGTAATAGCGGTGGTACTACATTTTAATGAGTTTTATTGGGCAGCAGCGGGGATACTCTTAATAGGCACTATTAGTTTTTTAGATGATATGCATACACTGTCGAGTACGGTGCGTATCCCTTTCCATATAGCTGCGGTAACGTTTATGCTGTTGTTTTTGAATGCGTTTAATACTTTGCCTGTTTATGGATGTGTTTTGCTATATATGCTGGCAATTGGCAGTATAAACGTTTACAACTTTATGGATGGCATTAATGGTATTACTGGTGCATATAGCCTGGTAGTGTTAGGCGGCTTGCAATGGATAAACATTAAACAAACCACATTCATTAACCCCCATCTTATTTGGTTACCTATTATAGGCACAATTGTATTCTTGTATTTTAACTTTCGTAAAAAGGCCAAATGCTTTGCGGGTGATGTGGGTAGTGTTTCTATCGCTTTTTGGATACTAACCTTGCTGTTGAAATTAATATTGCTTACTAATAACTGGGTATATATTCTTTTCCTTGCCGTTTATGGTGTTGATTCGGTTTTAACCATAGTGCATAGGATTATTTTAAAACAAAACATTCTAAAAGCACATCGCCTCCACTTTTATCAGTTATTGGCTAACGAGCAAAGGGTTCCCCATTTACTCGTATCTGCAGGATATGCTTTGGTACAGCTTATAGTAATTGTACTTATTTTATTTAATCCTGCCTTCTCGCCATACCTTTTATTTGTGCTTGTTCTTTTCCCACTTGCAATTATTTATATTCTTATTAAACCCCGCGTTGCTAAAGCAGTCTGACATACTGTAACAAAATTTTTATAATCCATTTGTAAATAACTTTGTTTAGGGATGTTAAACACGTTTAAACGCATTTTAATAATGTTTTAAGTGTTTATCAGGCGCTTAAAAATGGAATAATTTACAGTTGTATTTTAGAGTTTAATAATAAATTAGGCTATATCACTAAAACTATTCACTATATTTAGTTGTTGCATACGTATATTTATATTATTTTTATATTTGTACTATAGTATATGTTAACTGTTTGACATGAAGAAATTTCTACTTTTTAACAAAGTTGTACCCAGATGGATAATAATGCTATTGGACTTTGTTATTGTTACATGGTCATTTGCTTCTTCATATCTAATTGTTCAGCGTTTCGATTTCAATAACATTTTAAGAGGGTACTTTTTTATTTACACAGGCATATATTGTATTATTGCCGGGGTAGTAATGTACTTGATGCGTATACATACCGGTTTAATAAGGTATTCAAATACGCGTGATGTACTTCGCATATTTTCATCAGTATTTATAAGCACAATAGTTTATTTAGTATTAGTTACCTTATGGGTTAAACCAATACTTAAAATAAATTCGGCCACTATTGATCTGGTACTATTGGTTAATTTTTCGGTATCAAGTACTCTATTAATATTACTCAGAAGCGCTATTAAAGGTGCTTTTAATTATATTACCAACTACTCCAACTCTAAAAAAACGGTTGTGCTTATTTACGGTTCAGATACCAGCGCAGTGTTGGTAAAACAAGCTTTAGAATCAAGTTCAAAAACTAATTTCGTTATAGCTGGGTTTGTTGATGCAGATAGCAGTAAAATAAACAAAGAAATTCAGCAGGTGAGGGTTTATGATATAAACAAACTTGCCAAAATAAAAGAGAAACGTAAGGTGGATAAAATGATTATCATGAACCACCACCTTGACGAGCAGGCCAAAAAAATAGCACTCGAAAAATGTTTAGCATTGGACATTCAGGTACTTACCGTACCACCGTCTGACCAATGGATATATGGTAAACTTAACCTGCAGCAAATAAAGGATCTGAAGATTGAAGACCTGCTACAGCGTAAAACTATCCAGATAGATACCACCCGTATTTCAGAAGACCTGCAAGGTAAAAGGGTGTTAATAACTGGTGCAGCAGGTTCTATTGGTTCCGAGATTGTGCAACAGGTTTTGCAATATAACCCGGCTATGCTGATCATGTGCGACCAGGCCGAATCGCCTTTACATGACATCCGCTTAGAAGTTGAAGAGAAGTTCTCGCACGTGCCTGTTAGGATATTTATTGGCGATATAAGGGATTATGATCGTATGAACAGGCTTTTCTCCAGCTATCAGCCCGAAGTAGTGTATCATGCGGCAGCTTACAAGCACGTGCCAATGATGGAAGAAAACCCATCGGAAGCAGTTAGGGCAAATGTATTAGGTACAAAAAACATAGCCGACCTGTCTGTTGCCTTTAGGGTCAGAAAGTTTGTAATGATATCAACCGATAAAGCGGTAAATCCGTCAAACATAATGGGTACAACCAAGCGTATTGCCGAGTTGTATATACAGTCGCTTAAAGATAGCCCTGCAAATAAAGGGACGTGCTTTATTACCACACGCTTTGGCAACGTTTTAGGGTCTAATGGTTCTGTTATACCGCGCTTTAGGGCCCAAATACAAAAAGGTGGCCCTATTACGGTTACACATCCCGAGATCACCCGTTATTTTATGACCATACCCGAAGCTGTACACCTGGTGTTAGAAGCAGGCACAATGGGCAGTGGTGGCGAGATATTTATTTTTGACATGGGCGAACCTGTTAAGATAATTGACCTTGCCCTTAAAATGATAAAACTGGCTGGTTTGCAACCGGAGCGCGACATTAAGATCGTATACTCAGGCTTGCGCCCGGGCGAAAAATTATATGAAGAATTGCTTAATGAAGGTGAGAACACCATGCCAACCCACCACGAAAAGATAAAAATTTCGAGGGTAATATCTTACGAATACCGCCAGGTAGCAGAGGATATTAATAACCTTATTTTGCTAAACAAAAAAGGTGATGAAATGGCTGTGGTAAATAAAATGAAGGAGATAGTTCCGGAATTTATTAGTAAAAACTCCATCTTCGAAAACTTGGATTCAAAGCAAGATGATAAAAAGCCGGAGCTATTGCTTGATTAAATGCGATCCCTTTCCGTTTGTATGCTTATCATCTAACTCATTTTTAAAGCCACATTAAATTTATTGAGTATTATTGCAAACATTTTAACATCAGCAGCTATTGCGGCTTATGAAGAGTATTGCACAAAACGTTTTTGATATCGAGATAGCATCGTTGCAGCACGTAGCTGGAATGATAGATGAGCATTTTAGCCTGGCTGTAGATGCTATACTAAATGCCGAAGGTAAATTGGTAGTATGTGGCATGGGTAAATCCGGCCATATAGGTAAAAAGATATCAGCTACCTTTACCAGCACAGGTACCCCCAGTTTTTTTATGCACCCATCCGAAGCTTTTCATGGCGACTTAGGTATGGTAAGTGCAAATGATGTGGTATTGCTTATATCTTATTCGGGTGAAACTGAGGAGATACTTAAACTGGTTCCTTATTTTAAGTGGAATAATAACACCATTATTACTATAACAGGCAACCCAAATTCAACCCTTGCCAAAAACGCCGCGCACATTTTAAATGTAGGAGTAAAGCAGGAAGCCTGTCCGTTAGAATTGGCACCCACATCATCAACAACCGCAACCCTGGTTATGGGCGATGCTCTTGCAGTAGCTTTAATGAAACGCAGAGATTTTAGTCCGGGCGATTTTGCCCGTTTCCATCCCGGCGGCAGGTTGGGGCGTAAGTTACTGGTAAAAATAAAGGAGTTAATGCGTACCGATGCACTGCCTTTTATTGATGCGGATGCATCCTTTACACAATTGCTTTTACGAATGTCTGAAGGTAGGTTAGGGATGGTTATAGTGGGCCGCCCCGAAGATGTACAAGGGGTTATTACAGACGGTGACCTACGACGTGGCTTAATAAAATATCCTAATATACAGCAGCTGCCAATTACCGATATCATGAGTACCAACCCAAAAATGGTTGCAGAGGATGAATTGATATACGAAGCAGAGGCCCTGATGATGGATCGTAAAATAACTACTTTGCTGGTGCATAATAATGATAATCTATTGACAGGGGTTTATCAGCTTTTTAACCAGGCTTAGCTATGAAGGCTGTAATTATTATACCCGCCCGTTTAAAATCGACCAGGCTGCCCGAAAAGGTGTTGCTTGACCTTGGTGGGAAGCCGGTTATACAACGCGTTTACGAGGCATGCCTGCAATCTAAATTGCACCATGAGATATGGATAGCTGCTGATAGCGAAGCTGTGTTTAATGTTTGTAAGAAATTTACAAATAATGTTATCATGACCAACCCCGACCATCCCAGTGGCACTGACCGCATTGCCGAGGTGGCTGCTCAAATTGATTGTGAGATAGTAATAAACGTACAAGGCGACGAACCTTTTTTTGAAGCCGGATTAATAGATACACTGATAACGGCCCTCCATAACAAAAATGAAGTAATGGCAAGCGTTTGCGCACCTTTAGAAAATATGGAAGAGCTAAACAACCCTAACCTTGTTAAAGTTGTTACCGATGTGAATGGACATGCCATCTATTTTTCACGTTTTGCAATACCTTTTTTGAGGGATAGAGAGGTTGAAGATCCTTCGGCTTATAAAAAGCATATGGGTGTGTACGCTTACAAGGCCGATTTTTTGAGTAAATTTATCAAACTGCCTGTGTCGTTTTTAGAAGCATCAGAAAAACTGGAGCAATTACGGGCGGTAGAGAACGGATATAAAATTAAAATGATTGCAGTACAAGGTTTTGAAAAAGGCATAGATACAGCCGACGACCTGGAACTTGCACGCAAAAAAATAGTAAACAATGGCACTATATAAAGATATTATCGAGAAACCTTTTTTTATTATTGGCCCATGTGTAATGGAGAACCAGGGCCTGCTTTACACCGTAGCCGAAAAGGCTGCCGAAATAAAAAGTAAGTATCCGGTAACCGTTGTATTTAAATCATCTTTTGATAAGGCTAATCGTACCAGTATACATGCCTACCGTGGCCCCGGTATCGAAAAAGGCTTAGAGATGCTTAACAATGTAAAGGAGAAATTTGGGTTAGAGGTAACTACCGATATCCATGAGCCATTTCAGGCTAAAATAGCTGCCGAAGTAGTTGATATATTGCAAATCCCCGCCTTTTTATGTCGCCAAACCGACTTGCTGGTTGCCGCCGCGCAAACCGGCAAAGTGGTAAACGTTAAAAAAGCACAGTTCCTGTCTGGCCACGATATGTTTTACCCTGCACAAAAGGTAAAAGAAGCCGGTAACGATCAAATCATCTTAACCGAGCGTGGTAACTCGTTTGGCTATAATAACCTGGTAGTTGATTTCAGAAATATTTATGATATGAAAGAATTTGGCTACCCGGTATGTATGGATTGTACACACTCGGTACAACGGCCGGGCGGTGCCGGAGGTAAAACAGGCGGCGACCGCAAATTTGTACCTTACATGGCCCATGCGGCACGTTCATTTGGGGCAAGCGGTTATTTTATAGAAACTCATCCCGACCCCGATCACGCGCTTAGCGACGGCCCTAATATGCTCTACTTGAGCGATTTGGAGGAATTGATTAAATCGCTGATCAACTAATAATCGGTTTTGTTTTCTGATAGGTGCCATTGCTTAAATGCCACTTGTGCCTCGTTACGCATTAGTTGCATAAAGTGTAATTTGCGCTTCTCCATAGGTTGTTCCAACTCCTCGTAAATAGCATGGTCGTCAAAGCCAATGGCGGCAGCGTCCTCTTTGGTGTTGGCATAATAAATTTTGTCAATATGTGCCCAGTATATGGCGCCCAGGCACATGGGGCATGGCTCGCAGCTGGTGTATATTTCACAGCCTGCTAAATTAAAAGTGCCAAGTTCCTGGCAGGCAAGCCTTATGGCCGATATCTCGGCATGGGCAGTAGGGTCGTTTTGTGGAACAACCTTATTGGCGCTGCGTGCTACTACCATACCATCTTTTACAATTACAGCACCAAACGGACCGCCAAGGGCGTTTTTTAAGTTGTATTCTGATAGCTCGATAGCCATCTGCATAAAGGTTTCGTGTTGGTTATGTTCCATCGCGGGGATAAAATTAAAAAACCCCAACCATAGGCCGGGGTTTTAAATATCTCATTAAAAAATCGGTAGCGCAAAAGTGCGCCGATTATTTTTTATTTTTTGCGTAGTCGTCGTTTAGTCTTTTCAAAACATCGGCAGTTACATCAAGGCTTGGGTCGCCGTAAAGTAGGTTAACATTGCCTTTTTGGAAAGTTAAAACCAATTTATAACCTTTTTCTTTAGCATAATCTTTAGTAAACGAAACCAATTTTTCATATAATTTGGTTTGCTCACCTAATTGATCGTTTTGCAATTGTGCAGCGGCATTTTGCTCATAACCCTGTAATTGCTGGCCTTTGGCTTGCAGGCGTTGCTCGGTAGCGGCACGCTGATCGGCGCTTAAGCTGGGAGCAGATTTTTGGTATTCGGCAACTTCACGCTGAAAAGCCTGTTTACGGCCTACAACATCACTTTGGGCAGCTTTGCCTTTATCGCCAAGGCGCTTGTCCATGTCTTTTATGTAGTCATATTTAGCAACTATCGAGTCTTGATTTATATAAACTATTTCAGCTTTTTCCGGCGTAGCTGCAGTAGTAGCAGTAGCAGGTTTATCAGCAGTTTTATTTTGAGTACATGCAGTAACACCTGCAGCAATTAATAATGCTAAAATTGATTTTGTAGCAAATGACGCCTTCTTATTCATTGTGTTTTTAATTAAAAAAATTTTGACAAAGATAAACTTTCGGCACAAGTTTCCTAACCATTTAACACGATGTTTATTACGGGTCATATTTATCCACAATAGTGTGCTAAGTAATGGATATGTGAAGCATTAATCGTATTTTTGAAGGTTATTGTTTTAATAAATTATGAGCGAAGAAAAAGAGGATAAATCGAATTACTCAGCAGATAATATACAGGTTTTAGAGGGTTTAGAAGCAGTACGTAAAAGGCCGTCGATGTACATTGGCGATACCGGCGTAAAAGGCCTGCACCACTTAGTTTATGAAGTAGTTGATAACTCCATTGATGAGGCCCTTGCAGGTTATTGCGATACCATTAATGTTACTATACACAAAGGCAACGCCATAACAGTTGTTGACAACGGCCGCGGTATACCCACCGGTATTACCACAAAAGAGAAAGTATCGGCATTGCAAATTGTAATGACCGTGCTGCATGCCGGCGGTAAATTTGATAAAGACACTTACAAAGTATCGGGCGGTTTGCACGGCGTGGGTGTAAGTTGCGTTAACGCGTTATCGGTTCACGTAAAAACTGTTGTATATCGCGAGGGTAAGATATTTACACAGGAATATGAGCGTGGTAAACCGCTGTTCCCAGTAAAAGAGATAGGCGTATCTGATAAAACCGGTACTACCCAAACATTTCAGCCGGATCCGGAGATATTTACTACCACCACCGAATACAAATTTGAAACACTGGCAACCCGCTTACGCGAATTGGCATTTTTAAATAAAGGTATCCGCTTAACTTTAACCGACGAGCGCGAGACTAACGATGATGGTACTAACCCAACAGAGGAGTTTTTCTCTGAAGGCGGACTAAAAGAATTTGTTAAATACCTTGATGGCACACGCGTTGCCATCATCCCCGAACCGATATACCTGGAAGGTGTTAAACAAGGTATACCTGTTGAACTGGCCCTACAGTATAACGACACTTACACCGAGAATGTACACTCGTACGTAAACAACATTAACACCATCGAGGGCGGTACACACGTAGCCGGTTTTAGGATGGGTTTAACACGTACTTTAAAGGCTTATGCTGATAAAGAAGGATTATTAAAAAATGTTAAGGTTGAAATTACCGGTGATGACTTCCGCGAAGGATTAACCGCCGTAATATCTGTAAAAGTGCAGGAGCCCCAATTTGAAGGACAAACCAAAACAAAATTGGGTAACAGCGAGGTTAGTGGTGCCGTTAACGTTGCCGTAGGCGAAATTTTAGGTAACTACCTTGAAGAGAACCCGCGCGAAGCTAAAATGATAGTGCAAAAGGTAATACTGGCCGCTACAGCCCGCGCTGCAGCCCGTAAAGCCCGCGAAATGGTACAGCGCAAAAGCGTAATGAGTGGTTCGGGTTTACCGGGTAAACTATCTGATTGCGCCAATAGCGACCCAACCTTATGCGAGTTGTACCTGGTAGAGGGCGACTCGGCGGGTGGTACCGCCAAACAGGGCCGTAACCGCGAGTTTCAGGCTATATTACCATTACGTGGTAAGATACTGAACGTGGAGAAAGCCATGGAGCACAAAATTTACGAGAACGAAGAGATAAAGAATATGTTTACCGGCCTTGGTGTAAGTATTGGTACGCCCGAAGATGCCAAAGCTTTAAACTTAGCCAAGCTGCGTTATCACAAAATTGTGATCATGACGGATGCCGACGTGGACGGTTCGCACATTACTACATTGATATTGACATTCTTCTTCCGTTATATGAAAGAACTGGTTGAATATGGTTATGTATATATTGCTTCGCCGCCATTGTACCAGGTTAAAAAAGGTAAAGAGTTTGAATACTGCTGGACAGATGCACAGCGCGATGTGGCTATACAACGCCTAAAAGGCGCCGGTAAAGAAGATAGCGTACATGTGCAACGCTACAAAGGTTTAGGAGAGATGAATGCCGAGCAATTATGGGAAACGACCATGAACCCGGCAAACCGCACACTAAAAAAGGTAAGTATTGAAAATGCTGCAGAGTGCGATCACACCTTCTCAATGCTGATGGGTGATGAGGTTGCCCCACGCCGCGAGTTTATAGAGAAAAACGCCAAATACGCACGTATAGACACGTAAGATGTGCAAATGTGCAGATGCTTATATCATATCAGCCCCGCTCAAAAAGCGGGGCTTTTTTGTTACATAATTTAATGATCTATTTCAGCAGTAATACCTTCTTCCCGTAATCAACTACGGCTTTGTACTTCATCAATATATCGCTGCCCAAAACACCCAGCACTTCCGGGTGGCCTAATTCGCGGTAAGCGATATTAATGGTAGATAGGTCGAGTACAGCTACTTCTATTTCGGGTATTACAAGATCGCCGATCCATAAGTTTTGGATAAGGGCGGTAGACGAGGTCATGCTGTTGGTGCCTAAACCGGTTGATAGCCTTTCGCTGGCGGTAATATCGGCTTCGTTATTGGCTTGCAGCAACATTTCATGATCAAATGCAGTGCGCGACGCCCCTGTATCTAAAACTACCGTAAAGGGCTTGTTAAATACCTTAATATCTAACAATGGGTGATAGCCATCGCCATGCAGGTCAATAATAGTTAAGGGTACGGTAATTTTCGATCTGGTTATGCGCTTTGCCATCATATGCAGCTATTAAACGCTGCAATATAGCAAACTGTATAAGCCAAATTAAAACGGATAACCTATAGCTATATTTAAAATGGCGTTTTTAAAGCTCGGGCTTATTGACCGTTGCTGGCCCGGTATTGTATATGGCCTAACCAGCGGGAAACCAAGATCGGTACGCAGTACTAATATGGTAGCATCAAACCTTAAACCAAAGCCGGCATCTACTGCCATCTGGCTTAAAAAGTTTGGCCCAAAGGTGCCACCCGGCTGGTGCGGTTTGGCATTCCAAACGTTACCGGCATCGGCAAACAATGCGCCGTAAACAATACTGAATAATTTTGGCCTGTACTCGATATTCGCCTCAAGTTTGATATCACCCGATTGATCAGCAATAAAGCCACCTGTAGATGTCGGGTTAACCGTACCCGGGCCTATAGAGCGTGCCCTAAAGCCACGTAAACTATTTGGGCCACCTATAAAGAATTGCTGATTGTAGGGCAATATGGTTGAGTTACCATAGGGTAAACCTAAGCCTACTAAAATGCGGGTAGCTATTTTGCTGTTAGGGCCTATCTTTTTAAAGTACCGTAACTCGTTCTCTAATTTTATATACTGGTTAAACGGCGTGCCTAAAAAGGTTTTTACCTTGCCGCCTAATGTATCGGCACCTGTAACAATGCCCAATAAGTTATTAGACAGACTTAACTTACCACGATAATAAATACTGTTGCTGCGATAGTCTTCGGTGGTGTTATCAAATGTATAGGCATAGCTTGGCCCCCAGGTAAATTGTGGGTCAATAACGTGTTTGAGCGCCGGGTTACGGTTGTTTGGGTTTCTAATACTATCGGTATACAATTGGCTTACATTACGTGGTGTTACGTAATTAACTTCTAATAAATTAAGCTCGTTTGTTTTATGCAGGTTGGATTTGAAC
This sequence comes from Inquilinus sp. KBS0705, assembly GCA_005938025.2. Classification (NCBI taxonomy): domain Bacteria; kingdom Pseudomonadati; phylum Pseudomonadota; class Alphaproteobacteria; order Rhodospirillales; family Rhodospirillaceae; genus Inquilinus; species Inquilinus sp. KBS0705. The sequence continues at coordinate 16,716 of VCCI02000004.1, read as the reverse complement.
TGATACCCAAACGAAAAATTATATGAATTTAAAGTGTAAAGCTTGGTACGATTAATAATGGAGTACCCCAGCATTAAATTGGTGCGCGGTATATAGGCATTGTCCGACTTAAAGTTAAACGGAGCCAAAATAATGCGCGGCCACGATAGGCTGGTTTGTACACCATACTGGTAAACGTTAAACCCACCATTTTTACCGCCAACCTGCACATCGGTACTTGCAAAAGCAGTAACTGTTATCAACTCGCCACCTTTAAACGCATTGCGGTTTCTCCAGCTTACATTTAATTGCGAGCCGGTGTAGTTGGCAGATGTGGTACGGCCTAAAATTTCCGCCTGTAAAGACTTCTTTTTGTATGGGGTTAAAAAGTAATATACATCCAGTTTAGGCGAATCAGGTGTTACATCTTCAAAACGATTTTTAACATAACGATAGGGCCCTAAATTTATAAATCTGTTTAACGAGTTGTTATGTGTTGTGCGGCTGTAAACATCATTGGGGTGCAACAATACAGTATTAGCAAACAGATAAGGCCTCGCCGTTTTACGCGGGTCTACAATATTATACCAGCGGTAAGGTGCAGCCTGGTCCAGTTTTAACGAGGTGTCGCGTAAGGAATAGTTTGGGTAAACATATATGTTACGGATGGTGTACACCTCACGTGCTCTTTCAGGCGTTTCGGGTTTAATGCTCACTATCATATCAACCTTGTGGCCCTGAATGGTGCTGTCAACCTTTACGATCAATTGTTCAGGCGCAAAAAAGAAGAAACCTTCGTCCTTTAAACGTGTATCAATTCTAATCCTTTCCGATTTAATGATATCGAGGTTGTATTTATCGCCCGGCTTTAATAAAGTTTCTTTCATTGTGCCCTTTACTGCTGTATCCAGGCTGTTATCAGTAGCACTGGGGAAAATCACTTTATTTATGGTGTAAGCCGGTCCGGGTAGTGCAGTAAATATAGCCTTAGCAGTTTTCTCTTTACCTATTGTATCGCCGCTAACAGTAGCCTGAAAATAGCTTTCGTTTTGCAGGCGGTTTTGCATAATAGTACTGTTTTTGGCAAGGTCTACCTGGCTTATTAATACCGGCGGCTCGCCGTATTTGCTAAAGAATTTTTGGATGAAACCCTTACGCGCCCGGGTTTTATAGTATAGCCAAAGCTTTATGCGCATACCCAATATTGATGAATTAGGCTTGGGGCGTATTAGCGCCTTCATTTCGGAGCTTAGGGCTTTAGCATCGCCGCTGCTAATGGCTTTATCCTGTATTTTTACTGTTCCGCCGGTATATAATTTTTCGCCTTTGGGTAAAAACTTAGTAGTACTACAGGCACTAAGCAGTACCGCCACTAATAGCAAATATGTTATACGTTTCATCATTGTGTTGTGGTCTGGGTGTTTGCCCTTTCGTCTTTAGCTTTTTGTTGGGCTGCTTTTTCCTGCTCGTCTTTTACCTTTTGCTCTTCTTTGTATTTTTTGCGCATTTCCCGTTCTTCCTGGGTACGCTTGCGGAAAAGTTCCCTGAAACGGTTATATTCCACAGTTAACGAGAAGCCTAAACCGGTTTCGATAACCTGGCCCTGTATCACTATAAACTCGTCTTTTCGGTAAGCCCGCAGCGCATAACGTCCGTCTTTGCTTAGTTTATAATTTACCGATAGATTACCCGCAATATTGCTTGTTTTTTGGCCTTGCTGAGCACCCTCTAAATTAAAGTTATTACCTACTGACACAGTTAGCCTGTCGTTAAGGAAACGCTTGGATAGTCCTACATTCAAGTCCGTTCGGTTGGTAGCCGTCCCAGACGAATAGTCCTCGCCCGAGGTTAACCCAAAGTTCAGGTCTACGCCTGCTATCAGGCTGCCTGCAAGGCGGTTTAGCTGGTCGCTTAATAAACTGCTTACACTGCTGCGTATGGCGCCTTCAACACCGGCGCTTGCACCCTGGCTTTGTAAAGGGTTATCGCCAATAAAGTGGCCCAGCACCAGTACGCCCAAAACTTGTTTGTTTAGCTCATTAGGATCCTGCCTTATTTGCGACAGGCGGGTATCAACAGTGCTTACTACCGTTTGCGATACAGTGTAGTTACTATCAGGTAAAACAATGTCAAAGCTTATTTCAGGTTTTAACAGCTCATTCTTTAAATTCAGGTTTACGTTAAAAGGTAGCTTTTGCTTGTATTGTGTTTGGTCGGCATCGGTTAGCTGGTTAGCCACAAGGTCGATAGGGGGTACGTTAGCTACATAAATAGCCGTTAGATCAATGTTAGCGCTGGTTGGGTCGCCTGTCCAAACAATAGTGCTGCCCGGCTTAAAATTAAATTTGCGGCTTACCGTTGCGTACGATAGGTTATACGAGCCCGAGCTTACCGTATATGTACCTGTTAAGCTGGTTTTGCCGCTTGGGTCTATACCACCGCTTAAATGCGCCTCGCCTTGTAACTGCACTACATCGCCGTTACGCTCGTCAACCACAATGGTGAAGTGGGCGCTCTTGTTAATGTTTACAGTAGCGTTAACATCAAGACCTGTTAGTTCCGATTGTTTTAACGAATCCAGCTGTTTAGCCAGCAATATCGAATCCATTTGCGGGGCGCTTTGGTCAATAAATTCAACCACACCTTTACGGTCTTCTACGCCCGGGTCGCTGGTAGGCAACACAAAGGTCATGTCAGTTTTTTCGTTAACGGTAAGGTTGGCATCAACAACAGGTTTAGCCATATCGCCCCGTACTTTAATGTTGCTATTTAAAAACAGCTTACCGTAAAACAGCTTATTATCTTTTTTAGTGGAGTTAACTACCCTGAAATTATCTGAATTTATATCCATACCGAATTTAAAGTCGGTGTAGGTTTTGGTGTAGATAGAACCTGTAATTATCGCCTTATTGTTGGTAGAATCTACCAGCGTAAAATCGTTAAAGCGTATACCTTCGTCGTTAAAAGTAATGCTCTCTTTAGGCATAGTAAAGTACGAGTTAAGCATGGCTACGTTAAAGGCAACCTGGTTAAATTGTACGTTACCACGCACAGCAGGGGCGGTTGTAGTACCTGTTATTTTTAGCTGACCGGTAATATTACCGCTGGAATTGCGGATACTGCCAAAACTAAAGCCCTGTACACTCTTCATACCCAGGTTAACAATGTTTAGGTTTAAATCAAAACGGCTTTCGGGTGTGGTATAGTAAAGGCCGTTCAAATCAACCTGGTTACCGCGGCCGGTTATGCTCATGCTGGCGGCATAGGCATTTTGGGTTTGGTTGTTTACTTTTAATGCTACATTACCAATAGTATCGCCTCTGAAGTTGAAATCGCTTACATTTAAGGCGGTTGTAAAAACCGGCGATTTTTGGAAGTTGCTGATCTCTGCATTGCCGTTAATGGTACCGCCAACCAATAGGGAATCTTGCTTGGCGAGTTTAGTTAAAGTTTCAATATGAAAGTTCCTGAAATCAACCGTAATGGGCGAATTAAACTCGCCCGAGTTACTATTGGCGCTTAACGTTTGGTTGCTGTTACTTATACTGAAGTTGCGGGCCAGTATACCTTTATTTCCGTAAAATAGAGCGTTATTAGGGTTAACGGCCCAGGCGGTGTAATCAAGCAGTATGCCATCCTGTAAAAAGCTAAATTGATATTGGTTAGGTAGGGCGCTAAATACACCGGCTATACGGTAGCGCTCTTTTTTAGCGTTATCGCGCACCTGCAGGTTAATGCCAAGTTTATTGTTTTGTGCGCTGCCCGATATACTGGTGAACAAAAGATCTAACGATGAGCCAACCTTTACTTCATCAACAGTTAAGTTGTAATTAAGCGCGTTGTTGCCGGTATTAACAGCCAGCTTTAAGTTGTTAACGGTATTGGTGCCATATATTACCCTTGGTGCAGCACCATTCACTACTAACTCGCCTGTTGCACTGTTAAATCGGCCATTAAACAAAACAGGATCAAGCTGTTGTAAAGCCGGTGCAAATTGGGTAAGCAGCGGTGCTTTTACCAGGCGGGCATCAAATGTAAATTGCTGTGGTTGGTATTTTACTTTAGGCTTATTGGTAGCAAGGCTGGTGTTGTAATATTTGTCTATCAGGTCCTGCATGGCGGGAGCAAGCTGTGTTAATTGGTATTTGCCAGCCATGCGCGCGCTAAACACAGCTGTTTTCAATTTCAGGGTGCTGCTGTCGGCATTAGCGGTTGATATTAAACTAACGGTATCTAAATTAATGCGTGTGCCGTTGTTGTTAATCAACAGGTCTGTAGCTAAAATATTGGCGTTTAAATAATCAGGGTCGGCAGTGGGTACGTCCGCTACTATCTTACCGTGAAAACGCATAGGCGTTGTGGTAAAGTGCAGTTTTTGCAGGTCAATGCTATCCACCAAAACAGTCCCTTTTATTGATGGGTATTTCTTGTTCATGTTGGCCGCCAAATCAATATTAAATTTGATGTTTGGGTCTTTCATGTAAGCTTTAGCCACATAACTGCCGTTGCGTGCTGTGCCCTTCATTACCAAATTGCGATAGTTGTAGCCTTTTACCTGCGCGGTTACCACATTACCGTTAAACTTAAGGCTGGCCGTTTTAGGGTCAAGTCCGGCGCCGCTAATATTGGCCGTCATGGTAACCTTGCCTACCATTTGCGGCTGCTTGGTAAGGGCACCTACATTTAAATCATTTGCTTTTATATTGGCCGAATAGGTTTCGCTGCCTTTTCGTTTACCGCTTTTCATGGCGGCTACTAAATCAACCGCGCCATAACTGCTGCGCAAAATCATTTTTGTATTAAAGTTTTTCATGCTACCCTTAAATGTTCCTTTCAGGTCCATATTTTCGGGGATGCTTACATTGGCAGGTATAGTACCTTTTGGTACCAGCCGGGCAATATCATACCTGCTGGTGCGAAAATCGGTGATATTCAAATCGAAGTATGCTTTTTCTACATCAGGCAGGCCGCGCATTGTGGCTGATGCCTTTACGTAGGTATTGCCAAAGCCGCTCAGTTCTAAGGTAGGTATGCTTAGGTTATCAAGCCGGCCGGTTACACGTCCGTTTATTTTTAAAATGGTGTTTGGCGATGATTTAAACGGTTCCATTGACGCCATAGTGGGCATCAGTAATAGAACATCTCTCAGGCTTAGTTTGCTGCCATTTAAATTGGCATTTATACCCAAGGCGCCCATATTGGTGGTAATGGCATCAATAGACGGGTAAGTAACTTGCAGATCCTTTTGAATCACAGAGCCGGGAGTTTGTACAAGCAAATCTTTCAGGTAGGCGTTTTTTGGGCCGTAGAAGAAAGCGGTATGAAACTTATTAATGCTAAGGCCGCTTTTCTCGTTAAAGGTGAATGAATTGATCTTGCCCGATAAACTATCCGGCCGATACACAATATGTTCGGCATTAGCATTTAGGTTTTTGATATCCATGTGCGCAAAATCAAGGCCGCGGGCTATAGGGTTTTGCGCATTATTATCAAACTTAATATGATCATTCACCAGGGTGATTTGGCCTAATGCTGCCGACCAGCCTTTAGTTTGGGTAGAAGAAGTCAGCGTATCTATCTTCTTTATAGTTTTTTCGACAGCTTTTGTTACCGTTTGTGGTTTAGCAAACGTAAAGCCGGCTTTAGTGTCGTTTAAGGTAACAGATTTAATACCCACAAATTGGTTCTTCAAATCTATCTTATCCATATTCACCAAAAACTTGCCCAGGTCTACCAGGGCAGTCATTTCGCTGCTTTTATAATCTAGTTTTACCTTATCTACGTTTATCTCACCCAGGGTAAGGGTCATATTTAGCGGCTTAACAGCGGTATCTACCGTAGCCGCTTGTGAAATAGACGAGCCTGCCGGTGTTTGTATAATGCGCGCGTTAACGCCGCTCAGGTTTATTTTGGGTATGGTAAATTTCATTTTATCCATATCAAAATCCTTAATGCGGGTATCAAAGTGCCCCAGCAAAAATTTAACATCGTTGCCGGTGGTTACATCTTTGTAGGCAATGTTTATACGGTCTAAAATGATCTTATCAACCGAGAATTTCATGGTTGATGTGGTGTCTTCGGGCTTTACCTCTTTTTTTTGTTCGCCGGCAAAGGCTTTAATAATATAATCAAAGTTAAAAAGGCTATCGGGGCCGCGGCTTACCTTGGCGGTAATGCCTTCCAGGTTTATTTCGTTTATTTCAACCTTGTTATGCAGCAGTTTAAAAAGGGTGATATCTACCTTTAACTTATCGCCGGCTATAAGGGTATCTTTTTTCTGATCCTCAAAATAAACGTTCTCTAAAACCAGCAGTTTGGGCAGGCCAAGGCTAATATGGCCAATCTCTACTTTGGTATGGATTTTATTTTGTAAAAAAGTTACCGCCTTATCTTTCGCAAAATTTTGCACAGCAGGAACCTGTATTAAAATAACCACAAGCAACACCAAAAATATGATGCTCGCAATTATCCAAAGTATTGTTTTAAGGGCTATGCGTCCAAATCGTTCCAAATTCGTGATAGTTAAGGTATTTTCTTATAAATTATCAAACAGTATGCCTTTACAGCGTAATTGTATTTTTTTAACACTTGTAAAGGCTGATTTGTTTTTATAAGATCCGGAGAAATTGCTGTAAAATATTTGATATATCTAAGCATTTTACAGATAGTGAATATAGCTTGTAATTTTTCAACATACACAACTTTAAGCAACGATTTTTGGTAAATTTGTCATCCACACGATATAGAGAGACTGATATACCATGCCCGATTTTTCGCACTTACACGTACATACCCAGTTTAGTTTACTTGACGGTGCAGCTGATATATCAAAGCTGTATAAAAAAGCGGCTGCCGATGGGATGAAGGCTTTGGCCATTACCGACCATGGCAATATGTTTGGCGCGTTTAAGTTTGTGGCTGAAGCCGGTAAACATAATATTAAGCCTATAGTTGGCTGCGAGTTTTACGTAGTAGATGACAGGCACAAAAAGCAATTTACCAAAGAGCATAAAGATAAACGTTACCACCAGCTAATGTTGGCTAAAAATGCCGAGGGATACCAAAACCTTATTAAATTATGCTCGCTGGGGTACATGGAGGGTTTGTATAGTAAATGGCCCCGCATTGATAAAGAACTTATTTTAAAACACCATAAAGGCATTATTGCTACTACCTGCTGTATTGGTGCATCGGTGCCGCAGGCTATTTTGCGCGATGGTGAAGCTGCCGCCGAAATAGAGTTTAAATGGTGGCTTGACCTGTTTGGCGAAGATTTTTACATCGAAATGCAGCGCCACGAGATCCCCGAGCAGGAAACGGTAAACAACGTGCTGGCTAAATTTGCCAAAAAGTATAATGTTAAGGTGATCTGCTCAAACGATTCGCACTATGTGGATCAGCAGGACTCTAACGCCCACGATATTTTGCTGTGTGTAAACACCGGCGATATGCAAAGCACCCCCATTGCTACTGATGAAGAAGGAGGTAAGGGCTACCGCTTTGGGTTCCCTAACGACCAGTTTTATTTTAAAACGCAGGCCGAAATGGGTAAACTGTTTCATGATATCCCCGAGTCGTTAGATAACACTAACGAGATAGTGGATAAGGTAGAAACCTTAAAGCTAAAAAGGGATATTTTATTGCCTAACTATGTTATACCCGAAGAATTTAAAATACACAAAACGCCCGATGCCGATACCCTTAATCAATGGGAGTATTTAAAGCACCTTACCTTTTTAGGTGCCAAAGAGCGTTATAAAGATATTAGCCCCGAAGCTGAGGAACGCATCAACTTCGAGCTGTTTACTATACGTACCATGGGTTTTGCCGGGTACTTTTTAATTGTGGCCGACTTTATAAAAGCAGGGCGCGATATGGGCGTATTTATTGGCCCCGGTCGTGGTTCGGCAGCGGGATCGGTGGTGGCCTATTGTACAGGTATCACCAATATCGACCCACTGAAGTATAACCTCCTGTTCGAGCGTTTCCTTAACCCCGACAGGAAGAGCATGCCCGATATTGATACGGACTTTGATGATGCCGGCCGCCAAAAGGTTATAGACTATGTGGTTGATAAATATGGCAAAAACCAGGTAGCCCAAATTATTACCTACGGCTCGATGGCTGCCCGTACCAGTATACAGGATGTAGGCCGTGTGTTGGATATGCCACTGTCTGAAGTGAACGCCTTAAAAAAATTGGTGCCCGAAACATTAGGCATTAACCTAAAAACCGCTATTGAGCAGGTGCCCGAATTGCAGGTGATATACAAATCGCCGGATTTAAAGGGTATAGTATTACGCGAGGCCGAAAAGCTGGAAGGATCGGTACGTAACACAGGTGTGCATGCCGCAGGTATCATCATAGCGCCTTATGACCTTACGGATATTGTACCCGTAGCAACAGCCAAAGATTCGGACCTGCTGGTTACCCAATATGATGGCCGTGTAATTGAAGACGCCGGCGTAATTAAGATGGACTTTTTGGGCCTTAAAACCCTTACCATTATTAAGGATGCGCTAAGGCTAATAAAGCAAAATCATGGTGTTGAAATTGATATAGATTATATTCCGCTTGACGACCAGGAAACTTATGAGCTTTACCAGCGTGGCGATACCAACGGTACTTTCCAGTTTGAAAGCGACGGTATGCAAATGTATCTGCGCGACCTAAAGCCCGATAAATTTGAAGACCTGATTGCCATGAACGCCCTATACCGCCCGGGGCCGATAGAGTATATACCCAACTTTATTAAACGTAAGCATGGCTTAGAACCCATTGTTTTCGATCTGGCTGATATGGAAGAATACCTGGGCGAAACCTATGGTATTACCGTATACCAGGAGCAGGTGATGCTTCTGTCGCAAAAGCTGGCAGGCTTTAGTAAGGGCGATGCCGACGTTTTGCGTAAAGCAATGGGTAAAAAGCAAATTGACGTACTCAACAAAATGGAGGCCCAGTTTATGGATGGCGCCATAGCCAAAGGTCACCCTAAAGATAAGCTTACCAAAATTTGGAACGACTGGAAAGCATTTGCCCAATACGCGTTTAATAAATCGCACTCTACTTGTTATGCTTTTGTGGCCTATCAAACGGCTTATTTAAAGGCAAAATATCCGTCAGAATATATGGCGGCGGTATTGAACAACCAAAATAACATGGAGAAGATCACCTTCTTTATGGAGGAGTGCCGCCGTATGGGTGTTGAGGTATTAGGTCCTGATATTAACGAGAGCGACATGGCTTTCGCCGTAAATAAAAAGGGGCAGGTACGTTTTGGGCTTACCGGCGTAAAAGGCGTAGGCGAAAAGGCTGTTGAAAGTATTATTGAAGAACGTACAGAACGCGGCCCATATAAAAGCGTTTACGATTTTGCGCAACGATCTAACACACGATCAGTAAACCGCAAGGCTTACGAAAATTTGGTTTATGGCGGCGCGTTTGATGAATTTGATTTAAACCGTGCACAATTTTTTGCCAAAACAGAAAACGGCCTGTTAACCGGTATAGAACGCCTTATTAAATATGGTAACGATTACCAAAATACGCAAAGCAGCTCGCAGTCGTCGTTATTTGGCGGGTCGGTGGCATCGTATATACCCGAACCGGCAATGCCCGATGCCGAGGAATGGGCGCTTATAGAAAAGCTGAAATACGAAAAGGAGGTGATTGGTATTTACCTAACCGGCCACCCTTTAGATAATTTTAAATTCGAAATAGATAAATACTGCAATACCACCATTACCGAACTAAAGAACATCCAAAAAGCCCGCTCGGGCGAGGGGGGTGAAGAGGTGATGAACAACTTGGCTAACCTACGTAAACGCGGCGAAATATGCATAGGCGGGCTGGTATCAAGCGTGCAGCATAAATTTACTAAAATGGGTAAGCCCTTTGGTGCTTTTGTTTTAGAAGATTACAACGAATCGTACGAATTTGCCTTTTTTGGCGAAGACTATGTGAAATTCCGCAACCTGATGGTAGAGGGTTACTTTTTACATATAAAGGGTAACATCGAAGAAAAATTCCGCCAAAAAGATAATTGGGACCTGCGCATAACCACCATGTGCCTGTTATCAGAAATGCGCGATAAGCTCACCAAATCGTTAACGGTTTGTTTGGATGTGCGCGCCTTAAACAATCAATTGCTGGATAGCCTGCAACAAGTTATCAATACCAATAACGAAAAGTACCCGGCAAAAAGCTGCCAGCTTAAATTCAAAATAAACGACGGCGAAGAGGCCATGTATGTTAACTTGCTATCAAAAACACATAAGGTAAGCCCAAGCGACGACCTGATGGCCGATATATACAGTTTAACCAATATGCAGGCGGTGTTGCTTTAGTTGCTTAGGGCTTGCGGCGCGGTATCTTTTAAGGTATAACAGCTAATATCGGCTACTTTAATAGTATCCCTGTTTTCGCTTAAAAAATGGCTGCCCCAAATTTCTAAGGTGTAAAAAATATCTGTAAGGCGTTTGCCCAGGTCGGTAAAGGCGTATTCAACGCGTGGGGGCACTTCGGGGTAAACTTTTCGGGTTATAATTTTATCCTCTTCCAATTCTCGTAGCTGCTGCGATAGCATCTTTTCAGTAATGCCGGTTATGTTGCGGTTTATTTCGCTGTAACGCCTCGGTCCGTTTAATAATTGGTTCAGTATTTTCAATTTCCACTTACCGCTTATTACACTTAAGGCCGCTTCCATGCTGCATGTGTATTCCGGGTGTCTTTGTTTTGTCATCTTAATAAATTGAAAATGGATTTAAACCGATTGCGCCCATATCCTACCAAATAGTGCGCTGCAAACAAAATGGTGCATTCTTGCCAAATGATTAGATTGCACCTACATTTGATGTATTAAAACAAAGATAATGAAAAAGTTAGCTAATAAAACAGCCGTAATAACAGGCGGAAATAGTGGAATAGGCCTGGCCACAGCACAAGAATTTATCGCCCAGGGTGCAAAAGTGATCATCACAGGGCGTAACCAAAAAGCTATTGATGAAGCAGTTGCCCTGCTTGGCAGCAATGCGTCGGGCGTAATTGCCGATAGTGGTGATATGGCGCAAATAAAAACCCTTGGTGCCCAGGTAAAAGCCGTTGCCCCCAATATCGATATTATATTTATTAACGCCGGCATAGGTAAGTTTAACTCGGTTGACCAAATGAGCGAGGATATGTTTGATGAGATAATGGATGTAAACTTCAAGGGTGCTTATTTTACCTTGCAGCAATTATTGCCTCTTGTAAATGATGGCGGCTCTATTGTGTTTAACACCTCTATTAATGCGCACATTGGTATGCCGGGTGCAAGTGTTTATGCAGCAAGTAAAGCGGCTTTGCTTTCGCTCACCAAAAACCTGGCTGCCGAACTTTTACCGCGCCGCATAAGAGTGAATTCGGTAAGCCCCGGCCCTGTAGGTACACCATTACACAGCGCCGGAAAGCTGGGACTTACAGATAATCAGTCACAGCAAAGGGATGAGGCGATTACTAAACTAATACCTATCGGCCGCTTTGGTACCATGGACGAGCTGGCCAAAATAATTACTTTCTTCGCTTCCGATGATTCTACCTATTTATTAGGTGCCGAATTAATTGCTGATGGTGGTATGTATAATTTATAATAGGATTGTTAATAAAGCCACTGTCAAATAGGTAGGTGTTAATAATATAATTGTCACATTGTCATGCGGGTACTTGTGGCAAGCTATTTGAATAGTATATATTTGTACAACAAAATTTAAAAATATAAATCATGGCTTTAGAAATAACTGATGCAAACTTTGAAGAACTTGTTCTTAAATCAGATAAACCGGTACTTGTTGATTTTTGGGCAGAGTGGTGCGGTCCATGTAGAATGGTTGGCCCTGTAGTAGAAGATATTGCTAAAGAATACGATGGCAAAGCCGTTGTAGGTAAAGTAAATGTTGACCTTAATCCCGGTATTTCTGTAAAGTATGGCATCCGTAATATCCCGGCCTTGTTATACTTCAAAAATGGCGAAATTGTAGACAAGCAAATAGGCGCAGTTCCAAAATCAGTATTGGCTGATAAACTGGCTAAGCAATTAGCATAACGCTCAACATAAAAAAAAGAGGGGCTCGTGATCATCACGAGCCCCTCTTTTTTTTGCGTAAAGCTTTTACTTATATTACATCCTGCTGATGCTGCCGCTTCCTGCTTTTGAGCTGGAAATGTTGGTAGCGCCACCAGTATAGTGTACATCGCCCGAGCCTACAACCGAGGCATCAATTTTTAATGAAGCGTTAACCCTTGCATCGCCCGAACCTGCTACCCTTACTGATGTAGTGGTAGTAGTTAGGTCTTGAGCAGTATAATCGCCCGAGCCTACTACGCTTACGGTTGAAGTTTCGGCACGGCCGGTTACAGTAATATCACCAGAGCCCGAAATGCTGCTTTCTAAATTCTTAACATCCAGTTTGCCTGTAATGTCGCCCGAGCCGGTTAGCTTTAATTTGAAAGAAGGAGCTTTTAAGCCCTCTTTAAAATAAACATCGCCCGAACCTGCAAGGCTAACACCGGTTACATCTTTGATGGAAACATAGATCACCATCTTTTTATTACCTGTCCAGTTCCAGTTGATACTTTTTTTGTTGCGTATTACCAATACACCGTCTTCAACCTCGGTAACTATGTTACCAATAACATCCGACGGTGCCTCAACCTTAACTGATTCGGTAGAACCTTGTACAATATAAACATCAAATGACCCGGCAACGCGTACAGCGTTAAAGCCGGTTAAGTGGCGGTCTTCGCTATCAAAAGCTTTGGCAATGGTGGTTTTTGCAAAGCTATAGCTGCTTATGGCGACGAATAAGGCAGCCATTAAAATTTTTTGTAGTGCTTTCATTGGGGTTTTTAGTTTGTTTTTATTAGACGCAGATGTAACTAAAACGTTGCACTATTTTGAAAATAAAAACCCGCCATGCTAAACGAGTTCGGCATGGCGGGTTTTTTAAAACTTCTTATTTAATCTACTAATACACCAATGTAATAGTTAAAGGTATCTACCTCAATGTTGTCTTTAGTTGCGCCGTCAAGCTCAAGCGGGGCAAAGCTTGTTTTAGGGATGATGAATTTATACTCGCCGCCTTTAACGCGCACTTTAACCGGCATGTTAAAACCATGCACATCGGCTACCCAGCGCACCATCATTTTACCGTTAATGTTCATAAACTCCAGCGTAGGTAAGGTGGTGTATTTTAAATACTGCTCAAATACAGGGTTAAGGTTTTTGCCGCTTTGCTCGTTTATATAGCCTGTAATATCCTCGTAGGTTACGGTTTTGTGGTAAAAGGTTTTGTTTAACCCGCGCAAAATACTTCGCCATTTTTCATCGTCGTTTATAATGGTGCGTATCATGTTCAGCATATTGCCGCCTTTATAATACATATCGCCCGAACCTGATCTGTTTACGTTATACGGCCCTTGTATAGGGGCGGCGTTCTGGATGGCCATACGGGTACCGTGCACATATTCCTGCCCGGCCTGTTTGCCCCAGTTATCTTCAATAAATAACGATTCGCTGTAGTTGGTGAAGCTTTCGTGTACCCACATATCGGCAACATCCTTACTGGTAATGTTGTTGCCAAACCATTCGTGGCCACTTTCGTGTACCACAATAAAATCCCATTTTAAACCCCAGCCAGTGCCCGATAGATCGCGACCCAGGTAGCCGTTTTGGTAGTGATTGCCATAAGCTGTGCCGCTTTGGTGCTCCATACCCAGGTGATGGCTCTCCACCAGTTTGTAGCCATCTTCGTAAAAAGGGTAGGGGCCAAACCAGTGTTCAAAAGCTTTGAGCATTTTGGGTGCATTTTCGCCCCATTGTTTTTTGGCTTTCTCCAGGTTATAGCTTAGCGGCCAAAAATCCATGGTCAGCTTACCTTTTTCGCCATTGTATACGCCCGAGTAGTGCGCGTAATCGCCAATGTTGGCTTCAATGTCGTAGTTATTGATGGGGTTAGATACAAACCAATCGAAACGAGTGTAGCTATCCTTTAGCTTGGTAACCTTGCGTAAACGCCCGTTTGATACATCTTTTAAGCCGTCAGGCACACTTATACTAATCAGCGCGCTATCTACCTCATCGGCCTGGTGGTCTTTTGTAGGCCACCATATACTGGCGCCTATGCCCTGGCAGGCGGTTGATACCCATTTATGGCCAAGCGAATCTACATTATACTCTATACCGCCATCCCATGGGGCGCGTTTGGCAATGGTTGGGTTGCCCGAATAGTATACGGTAAATCCATCCTTTGTGCCTTTGGCAATAGTTTTAGGGAAGGTGACAAACACCGCGTTAAATTCGCGGGTAAATGGTACTTCCTGGCCTTTGTAAACCACCTTATCTACTTTTAGATTGGCAAACAGATCGAACTGTAGCTTGGTGAAATCATCAACCGTAGTGAACTTGAACAACACGTTACCGCTAATGTATTTATTATCGATATCAAACTTCACATCCAGGTGATAATAGTTAATGTCGTAGCAGGTACGTAATGGCGTAAGCATGCCGCGCAAAGTATCGGCACGGGTAAATGTTTCGCGACGGCCTTGGGCAAAGGTAAGGTATGGTAACAGCAGCAATGCTGTAAAGCATAAAAGCTTGTGGTTTATTTTCATTCGTTTATTATCAGTATTATTAAATCTAAATTCTTTAAAGCAGATAGGAACTAAGCCCCAATCTCTAACCTTTTATCCCCCTACTTCAACACCTCCACATCTATATAACTATCGTTAAATACCGTGTGGGTTGCTTTTATGTAATCGCTTTCTTCGGCTTTGTATGGGTTTTCTACAAATTTTTGCGGGTTACGCGCATACAGCGGAAACGATGTGCTTTGTACTTGTATCATTATACGATGGCCCTTTTTAAAGGTATGCAGCACATCGTTCAGGTGAAAGTTGACATCAGTTTTTTGGTTTGGCACCATGGCCTCCGGTTTTTCAAAACTGTTACGGAAACGCGCCGGCATTATTTGCGACCGCACCATTTGCCAGTAATTGCTCAGGATAATGTTTTTGTTGGGCATATAAGCGTTGTTAGGCTCGTTTGCCGGGTAAACATCTATCAGTTTCACAATCCAATCGGCATCGGTGCCGGTAGTGGCTACTTTAAGCTTCGCCATTATTTCGCCGCCAAGGGTAACATCATCGGCCAGTATATCTGTCTGAAAAACCAATACATCGGTGCGGCGGCCGGCAAAGCGCTGGTCCTCGCTCATGTAATTATGCGGTGTAAAGCCAACTGTTGTGGTATTATCCTCCGTATAAGGTACGGGCTTTAGCGGGTCGCTTACAAAGCTGGTACCGGCTTGTGTGGCAGGCTGTGCTTCGGCAAGTTTGCCATCGGCGCTTAGGTAAAGCTTTTGATGTGTAGCTGCCGGCGAAGGCCATTTATCAAATGTTTGCCATTCTTTTTTGCCGGTATTAAACATATAGGCTTCGGGCAGGCCACTGTTTTTATCGCCGTTACCTTTCAGGAAATGGTTAAAAAACTTCTGCTCGATGCTTTTTTGATAGAAAGTGGCAATGCTATCGCCAAAGTAGATGTTGCTGTGCATGGTGTGCCCCGTCTCTCGCGACCACCTGCCATGCCCAAACGGACCCATTACAATGGTATTGTAAGCATTAGGGTCTTTCTTCTCTATGGTTTTGTAAATAGCCAGCGGGCCTGTCAAATCCTCGGCATCAAACCAGCCGCCAACCAGCATTACCGCCGGTTTAACCTTGTTGTAGTGTTTTAACAAACCACGTTTTTGCCAAAACTCGTCATAGCTGGGGTGGTCAATGGTTTCCTGCCAGTAAAAGTTGTCTTTATAGTATTTCTGCGCGTTTTTTAGCGGACCAAGGTCAAGCAAAAATTGGTAGCCATCCTTGGTGCCTGGGTTTATCATTTGGCTGGTAAACCAGCTATTAGCTGTGGTATCCTTTTTTTGTACACCAAATACCGGGAAGGTGAAAAAATAACTTTCAATAAAAGCACCGTTATGGTGGAAATCGTCAAAAAAGAAATCGGAGATAGGTGCCTGCGGCGATGATGCCTTTAACGCGGGGTGGCCGCTTAGTATGCCGGCGGCAGTATAAAAGCCCGGATAGCTAATGCCCCATTGGCCCACTTTGCCGTTGTTACCGGTAACGTTTTTTATCAGCCAATCAATAGTGTCATAAGTATCCGATCCTTCGTCCACATCCTTTTTGCTTTTTTTATCATCAATCACCGGGGTCATGTTGGTCCAGGTGCCTTCGCTTTTGTAGCGGCCGCGCACATCCTGGTACACAAAAATATAACCCTCCTGCATCATGTATTTTGACGGGCCCAACTGGCCGGGGTATTTAGTTTCGCCGTAAGGGGCGATGCTGTAGCAGGTGCGCTGCATCATTATAGGGTATTTATTATCCTTTGATGCATCTTTAGGGGTATATATGGAGGTGAAGAGTTTAATACCATCGCGCATGGTGATGTAAACATCTTTTTTAGTGTAGTGCTCTGTTACGTAATTGCTTTGCGCAAAAGCAGAGGTAGCCGCACAAATAAAAAATAAAAAGGCGTAGATCTTTCTCATTGTGATGTGGTGATTAATACAAGCTAAATTTAGCAAGTAATTAATAATTATGCGAACTGTGTATAATAAGTTACAAAACCGGGTAATTATTAGGTGGTTTAGGGTAGGATGTAGGGATGAGGACTTTGTATTTCAAAACAAGTGT